>DASWSX010000132.1:0-7162 GCA_036402435.1 Telluria sp. | reverse complement strand
TGCAGCTGGAACACCATCAGCGCGCAGCCGAAAATCTTGATCAGGTTGGCGATGAACATGACCCGGCCCTTCGGCATCGAGTCGGCGAACGCGCCCACGAAGGCGGCCAGCAGGACGTAGAACAGCACGAATGAAAGCTTGAGCAGCGGCGTCAGCGATGCCGGTGCGTTCATGGAGATCAGCAGGTCAATCGCGACGAACAGCAGTGCATTGTCCGCCAGCGACGAAAAAAACTGGGCCGCCATGATGGTATAGAAACCACGATTCATTCGAAAGCTCTAAAACAAGTGTGGGTTGCTTTATACCATGAATGCCAATGAACCCAAAGAAATCCGCGCTGCGAAACGGGCCGCGTCCGGTAAAATAGAGCCTCTTGTAAACTATGCCATTCGATCCATGCCAAGGCCGCTCAGCGCTACCGTCCATCTCGATTCCATGCAGCATAACCTGGCCCGGGTCCGCGCCTGCACCCCGGGCGCGAAGGTGTGGGGCGTGGTCAAGGCGAACGCCTATGGCCACGGGCTCGAACGCGGCATGCGCGGCTTTGCCGGGGCCGACGGCCTGGCCCTGATCGAGACCGAGGGCGCCGTCCGCCTGCGCGAACTTGGCTGGACCCGGCCGGTCCTGCTGCTCGAAGGAATCTTCGAGGCCGCCGACACGGCGCTGCTCGATACATACAACCTGAATAGTTGCGTCCATTGCCCGGAGCAGATCGAGATGCTGGAGCAGGCCACATTCAGCCGCCCGATCGACATCCACCTGAAGATGAACACGGGGATGAACCGCCTCGGCTTCCGCCCGGACCAGTTTGCCGAGGCGTGGAAGCGGGTGCGCTCGATCGCCGCGGTGCGCGAGATCACCTTGATGACCCACTTCGCCAACGCCGACGAACTCGAACACCCGCGCCTGACCGTGCGCGAGCAGGTGCGCCGCTTCTGCGCCGGCGCCGAAGGCATCGACGGCCCGCGCAGCCTGTCCAATTCCGGCGGGGTGCTGCACCAGGCCGCGCTGGCGGCCGACCTGTCGAACGACTGGGTCCGTCCCGGGATCATGCTGTACGGCGGCACGCCGGGCGGCAGGGCGGCCGCCGACTTCGGCCTGCGCCCGACCATGACGCTGGCCAGCGAGATCATCGGCATCCAGGATATCGGCGCCGGCGAAACGGTCGGCTACGGCAGCCGCTTCGAAGCCAGCGCACCGATGCGCATCGGCGTGGTTGCCTGCGGCTACGCCGACGGCTACCCGCGCCACGCACCGCACGGCACGCCAGTCATCGTCGATGGCGTGCGCACCATGCTGGTCGGCCGCGTCTCGATGGACATGATGACCGTCGACCTGACCGCCATCCCCGGCGCGCGCGTCGGCAGCAAGGCCGTGCTGTGGGGCGCCGGGCTGCCGATCGACGAGGTGGCCGACGCCGCCGGCACCATCGGCTATGAGCTGATGTGCGCCGTCGCGCCGCGCGTGCGCATGCTGGAAGCGGACCTGGGATCCCATGGCTAAGGCAAAAACCAACTACACCTGCAGCGACTGCGGCGCCATCAGCAGCAAATGGACCGGCCAGTGCAGCGCCTGCCACCAGTGGAACACGATGGTGGAGTCGGTGGTCGAGGCGCCGGGGGTGAACCGGCTGTCGAACCAGCAGTACAAGAGCCTGGCGCAGACCGCGCCGGTGCTGTCGCTGGCCGATATCGAGGCGGTCGATGTGCCGCGCTTCGGCACCGGCATCGAGGAGTTCGACCGGGTGCTGGGCGGCGGCCTGGTGGCCGGCGGCGTGGTGCTGATCGGCGGCGACCCGGGTATCGGCAAGTCGACCCTGCTGCTGCAGGCGCTGGCCAATATCTCGCAGGTGAAGAGCACCCTGTATGTCAGCGGCGAGGAGTCCGGCGCCCAGATCGCGCTGCGCGCGCGCCGGCTGGCCGTCGAAGGCAAGGACCTGAAACTGCAGGCCGAGATCCAGCTCGAGAAAATCCTCGGCACGCTGGAGTCGCTCAAGCCTGAAGTGGCGGTGATCGACTCGATCCAGACCATTTATTCCGACGCGCTCAGCTCCGCGCCAGGCTCGGTGGCGCAGGTGCGCGAGTGCGCCGCCCAGCTGACCCGCATGGCCAAGCAGACCGGCGTGACGATCATCCTGGTCGGCCACGTCACCAAGGAAGGCGCGCTGGCCGGTCCGCGCGTGCTTGAACATATCGTCGATACGGTGCTGTACTTCGAGGGCGATACGCAATCGAGCTTCCGCCTGGTCCGCGCCATCAAGAACCGCTTCGGCGCGGTGAACGAACTGGGCGTGTTCGCGATGACCGAGAAGGGCCTGAAGGGCGTGTCGAATCCGTCGGCGCTGTTCCTGTCGCAGCACGACACCCCGGTGCCCGGCGCCTGCGTGCTGGTGACGCAGGAGGGCACGCGTCCGCTGCTGGTCGAGATCCAGGCACTGGTCGATACCAGCCACCTGCCCAATGCGCGCCGGCTGTCGGTGGGCCTGGAGCAGAACCGGCTGGCGATGCTGCTCGCCGTGCTGCACCGGCACGCCGGCATCGCCGCGTTCGACCAGGACGTGTTCATCAACGCGGTCGGCGGCGTGAAGATCAGCGAACCGGCGGCCGACCTGGCGGTGCTGTTGGCGATTAATTCGTCGATGCGCAACAAGCCGCTGCCGCGCGGGCTGGTGGTGTTCGGCGAAGTCGGCCTGGCCGGCGAGATCCGCCCGGCTCCGCGCGGGCAGGAGCGCCTGCGCGAAGCGGCCAAGCTCGGGTTCTCGATTGCGATGATCCCGAAATCGAACGTGCCGAAGCAGCCGATCGAAGGCATGAAGATCGTGGCGGTCGAACGGATCGACGAGGCATTCAACCGGCTGCGCGAGCTGGACTGAGCTCCGTCGCGCGACCAGCCGCGATATAATTCAATATCGACAACAGTCCTCGCGCAAAGGAGGAATGCATGGCGCTGCGCCAGAATTTTACCTATAGCGACATGGACCTGTATCTCAACGAGAAACGGGTCAGCGAAATTGAATGCCTGGTGCCGGACCTGACCGGCGTTGCCCGCGGCAAGATCCTGCCGCGCACCAAATTTACCGAAGAGCGCGGCATGCGCATGCCGGAAGCCGTGCTCGGCACGACCGTCACCGGCAATTATCCGGTGGGCGACCCGGCCTTCGAGCGCGCCATCTCGGCCACCGACCGCGACATGATCCTGAAGGCCGATCCGGCCACCGTCACCATCGTCCCGTGGGCGGCGGACCCGACCGGGCAGGTGATCCACGATTGCTTCTTTGCCGACGGCACCCTGGTCGACTTCGCGCCGCGCTCGGTACTGCGCCGCGTGCTCAAGCTGTACGCCGACCGCGGCTGGTCCCCGGTCATCGGGCCCGAGCTGGAGTTCTACCTGACCGCCCAGAACATGGACCCGAACCAGCCGCTCAAGTCGCCGGTCGGGCGCAGCGGCCGCGCCGAGACCAGCCGCCAGATCTACAGCATCGATGCGGTCAACGAGTTCGATCCGCTGTTCGAGGATATTTACGATTATTGCGACCTGATGCAGCTGGACGTCGACACGCTGATCCACGAGATCGGGGCAGGCCAGATGGGCATCGACTTCCTGCATGGCGATCCGCTCGGGATGGCCGACAACGTGTTCTACTTCAAGCGCACGCTGCGCGAGGCGGCCCTCAAACACAATATGTATGCCACCTTCATGGCCAAGCCGATGGCCAATGAGCCTGGCTCGGCGATGCATGTGCACCAGAGCGTGCAGGTGACGGCCACCGGCGAGAACCTGTTCAGCAACCCGGACGGCTCGCCGTCGAAGGCGTTCTCCCATTACATCGGCGGGCTGCAGCGCTACATGCCCTCGGCGATGGCGCTGGCGGCGCCCTACGTCAATTCCTACCGCCGCATCGTGCGCCATACCTATGCGCCGGTGAACGTCCAGTGGGGCGTGGACAACCGCACCGTGGGTTTCCGCGTGCCTGCGTCCCGGCCAGCCGACCGCCGCGTCGAAAACCGCGTGATCGGCGCCGACGCCAATCCCTATCTTGCGTTCGCGGTGACGCTGGCCTGCGGCTACCTGGGCATGACCGAACAGCTGGAGCCGACCGGCGCCACCGGCAGCAGCGCGCAGCATCTCGATTTCGAGCTGCCGCAGGGGTTGCCCGAGTCGCTGCGCATGCTGCGCGCCGAGGACAAGCTGGTCGAAGTGCTGGGGCAGCGTTTCGTCGACGTGTACGCCGCGATCAAGGAACAGGAGCACCTGGAGTTCATGACCGTGATCAGTCCGTGGGAGCGCGAACACTTGCTGCTGCACGTCTAGCGGCAGCGGGCCTGCACATGCAAAAGCGGCAAGCGCTTATAGGCCTTGCCGCTTTTTATATGGCCCGTAACCCGGGCCGTTTTGCTATTCGTGATAGCGATCATGCAGTTCCTGCGACCCTCCGCGGACTTCTGCCACCAGTTCGTAAAGGACCAGTCCCGCCATGCCTCCCAGAATTCCAATGACGAGCATGCTTAACATATAAACCAACGTCGTTTCCGGCGCTCCCTAGTGAATTGATACATCTAAACTTTAGCAGGTTGCAGCATCTTTGCAAGGAAAGACCCCGCTTCATTTAACAATCAGGTCGGGCGCCATCACCGCCTTCAGGTACAGGCCGTGCGGGTCGTTCGGCTCGCGCTGGACGAACCACCAGGCGCTGGCTTTCTTCATCTCCCAATACTGCGGCTCGCCCGACAGCAGCAGCGCGGCAACCTGGCCGAGCGTCGGCTGGTGGCCAACGATCAGCACCGGGTCGCGCCCGTTGGGCCAGTTGGCCACGCGCAGCACGTCGCGCGGGTCGGCGCCAGGGCCGATCTCGGGCTGCACCTTGAACTTGCGGCCCAGCGGCTCGACCGTCTGCAAGGTCCGCACCGCCGGGCTGACCAGCACCTTGCAGCTCTCCGGCAGCTGCGAGGTGAGCCATTCGGCCATGCGCCGCGCCTGTTTCTGGCCCTTCGCGGTCAGGGTGCGCTGCATGTCGGCCATGCCCGGCTCGGGATCGGCCGCCTCCGCGTGGCGCCACAAGATCAGGTCCATGCCATCCTCCTTGTCGTTATGCCGCAGGGTTCGTCATTCGCCCGGTTCGGCCGCCGGCGTCCCCAGCAGTTTCATCAGGTAGTCCTGGGCCGAAAATCCGGTCTGCTTGCTGCGCGCGCGGCGGCGCTGGTACTGCCCGCCCGGTTCGAGCTCCCACGCGTTCGAGTTGTCCTTCAGGTAGGGGTTCAGTCCTTCGGCGATCACGCGCCGCTTCAGCGCCTTGTCCAGCACCGGGAACGCCACCTCGATGCGGCGGAACAGGTTGCGGCTCATCCAGTCGGCGCTGGCCAGGTAGACGTCGTGCGCCAGGTCGTTGCGGAAGTAGTAGATCCGGCTGTGCTCGAGGAAGCGGCCGATGATCGAGCGTACCTTGATATTTTCCGACAGGCCCGGCACGCCGGGGTTCAGGGTGCAGGCCCCGCGCACGATCAGGTCGATCTTCACGCCGTCCTGGGAGGCCGCGTACAGCGCGCGGATCACCGATTCGTCCACCAGCGCGTTGACCTTGGCGATGATGCGGCCCGGACGGCCCGAGCGCGCCAGGCGGGCCTCGTTGCGGATCGCCTTGATGATCTCGTTTTGCAAGGTGAACGGCGCCAGCCACAGGTGCCGGAGCTTCTGCGGCTTGGACAGGCTGGTCAGGTGGATGAATACCTCGTTGACCTCCTCGCCGATCTCCTGGCGCGCGGTCAACAGGCCAAAGTCGGTGTACAGGCGCGTGGTGGTCAGGTGGTAGTTCCCGGTGCCGAGGTGCGAATAGAACTTCAGGCCGCCGTCCTCGCGCCGGATCGCCAGCGCGATCTTGGCGTGCGTCTTCAGGCCTACCACGCCATACACCACCTGCGCGCCGGCCTGTTCCAGCTTGTCGGCCCAGTTGATGTTGGCTTCCTCGTCGAAGCGCGCCATCAGTTCGAGGATGACGGTCACTTCCTTGCCGGCGCGCGCAGCCGCCACCAGGCCTTCCATCAGCTCGGAGTGGGTGCCGGTGCGGTAGATGGTCTGCTTGATGGCCACCACGTCCGGGTCGCGCGCGGCGGCGCAGATGAAGTCGACCACCGGCTGGAACGACTGGAAAGGGTGGTGCAGCAGGACGTCGTGTTTTTTCAGCTGGTCGAAAATGCTGCCGGCGCCGAGCTTGGGCAGCTGGCCGGGCGCAAAGGGCGTGAAGCGCAGGCTGGGCAGCTGGACGTGGTCGATCAGTTCGTTCAGGCGCACCAGGTTGACCGGGCCGTCGACCGCGTACAGGCGCGACGGGTCGAGGCTGAACTGGTTCAGCAGGAACTGCGACAGCGCCGGGGGGCAGTTCTTGGCCACCTCCAGCCGCACCGAGGTGCCGAACTGGCGCCCCTGCAGCTCGCCCTTGAGCGCCTGGCGCAGGTTCTTGACCTCTTCCTCGTCGACCCACAGGTCGGAGTCGCGCGTGACCCGGAACTGCGAATAGGCGGTCACTTCGCGCCCGGGGAACAGGTCTTCGATGTGCGAGTGGATCACCGACGACAGCAGGCAGAAGGAGGTGCCGTTGCGCGACAGGTGGTCGGGCAGCTGGATTACGCGCGGCAGCACCCGCGGCGCCTTGACGATGGCGATGCCGGTGCCGCGCCCGAAAGCGTCCTTGCCGGTCAGCGACACAATGAAATTCAGGCTCTTGTTGACGACCTGGGGGAACGGGTGGGCCGGGTCCAGCCCGATCGGTGTGAGCAGCGGACGCACTTCGCGCTCGAAATAGTCCTTGACCCAGGCCCGCTGCGCTTCGTTGCGGTCGGTGTGGCGCACCAGCTGCACGCCTTTTTCGCGCAACTGCGGGAGAACTTCGGAATTGAGCACGGCGTACTGGCGCTGCACCAGGTCATGGCATTCGGTGCTGATGCGGGCGAGGGTGGCGCTGAGCGCAGGGTTTTCGGCGGGGTTGCCTTGGGCCAAGAGGCTGGCGACCCTGACTTCGAAGAACTCGTCGAGGTTGTTGCTGACAATGCACAGATAGTGCAGGCGCTCCAGCAGGGGAATGGCCGGATCTTCTGCCTGGGCAAGCACCCGCCGGTTGAACGTGAGCTGCGACAGCTCGCGGTCGAGAAAAATGTTGTGTTTCGACGGA
>DASWSX010000131.1:0-2682 GCA_036402435.1 Telluria sp. | reverse complement strand
TGGGCACCATGCAGGTCGATTTCATGATGCCGGCCCGCCTGGGCGCCGAATATGTCGACGAGGGCAGCCAGCGCCGCCACCCGGTGATGCTGCACCGGGCCATCGTCGGCTCGATGGAACGTTTCATCGGCATCCTGATCGAGCATCACGCCGGCCAGTTCCCGGCCTGGCTGGCCCCGGTCCAGGCCGTGGTCATGAACATCACCGATGCCCAGGCCGATTATGTGGACGAAGTTCGGAAATCCCTTTCAAATCAAGGATTCCGGGTCCAGTCCGATTTGCGGAACGAAAAGATCGGCTATAAGATTCGCGAGCACACGCTGCAGCGCGTGCCGTACCTGCTCGTCGTCGGTGACCGCGAGAAGGAAAACGGCATGATCGCGGTGCGCACGCGGGGAGGGGAGGATCTTGGCACCATGTCCGTTGCCGATTTCACCTCGCGTTTGCGCAATGAGGGCGTCAACTAAAGCCCGCAGCGTATAAATGACCCGGCCGGGATGCGCTCCAGGCCGGCACGATCCACACCGGAGATTGCAACATCAGCACCCCCGAAAAGCCGAACCGAAAGAACCAGGAAATCCGCGTACCGCGCGTCCGCGTCATCGGCAGCGATGGCGAGATGATTGGCGTGCTCACGCGCGATGAAGCGCTGAATCAGGCCCAGGAAGAGGGTTTGGACCTCGTCGAGATCCAGCCCAACGCCGATCCGCCGGTCTGCCGCATCATGGACTTCGGCAAGTACAAGTTCGAACTGCAGAAGAAGGCCAACGCGGCCAAGAAGAAGCAGAAGCAGGTCGAAATCAAGGAACTCAAGTTCCGCCCGGTGACCGACGAAGGCGATTACCAGATCAAGCTGCGCAACATGCGCCGTTTCCTCGAGGAAGGCGACAAGGTCAAGGTCAACATCCGCTTCCGTGGCCGCGAAATGAGCCATCAGGAACTGGGTCGCGAGATGGCCGCCCGGATCGAGGCCGACCTGGGCGACGAAATCGTCATCGAATCCCGTCCGCGCCTGGAAGGCCGGCAGATGGTGATGATGATCGCGCCGAAGAAGAAGACCTGATCCGGCCCATCCCCTAAGGGTCGCGGCAGCGGGGCTGTGGCCGGTCGGCGAAGCCCCTGATTCGCAAGGAAATATTTGCAAGCCCAGCGCCGAGCCGGCATACTACGCGGCCCGGTTCGCCGGGCTGGTTGTTTGCAATATCAGGAACCCGTCGCTGAATCCATAAGGATCAACGACTTACAAGCCGGCACGGGCAGGACGGAAAGTGTGGCGCCAGCCACCGCCCAGGCCAGTAAAAGAACCTCCGAAAGGACATCGCAATGCCCAAGATCAAGACCAATCGGGCGGCGGCCAAGCGCTTCCGGAAGACTGCTTCCGGCAAGTACAAGTGCGGCCACGCCAACAAGAGCCACATCCTCACGAAGAAAGCGACCAAGCGGAAGCGCAACCTGCGGCAGACGAACCATGTTCGTGCCGAGGACGCGGGCCGTCTGGACCGCATGCTTCCGTATTTGTGAGGAGACTGAACCATGGCACGAGTTAAACGTGGTGTTACGGCGCGTCGCCGCCACAAGAAAATCCTGAAGCAGGCCAAGGGCTATTACCACGCCCGCCGCAAGGTCTTCCGCGTCGCCAAGCAGGCGGTGACGAAGGCCCTGCAGTACGCCTACATCGGCCGCAAGCAGAAGAAGCGCAATTTCCGTTCGCTGTGGATCACCCGCATCAACGCGGCGGCCCGCATCAACGGCATGAGCTACAGCCGCTTCATCAACGGCCTGCTCAAGGCCGGCATCACCCTCGACCGCAAGGTGCTGGCGGACATCGCCGTGCACGACGCGAAGGGTTTTGCGGCGCTGGCTGAAAAGGCGAAGAGCGCGCTCGCGGCGTAAGTTTGTCGATCCGGTTGCCGGTCCCCGCGATGGCGGCCGCCGCGGATCGCACAACGAAGTACACGCATGGGGAAGGGCGCAAGTCCTTCCCCATGTTCGTTTTGGGGACAGGGATTTTCTTGGGGTTCGAGAGCGAATGAGTGGAATCGAATCATTGACCCGGCAGGCGCTGGTCGACATCGCAGCAGCGGATACGCCCGATGCGATCGAAAGCCTGCGCATCGCGCTGCTTGGCAAGCACGGCAGCGTCACCGCGCAGCTCAAGCAGCTCGGTGCGTTGCCGCCCGACCAGCGCAAGACGGCGGGCGAGGCGATCAACCAGGCTCGTGACGTGCTCACGGCGGCGCTCAGCGAGCGCAAGGTGGCGCTGGACGAAGCAGCGCTCGAGACCCGGCTGGCGTCCGAGACCATCGACGTCACCCTGCCAGGCATCGACGCCGCGCGCGGCGGCCTGCATCCGGTGAGCCGCACCATCGAGCGCATCGCCGACATCTTCGGCCGCCTCGGTTTCGAGCTCAGCGACGGCCCGGAAATCGAAGACGACTGGCACAACTTCGAAGCGTTGAACTTCCCGCCGCACCATCCGGCGCGCGCGATGCACGACACCTTCTATTTCGGCGACGGCCGCCTGCTGCGCACGCACACCTCGGGCGTGCAGGTGCGCTACATGCAGGACCACAAACCGCCGTTGCGCATGATCGCGCTGGGCAAGGTCTACCGCAGCGACAGCGACCAGACCCACACGCCGATGTTCCACCAGTGCGAAGGCCTGCTGGTCGACGAGCACGC
>DASWSX010000130.1:0-1926 GCA_036402435.1 Telluria sp. | reverse complement strand
CGACGGCACATCCATGCTGGCCTTGTCGGACTCCAGCACGATCAGGGACTGCTCCACCTCGACCGTATCGCCGGCCTTGGCCAGCACCTCGATCACTTCAACCGCGTCGAAATCGCCGATATCCGGCACCTTGACTTCGATCACACTCATATTTGCTCCTCTATGCGCGCCCGCCTCTCGGCTTCAGGGCGCGCCGTCGTTGTTGGTTGCTGCGTCGCCGGCCGCCGGCTCGCCGCCCGCGGCATCGTCGGCGAGTGCCGCCGCGGCGTCTTCCTGGTGCAGCCGCACCGTGTGCATCTCGATCGGTCCCGACGAGCTCTTGTCGAACTCCACGCCGGCATCGACGCCGATGCGCGCGATCTCGCCCGCGCCGAGGTCCGGCCGGTCATAGACCGCATGCATCGCGCCCAGCGCGTAGTTGCGGCCCGAGCCGATGCCCCAGAAGCGGTCGAACGAGAACACCTCGCGGTACGAGTAGACGCCGAAGATGCCCGCCGGATTGGCGATCAGGCATACGATCTGCGACGACTCGTAGGGATCGTCATCGTCTTCCTTGGTGTTGACGAAGTAGTCCGTCTTCAGCTTCTCGTGCACCTTCAGGAAGGTGCGGAACACGTCGTCGCGCGAGCCCAGCCTGCATTCCTCGCCCAGGCCCGCCAGCAGCGTGCGCATGACCGGGAAGTGCGCGGTCGTCCCGGCCAGCGCGATAAAGCCGTCGCCGACCGGAAAGACCTTCTGGTTGCGCTCATACGCGCGCGACAGCCGCGTATCGCCGAAGGTGACCAGCGCGTCCGCCGCGATCGCCACCTCGACGCCCTTCTTGACGACAACACAGGTAGTCATGGCTCGCTCCTATCGTCAGGCTTGGGCGCACACCGGCAATGCCGGTGTGCGCTGCCGAGTTAGAGCAGGATACGGCGGAAGTCCGCCAGCAATTGCGCAAAGTACGTGTTGAAGCGCGCGGCCTCGGCACCGTCGATGACGCGGTGGTCCCACGACAGCGACAGCGGCAGCGTCAGGCGCGGCACGAACTGCTTGCCGTCCCACACCGGTTTCTGGAACGACTTGCACACGCCCATGATGGCCACTTCCGGCGCATTGATGATCGGCGTGAAGTACGTACCGCCCAGGCCGCCCAGCGACGAGATCGAGAAGCAGCCGCCCTGCATCTGGTCCGGCTTGAGCTTGCCGTCGCGCGCCAGCTTGGCCAGCTCGCTCATTTCCTGGCTGATCTCCAGCACGCCCTTCTTGTCGGCGTCCTTGATCACCGGCACGACCAGGCCGTTCGGGGTGTCGGCGGCAAAACCGATGTTGAAGTATTTCTTCAGCACCAGGTTGTCGCCATCGAGCGAGGCATTGAAGTTGGGGAACTTCTTCAGCGCCGCGACCGTGGCCTTGATCATGAAGGCCAGCATGGTCACCTTGATGCCGGACTTCTCGTTTTCCTTGTTCAGCTGCACGCGGAAGGCTTCCAGCTCGGTGATGTCCGCTTCGTCATGGTTGGTGACGTGCGGGATCATGACCCAGTTGCGGTGCAGGTTGGCGCCGGAAATCTTCTTGATGCGCGACAGGGCCTTGCTTTCGACCTCGCCGAAGCGGGTGAAATCGACCTTCGGCCACGGCAGCAGGCCAAGCTCGCCACCGCCGCCGCCAGCCGGGGCGGCCTGGGCCGGCGCGGCGGCCTGGCCGGTCATCACGCCCTTGACGTAGCTCTGCACGTCCTGCTGGGTGATGCGGCCCTTGGGGCCGGTGCCGGCCACGCGCGACACGTCGACGCCCAGCTCGCGCGCGAACTTGCGCACCGAGGGGCTGGCATGGGCGGCCTTGCCGCTTACGCCAGCGACGGCCGGCACGGCGGCAGGCGCTGCTGCCGGAGCGGGGGCAGCCGCGGGCGCGGGCGCCGGGGCGGGCGCGCTCGCTGCGGCC
>DASWSX010000129.1:0-14156 GCA_036402435.1 Telluria sp. | reverse complement strand
ACGGATGATGGTCGGGAAGCCCAGCTCGCGCTGCACGGTCCACGCTTCGTCCATCGAATGGGCCACGCCCGAACGCGCCGAACCGAGGCCGATCTTGGTCATCGCTTCCTTGAACTTGGAGCGGTCCTCGGCCTTGTCGATCGCTTCCGGCGTCGCGCCGATCAGCTCCACGTTGTAGCGTTCGAGGACGCCGTGGCGGTGCAGGTCGAGCGCGCAGTTCAGCGCGGTCTGGCCGCCCATGGTCGGCAGGATCGCGTCAGGACGTTCTTTCGCGATGATGCGCTCGACGACTTTCCACGTGATCGGTTCGATGTAGGTCACATCGGCCATCTCCGGGTCGGTCATGATGGTGGCCGGGTTGCTGTTGACGAGGATGACTTTGTAGCCCTCTTCGCGCAGCGCCTTGCACGCCTGTGCGCCGGAATAATCGAACTCGCAAGCCTGGCCGATGATGATCGGGCCCGCGCCAATAATCAGAATACTTTTAATGTCACTACGTTTAGGCATTTATTTTTTCTCCGCGGCTTGCATCAGGCTGATGAAGCGGTCAAACAGGTAACTGACGTCGTTCGGTCCAGGCGACGCCTCCGGGTGGCCCTGGAAGCAGAACGCCGGCTTGTCGGTGCGGGCAAAGCCCTGCAGCGAGCCGTCGAACAGCGACACGTGGGTCACGCGGCAGTTGGCCGGCAAGGTCGCGGCATCGACTGCGAAGCCGTGGTTCTGCGAGGTGATCATCACCTTCTTCGAATCGAGGTCCTGCACCGGATGGTTCGCGCCGTGGTGGCCGAACTTCATCTTCAGCGTCTTGGCGCCGGAAGCGAGCGCCATGATCTGGTGGCCGAGGCAGATTCCGAAGGTCGGGATGCCGCGCTCGATCAGCTCTTTCGATGCCGCGATCGCGTAATCGCACGGCTCCGGGTCGCCCGGGCCGTTGGCCAGGAAGATGCCGTCCGGGTTCAGCGCCAGCGCGTCGGCAGCGGTGGCCTGGGCCGGCAGCACCGTCACCTTGCAGCCGCGCTCGGTCAGCATGCGCAGGATGTTCTTCTTGACGCCGTAGTCGAAAGCGACCACGTGGAATTTTGGATCGATCAGCTTGCCGTAGCCCTCGCCCAGGGTCCACTCGGTTTCGGTGAACTCGTACGGCTTCTGGGTCGAGACGACCTTGGCCAGGTCCATGCCGGCCAGGCCAGGGAAGGAACGGGCCAGTTCGATCGCCTGCGCCTCTTTCGGCTCGACGCCCTGGTTGCCGACCAAAATGGCGCCGCCCTGCGCGCCTTTTTCGCGCAGGATGCGCGTCAGCTTGCGGGTATCGATGCCGGCGATGGCGACGATGCCTTCGGCCTTCAGGTAATCGGACAGCGACTGGGTCGAACGGAAGTTCGACGCCATCAGCGGCAGGTCGCGGATGATCAGGCCCGCGGCATGCACCTTGGTCGCCTCGACGTCCTCGAGGTTGACCCCGGTGTTACCGATGTGCGGATAAGTGAGGGTGACGATCTGGCGCGAATAGCTTGGATCGGTGAGGATTTCCTGGTAGCCGGTCATCGAGGTGTTGAACACCACTTCCCCGGATGTATGGCCGGCGGCGCCGATGGAAATACCTTTGAAAATTGTCCCGTCAGCGAGGGCCAGAATGGCTGGAACGGCGGGGCCAGAAAAAAATGGCGGCAAGGGCAACTCCTGATAAAGTTACCGTAGCTGCGCCACGTCAGACCGATGACCCTGCGAATCCCGAGCATCTCAGCTCGAGGGATGGGGCCATGTTTGAATGAGGGATGTGTGGTAGTCGCTACGGTAGATGTAATGAATGGCTAAACCTCCGAATTATAGCGCAAACAGGCTCCGGCGGCAATCGCCAGCGGCCGTTGCGATGCCGAATTTTTTCAACGCTGGACAGCGGCATTGCGCTTCTCTACATTACCCTACTTGGCGAAAATCGCAATTCAATCAGGAAAATAATGGCAACAACAGTATTTGGCATGGACACGCCGATGGAACGACCTGGCGCAGGCCAGCGCGCCGGCGTCTTCGTCCCCAGCGCGGACGCAAGCGAAGCGGTAAAGGCGGCGATGAAGAACGGTTCGGGGATGTGCGGCTTCGGCAACCTCGACGGCACCGTGATGATTTACTTCGAGAACAACAAGTTCAACGACTCGGCGTTGCACAAATGGGAAAACAAGATCTACAAGGCGTACGACCGGATGGTGAACCACGCGCCCACGGTCAACAAGCTCAACTGTGACGCCGCCAGCCTGGTGCAGGTCGGCTTCGTCAAGGGGCGCGAGATCCTGGTGACCGACATGGACGCGCTGATGGGCTGGCTGAATCGCTGCGACGCCGCCGACACCGCCCCCGAAAGCGCCGAAATCCACGACTAAAGCAATTATTCCAAAATCGGGGTCTGTCCCCGATTTTAGAATTGTTTCGGGTCGTTATGCGGTAAGCGCGGCGATGCCGGCCTTGGCGATCTGGGCGTCTTCGGTCGATTTGACGCCGGACACGCCAACGGCGCCGATCGTGTGGCCGTCCACCACCACCGGCACCCCACCCTCCAGCATGCCTTCACTGAACGGGGCACTGCCGAACGCGGTCCGGCCATTGTTGATCATGTCTTCGTAGCCCTTGGTGTCGCGGCGGCCCAGTGCCGATACGCGCGCCTTGGCCGGCGCGATGTGCGACGACAATGGCGCGGCGCCGTCCTGGCGCTGCAGCCACAGCAGGTGGCCGCCGTCGTCCACGATCGCGATCGTGACCGCCCAGTTGTTGGCAATAGCTTCGGCTTCAGCCGCGGCGGCAATCTTCTTTGCGTCGGCGATGGTCAGGTAGGGTTTCGATTGCATGGCTGTGTCCTATTTAGAGTATGAGTAGTGCGATTATGGCTGCTGCTTTGCTTTCAGCTTGGCCTTGATCTGGGGCATGACGGCGGCGGCGGCCTGCTCACCCGCGAGAATCGCCAGGTTGCGCCCATTGAAGTCGGCGCCGCCCATCTTGCCCAGCGCGGGCTGGATCACGATGTCCGCATCCTTGAGTTCGTAATGGTTCAGGCGCTGCCCCATGATCGTGAACGTCTGCATCAGCACGTCAAGCGAGCTGACCGTGGCTTGCACATCGGTCTGGGTCGAAATGTTGACCGCGATGATGAAGTCGGCGCCCATCTCGCGCACGAAGCGCACCGGCACCGGCGCCACCAGCCCGCCGTCGACGAACGAGCGGCTGCCGATCTTCACCGGCTGGAACACGCTCGGCACCGCCGACGAGGCGCGCACCGCCTGCCCCGTATTGCCGCGCTGGAACAGGATCGGCTTGCCGGTGTTCAGGTCGGTCGCAACCGCCCCAAAGCGCAGTTTCAACTTTTCCATCGGCTGGTTCTTGACCGCCTTGTTGACGTAGCTCTGCAGCGCTTCGCCTTTCAGCACGCCGGTCGATGAGCCGAACAGCGGCAGCGCCCAGTCCGAAATCGACGCTTCGTCCATGTCCATCGCCGTCTTCTGCAGCTCGAATCCGCTCAGCCCCGACGCGTACAGCGCGCCGACCACGCTGCCGGCACTGGTGCCAACCACAATCTCCGGATAGATCCCTTGCGCCTCCAGCGCCTTGATCACGCCAATATGGGCGAATCCGCGCGCGGCGCCACCGCCCAGCGCGAGCCCGATCTTGATTTTCTTCGGAGCGACGGCAACCACCGGCGGAGCCACGACAACAGGCTGCTGGACCGGGACTTCCGGCGTGCTGCCGCAGCCGGCCAGAATGAGGGCAAGGGCTATCAGGGAGGTGCGTTTCGAATACATATAGACAAGGGTAAGAACAGAGACTGCGATTGTAACTGTTCTTGGCGGCTGGAGCGTGCAGCCACAGCCTGACTAAAGTTATTGCATAGGCAATATTACGATGGCAGAATGACCCCACCCTCCACATCCCTCGGCCACCACATGAAACCAGCCCCGCTCAGCATAACGCCCGTGACCGTGGCCGATGCACAGCGCGACATGCGCACCGCGTACTACGGCGGCGCGCCAGGCATCATGACTTCCGGCATGGTCTGGCTCGCGGCTGGCGCCTACGCGCTGTACGCTTCGCCGGAGCGCGCCGTGTGGGTCCTGCTGGTCGGCGGCATGTTCATCCACCCGCTGTCGGTGCTGTTCAACAAGGCTCTCGGCCGCAGCGGCAAGCACAATCCGGCCAACCCGCTGGCCGGGCTGGCGATGGCCTCGACCTTCTGGATGATTATGTGCCTGCTGCTGGCGTACGCGATATCGACTGTGCGCCTGGACCTGTTCTTCCCGGCGGTGCTGTTGATTATCGGCGGACGCTACCTGACGTTTGCTACCTTGTACGGCACGAAGGTCTATTGGGCCTGCGGCGCCGCGCTCGCGCTGGCTGCCTACCCGCTGGCGGTGCTGAATGCGACCCCTGCGATCGGCGCATTTACCGGTGGCGCGATTGAAGTCGCGTTCGCGTTGGCTGTGTTCGCTTCGGCCGAACGATCGGAACGCGGCGCGGCAGCGATTTGAGCGGCGCGGCCTTTTATGCTGCGTGCTCGGTGACAAGGTAGGCCGATACGTCGGGCGCCCCTTTTATCTGGATATTCTCGCGGGCCTCGAACGCAAACTGGCCGTCAAGCCGCCGGAATGCCTGCTCCGACACTTGCACCTGCCCCGGCACGCCGGACGATTCCATCCGGCTCGCCATGTTCACGGTTTCGCCCCACATGTCGTAGGCGAAACGGCTTTTGCCGATGACGCCGGCGATCAGACTGCCGGAATGCACGCCGATCCGAATGGCGACAGGAATCTGGTGCCTTTGCGACACACGCTCGGTAATGGCCACCATCTCCAGTCCAAACCGTACAACGGCAGCGGTGCGCATTGATTCGCTCACCGGCGGCCCACAGGCGGCCATGTAACCGTCGCCAATCGTCTTGATTTTTTCAACGCCGTGCCGCTCCGCCGCGGCGTCAAATTCAGAAAACATGTCATTCAACAGCTTGATCAGCTGGTGCGGTGCAATCCGCCGCGTCAAACTGGTGAACCCGACAAAATCCGAGAACAGGACGGCCATTTCAGTATGCGAGTCCGCAATCGGTGTTTCACCGAGCTCAATGCGCCGCGCGATGGCTGCCGGCACCAGGGTACAGAGCAGGTTTTTGTAGCGGTCCTTTTCATCATGAAGCAGGCTCAGCGTCACGAACTGGCGGCGCCGCAGCGATTCGAACATGCCACAGGTAAGCGCCCCAAGACAAAATGCCATGCCGATATTGGAAAGGTGCGTCAGCACGAACTCCATGTAATCTCCGTGCCCCCACTGCGCGGCCGCAACGGCGTAAATGCCGATAATGCCGAGACCGACAAAAACCGCCCAGCCCAGGCGCAGGCATGAGAGGGTGAATCCGGCCAGCATCACCATCATGAAGTTGCCCTCGGCAATTACTCCAGAAATACCGTAGATAGTCGGCTCGAACACAATGAAGATCGCGGCCAGCAGGGCCGAGTACAGCAGCAAGAACACGCTGGTGATCACTTCAACCCATTTTTCAACCCCTTCCCGGTGCAAGGCGTACCAGGTCAGTGCGCACAGCGGGAAGACCAGGTACAGCCGGATATTGGTCGCGTGAATCCCTTCCTGCGAAATTGACTTGTCTTGCCACATGAACACCAGCGCCAGCAAAGCAGCCAGTATCACGCCCCATCGGGAGATTGCGACGGCGTCGATGCGATAGCCGCGCAAAAATTCCCGTTCAAAGTCGGGGTCGGAAAAACGCATCGAGAATCGCGAGTGGCGCTTCGCGAATTCGGTGTTTGCCAGAGTTGTGGTGCTCAAGCCTGGTGGGTTATTTTGCATAAGCTTGTACTTGGATGCAGCAGGTGGGCGTTAAAACGCCACGCTCATGGAGAGGTTGGCGACAGTGGCACTCCCGAATTCGGGACGCAACTCGGGAAACATGTCGCGCTGGAGTGCGAAGTCGATGGACATGGTCTTCGACGGCATGATCCCGATGCCAACAGACTTGCCCCATGCGCCGCGCAATTCGTAGGCGACGCCAGCACGAAGGTATAGCCACGGCAATACCAGATGTTCGGCGCCCGCCATCGCCGTGCGGCTTACCATGGACGTCGAGTCGTTGCGATAGCGGCCGGCCAGGTAATCGGCATACAGCGACGACTGCGGCGCATATTCATAGGTCAGGCCCAGGCGCGCCGTGGCGGCGCGGCTGGTGTCGTCAAAGCGGCTGAAACAGAAACAGTCCGGATTCAATACATCCGACGCCGACCGGCCAGACGAGTAATCCAACACCAGTCCGGCAAGCAGCTTGCGCGATGCCGCCCACAACACACCGCCACGCACGCCATTGCTGACGCTGGCGCCCTCGAGCGCCAGCTGGCCGCCAAAGCCAGCGCTGTTTTTAAGGTGCGAATGATTGACGTTGGCGCCAATGGCGATCTCACTGCCAAGCTTTTTCCCCCACTGGACCTGCGCGTAATGGCCGTCGGTGAGCAGGAAATCGCCAGACGCGCTGCCATCGTTGGACACCCGCGTCAGGGACGACTGCAGCGTGCCGTAGGCACTGCTGCTATACGAGCCGGAAACGGTCGCAATGCGCAAGGTCGTGCCGCGCTCGAACCCGATGCGCGACACCTGCGGGCTGACGGAGAACGGCGTACCCGGCGCGGTTGTCCAGTCGGACGATGCCGGATTGATCCCTGACCCATAGCGGCTGCCTGCCGATGCCCCGCCAAAGGCGGCCACATCGGCGTAGGAAGAAAATTTCGCCAGCGCCGCGGGAAACCGGAGCGCGAAATCAATCGGCGCGAAAGAGGAGTCCGCGTTGGCCAGCGCCGGGGCGCAGGCGATCAACATCATCGTCGAGGGAACTAGAACAAACCGAAAATGCCAATGCATTGCATGCCTTTTGCTTAATAACTGGAACGTGCGATAACAATCCGCGTAACCAGCAGGTTTCGCCTTGAACGTCGTTGCGCAGGGAGTATTACCGTGCCGGGGCCGAGGGCGCGGTAGTCATCGACCGGGCGACCTGCAAGGCCAGTCCGGCTCTGATGGTCCCGGTGAAAGGTGCTGTATTCACAGTTTTTTCACCGGAAGTAGTTATTATAGAGAACTCCGACGCAGTCGGGGTTTCCACAAGGCATTTTTGTGCACTTTTGCCACAGTGCACCCGCACCGTCGTGCGATCAGGCTTTCGCCCCGGGCAGCGACGCTATAAACGTACTGCCCTTCCCCGCCTCAGACTTGATCGACAAGCTGCCGCCATGGCGCAACAGCACGTGTTTGACGATCGCCAGTCCCAGTCCGGTGCCCTGCGTCTCGCGCGAACGGCTCTTGTCGACGCGGTAGAAACGCTCGGTCAGGCGCGCGATGTGCTGCTGGTCGATGCCGATGCCGGTATCGCTCACCGCAAACTGCGGCCCGCCGCCGTTGTTGGTCCACGACAGATGAATGCGCCCGCCCTCCGGCGTGTAGCGCACCGCGTTCGAGGCCAGGTTGCCGAACGCGCTGCGCAGTTCTTCCGCGCTGCCCATCACGTCCGGCCCGTCCACGCTGGTGGTGATCTCGTGCTTCCCGCCCGACAGGGCGCGCGCTTCCTGCGCGATGTCCTCGACCATCGCCTTCACATCCACCTGCTCGGTGCGCAACGGATAGTCGACCGACTCCAGCCGCGACAGGGTCAGCATGTCTTCGATCAGGCGCTGCATGCGGTGCGCCTGATCGGTCATCAGCTTCAGGTGCGCTTCGCGCGTGGCGGGTTCCAGCGGCATTCCGCTCGATGCAATCTCAAGGAAGCCGACGATCACGGTCAGCGGCGTGCGCAGTTCGTGCGAGGCGTTGGCGATGAAGTCGCGCCGCATCTCCTCGATGCGGTCGGCCTCGGTGGCGTCGTGCGTCACCAGGATCTGGCGCCGGTTTTCGAACGGGATGATCTGCACGATCAGCTTGCGGTCGCGCAGCGCCAGCGTCAGCGGCTGCTCGTAGCGGCCCAGGATGATGTAGTCGATGAAGTCCGGATGGCGGATCAGGTTCGTCACGCGCATGCCCTTGTCGCGCTCCAGCGTCAGCCCGAGATGCTTTTCGGCGGCCGGATTGCACCACTCGAGGAACAGCACGTCGTCCATGATGGCCACGCCTTCGGGCAGCAGGTGCATGGCCTGGCGGAAGCGCGCCAGCCATTCGGTCAGCTCGGTCTGGTGGCGCTCGTCGTCGCGGCGCAGGCGGTACAGGCGCGAGAAGATTTCTGTCCACGCGCCCCACCCGTCGGGCAGCCTGGAGCTGTGCGGGTCGTCCAGCCATACCGCAAGCTGGCTCAGGTAAGTCAGCTGGATATACAGCTGGACCATCACCAGGACCAGCGCAACGGCAAGCCCGTACACGGGGCCGAACAGCCACCACACGATGGTGGCGCCGGCGACGATAAACAGCAAGCGCAGCAGCGCAGGGATCCAGAACAGCAGCTTGGGATTCATTCGTTATTTTTCGGAGAGCATATAGCCGACACTGCGGATGGTCTTGATCAGGTGTTCCGAGTCCTTCAGGGCCTTGCGCAGGCGCAGCACGTGGACGTCGACGGTGCGCTCCTCGATCGAGACATGGTCACCCCACACCTTGTCGAGCAGCTGGCTGCGCGAGAAAACGCGTTCGCGGTGCGCCATCAAAAATTTCAGCAGCTTGAACTCGGCGTGTCCGATGTCGATCTTCTGCTCGCCGATTGCCACCGTGAAGCTGGCCGGGTCGAGCGTCACGGCCCCTGCGGTCATCAGTTCCTGCGCATGCTCCGGGCTCTTGCGCCGCAACAGCGCGCGCGCCCGCGCCAGCAGCTCCTTGGGCGAAAACGGCTTGGTCACGTAGTCGTCGGCGCCGGTGTCCAGGCCCGCCAGCTTGTCCTCTTCCATGCTCTTGGCCGTGAGCATGATGACCGGGATGTCCTTGAAATCGCGGTCTGAGCGGATCCGCGACAGCAGGCGCAGCCCGGTCTGGTCCGGCAGCATCCAGTCGAGCAAAATCAGCTGCGGCGTGCGCTTCTGGATGAATTCCCAGGCCGCCGCCACATTCTGCACCGAGCACACGTTCCAGCCAGCTTCGCGCAATGAGAAGGTGACCAGTTCGATGATGGCTGGCTCGTCTTCTACGATCAGTACAGTGGTTTTATCGGCTGCCATTGGACGTCAGGTTGATTGGTCGGCGCTTGGTGCGGCTTGCTTGGTGTGGCGGATATCCCTGCCCTCGACCACGTAGATGACGTATTCGGCGATGTTCTTGGCATGGTCGCCGATCCGTTCGATCGCCTTGGCCACCCACAGCGTGTCGAGCGCCGGCGAAATCGTGCGCGGGTCTTCCATCATGAACGTGATCAGGTTGCGCATGATCGAGCGGAACTCGTGGTCGATCACTTCGTCCTGCGCGATCAGCTGCAGGGCCTGCTTGCCGTCGAGGCGCGCGAACGCGTCCAGCGCGTCGTGCAGGATGTCGATGGTGGCCGTGGCGATGGTGCGGATCATGTCGTAATGGTTCAGGCCGATCGCGCCGCGCGCATGCAGGCTCTTGGAGGTGCGCGCAATTTTCGCAGCCTCGTCGCCGATACGCTCGAGGTCGGTGATGACCTTGATCGTGGCCATCACCGTGCGCAGGTCGTTGGCGGTCGGCTGGCGCCGCACGATCAGGTGGCTGCAGGCGTCGTCGAGCGCCACTTCCAGCTGGTTGACCGTGTTGTCTTCCGCGATCACGCGGTCTGCAAGCTCGACATTGCCTGCGCGGAAGCAGCTCATCGCTTCCTGGAACTGGGTTTCCACGATGCCGCCCATCTGCAATACCTTGGAGCGGATGGTTTCAAGTTCGTGGTCGTACTGTTTGGATGAATGTTCGCCAATCATGCTGCTCTCCGTCTTCTGTATTTTTATCGAATCGATGCGGATTAACCGAAACGTCCGGTAATGTAGTCCTGCGTCTCTTTCCGTGCAGGGTTCATGAATATCTGGTCAGTTTCGCCGAATTCCATCAACTCGCCAAGGTACATGTACGCCGTGTAGTCCGAACAGCGGGCCGCCTGCTGCATGTTGTGGGTAACGATGGTGATCGTGTAATCCTGTTTCAGTTCGCTGATCAGCTCTTCGACCTTGGCCGTCGAGATCGGGTCCAGCGCCGAGGTCGGCTCGTCGAGCAGCAGCACGTCGGGCTTGACGGCAATGCAGCGCGCGATGCACAGGCGCTGCTGCTGGCCGCCCGACAGCGACAGGCCGCTCTTGGCCAGCTTGTCCTTGACTTCGCCCCACAGGGCGGCCTTCCTCAGCGCGCCTTCGACGCGCTCATCCATTTCGCCCTTGGACAGGTCTTCATACAGGCGCACGCCAAAGGCAATGTTTTCGTAGACCGACATCGGGAACGGCGTCGGTTTCTGGAACACCATGCCAACCTTGGCGCGCAGCATGTTGACGTCCTGGTCGGGGTCGAGGATGTTTTTTCCGCGGTACATGATCTGCCCTTCGGCGCGCTGGCCCGGATACAGGTCGTACATGCGGTTGAGGGTACGCAGCAGCGTCGATTTGCCGCAGCCGGACGGGCCGATGAAGGCCGTCACCTGCTTTTCGTGAATGTCGAGGCTGACATTGGTCAGGCTCTGCGTCTTCCCGTAGAAGAAGTTCAGGCCTGAAATCTCGATGGTCTTGTTTTTCGGCGTCACGGTCGGAATCGGAGTCGGAATTGGGCTGTTCATATCGTGTATTTTAATTTGGAGTTTTCTGGCTGAACACTGTGCGCGACAGGATATTCAGGAACAGCACGCTAAAGGTCACCAGCAGTGCGCCGCCCCACGCCAGGGCGCGCCAGTCGTCGTACGGGCTATTGGCGAACTGGTAGATCACGACCGGCAGGTTGGCCAGCGGCGCGTTCATGTCGGTGCTGAAGAACTGGTTATTGAGCGCCGTGAACAGCAGCGGCGCGGTTTCGCCCGAGATGCGCGCCAGCGCCAGCAGCACGCCGGTGATCACGCCGGCCTTGACCGCGCGCAGGCGCACCATCGTGGCCACCTTCCAGCGCGGGGCGCCAAGCGCGAACGCGGCTTCCAGCAGGCTGTTGGGCACCAGGCGCAGCATGTTGTCGGTCGTGCGCACCACCACCGGCACCGCGATCAGCGACAGCGCGATCGTGCCCGCGTAGCCGGAAAAGTGCTTGGCGTTGGCCACATAGATCGCATACACGAACAGGCCGATCACGATCGACGGGGCCGACAGCATGATGTCGGTCACAAAGCGCGTCACCTGCGCGAACCAGTTGCGGTCGCCATATTCGGCCAGGTAGACGCCGGCCAGGATGCCGATCGGCGTGCTGATCGCGGTCGACAGGCCGACCATCATGATGCTGCCGACGATCGCGTTGCGCAGGCCGCCGCCTTCGCTGCCCGGCGCCGGGGTATCGGCGGTGAACAGGGCGCCCGACAGCGCGCCAAAGCCATTGACCAGCAGCGTCCACAGGATCCATCCCAGTGCCAGAAGGCCGATCGACATGGCGATGACGGACAGGAAGATACCGAAACGGTGCACGCGCAGGCGCTTGCGGTAGACAGGATTTTTGGCAATCATTTCACGCCCTCCTTGCGGGACATACCGGCGAGCATCAGCTTGGCCGCGGACAGGACGATAAAGGTAATGATGAACAGGATCAGCGCCAGCGCGAACAGCGAGGACACGTGCAGCGGCGAGGCGGCCTCGGCAAATTCATTGGCCAGGGTCGACGAAATACTGTTACCGGCCGCGAAGAGCGACCACGACAGCGTATGGGCGTTGCCGATCACGAAGGTGACGGCCATCGTTTCGCCCAGTGCGCGGCCAAGGCCCAGCATCACGCCGCCGACCACGCCGGTCTTGGTGTAGGGCAGCACCACCTTGCGCACCACTTCCCATCGGGTGCAGCCGAGGCCGTATGCGGACTCCTTCAGTACGGCAGGAACGATCTCGAACACGTCGCGCATCACCGAGGCGATGAAGGGAATGATCATGACCGCGAGAATCATGCCGGCGGTCAGGATGCCGATGCCCATGGTCGGGCCGCTGAACAGCTGGCCGATGACGGGCAGCTGGCCCAGGGTGCTTTTCAGCAGCGGCTGGACGTGGTCGGCGAACAGCGGGGCGAACACGAACAAGCCCCACATGCCGTAGATAATCGACGGCACGCCGGCCAGCAGTTCGACGGCGGTGCCGAGCGGACGCTTCAGCCAGACGGGGCAGATTTCGGTCAGGAACAGTGCGATGCCGAAGCTGACCGGGAAGGCGATCAGCAAGGCAATGAAGGAAGTGGTCAGGGTGCCGACGATGGCGATCATCGCGCCGTACTTGTCGTTGACCGGGTCCCATTCGACGGTGGTGACGAAGGACGCGCCGAATTCCTTGAAGGCAGGCGCCGCGCTGATGGCCAGCGAGACGATGATGCCGATCAGCACCAGCAGCACGGACGCTGCGAAGGCAAGGGTTACTTTGTGGAAGATGAAATCCTGGAAGCGCTGCATGCGCATGGTGGAATGCATCGCGGCGGCGCTGCGTTCCTGCGCTGCGCTTCCCTGCACATCCGTCATCGCTACGGGTGGGTGTACGCTCATGGTATGTTTTTTGTTTTAACCGTGCCTCTGGCGGGCTTGGGTTTGGGTAAATCGAAACTACGCTAACGCCACGCGGGGCGGATGCGCCAACGGCTCATCCACCCCGCAAAACGGCACTACTGATTACCAGGCAGCCTTGCCCGACGCATCTTTCATGTTGGCCTTCCAGGCGTCATTGACCAGCTTGACAACCGAATCCGGCAGCGGGACATAGTCCAGCTCCACCGCGGCGGCGTCGCCGTTCTTGAATGCCCAGTCGAAGAACTTCAGTGCTTCCTTGCCCTTGGCCGCGTCAGCCTGCGTCTTGTGCATCAGGATGTACGACACACCGGTGATTGGCCAGCTGGCCTTGCCTGCCTGGTCGGTCAGCACGATGCCGAAGCCCGGCGCCTTGGTCCACTCGGCCGATGCCGCTGCCGCCTTGAACGCCTCGTCGTCCGGCTGCAGGAACACGCCGTCCTTGTTCTTCAGCTGGGTGTGCGCCATCTTGTTCTTCTTGGCGTATGCCCACTCGACGTAGCCGATCGAGCCCTTGATGCGCTGCACGTTGGCGGCGACGCCGTCGTTACCCTTGCCGCCCACGCCGGTGGCCCACTTCACGGTCGCGCCTGCGCCGATGGTGGTCTTGAATGCCGGGCTGGTCTTGGACAGGTAGTCGGTGAACAGGAACGAGGTGCCGGAGCCGTCGGCACGGTAGACGACGGTGATGTCTTCCGCCGGCAGCTTCACGCCAGGGTTCAGCGCGGCGATCTGCGGCGCGTTCCATTTGGTGATCTTGCCCAGGTAGATGTCGGCGATGACCGGGCCGGTCAGCTTCATCTGGCCTGGCTGCAGGCCTGGCAGGTTGACGATGGTGACCACGCCGCCCATGATGGCCGGGAACTGGAACAGGCCGGCCGCGTTGAGCTCTTCAGGCTTGAGCGGCATGTCGGACGCGCCGAAATCGACGGTCTTGGCCTTGATCTGCTTGATGCCGGCGCTGGAGCCTACCGACTGGTAGTTCACACTGTTGCCGGAAGCTGCCTTGTAATTTTCCGCCCACTTCGCATACACAGGGTAAGGGAAGGAAGCGCCCGCGCCAGTCACGTTCGCGGCCAGTGCCGAGGACATCGCCATCACGGCAGTTGCGCCGATTACCAGGGAAGCCAGCGTGTTTTTCATTCGCATTATCAAGTCCTTTAAGTGGAACTACGGGGTGAATGCTGCGCAGTGTACCGCTTGAATATGACACGTTTATGACATCGTAGAAACTCACCGAACATCACATTTTCTCGCTGCATGATACCCTCAATCTGACACAAGTTTGATGTCACACAAACAATGCTAAGTCATCAGCTTGTCATATTTCCTAACCACACTATTCGCGGGATAAGATCACATTCATTAGATAGAACAACATGAAAACTGTTGCACAAGCCGATCCGTCGAAACACAACATTTTTCTCGACCGCGAGCTGTCGCAGCTCACGTTCAACCGGCGGGTGCTTGCCCAGGCAGAAGATCCGGCCATTCCCCTGCTGGAGCGCCTGCACTATCTGTGCATTGTCAGCAACAACCTCGA
>DASWSX010000128.1:0-13326 GCA_036402435.1 Telluria sp. | reverse complement strand
AGGCACTGCCTGGTTCGCATCGACGTCCATCTTCGCGATCAGGATCTTGCCGTCGTATTCCTTGGCGACTTCTTCGAGGATCGGGCCGATGGCCTTGCATGGACCGCACCACTCGGCCCAGAAGTCGACCAGTACCGGACGCTCCGACTTCAAGACGTCCGCTTCGAAGGATGCATCGCTGATGTGTTTAATGTTTTCGCTCATATTTTCCTCAAATCAGAGGTGGGTCAATAACGCCTGGGGAATTAGCCGACCCTGCTAATAATAGGTATCGCCATCCGGCTTCCGTTTTTTCTTACAACACGTATGGTGGAGACTGTGTTGTCAATTTCAATATTTGGAAGGGTGGCAAGAGGGTGTCAGGCGGGGAATTAGCCGAAATAATAACCTATTTTTAATCATGTGTCGTGCGCTTGTACAAATTCTCGTGCGGTCACTGGCCGGGGGCGCCGCCGGGCTGGCCCCGGAACTGCCTGACCGCCTCCAACGGCTCGACCACCGAGCGCAGGGACGCGAGCGACAGCGGCTTGGCAAACGACCCCAGCACGCGCAGGCCGTGCGCCATCGCCAGCCGTTCGGCAGCCGAGCGCACGCTGCGGTCAAGGCCCGACACCAGCAGCACCGCGCCCGGAAAGCCGGTGCGCGCGGCGGCCTGCATGAATTCGATTCCGTCCATTTCCGGCAGCGACAGGTCGCACACCAGCAGGTCGGGCGCCTCGACGGGCAGCGCACGCAGCGCGCGCCGCGCGTCCGATTCGCGCTGCACGTCGAAGCTGCCAAGTTCGTCGAACATGGCGTGCAGCAGTTCAAGCATGAAGGGGTCGTCGTCCAGCAGCATCACGCGCAGGCGCGAGCCGGGATGGGCGACGGGTATCGTCTGGCTCATCGGTGTCCACTAATTATTGTAATTTGTCGTTACAGCGGCCGGAAAGGATTATCTCCCAGTCCGGGGTGTGCGCTGTCTTGACATTATAAAAATATTAGTTTGTTGGTAAAACGATACGCGACCGTGGCCACGATGAAAGAAAATGTCAATAATTCGACCAAAATGAAAGAAAATTTCAGCCGAGTGCCCCGGCGAACTGGTACAGCTGGCCGGGATGCCACATCGTGACCACCGAAGCGATCTGGTCGTGGGAGTGGGTTTTGCGCTTGAGCACCAGGCAGCAGGTGCGCGCCTCGACCGCCAGCATGTCCGCCACCACGCGTGGCGCCGGCAGCGCTTCGATACTGTAAGTAGCGCTCTGGAGTGGCGCGGCTGCCATCAGGTACTGGTTCGGCGTGATCGCGCGAAAGTCCTGTTCAAGGTAGCCTGGCGCGCAATCCGGGTTGACCCAGCGGTCCTCGACCTGGATCGGGACATCGTTTTCGAAGTGCACGATCACCGAGTGGAACAGCGGATGGCCGGCGGCGAAATTGAACTGGAGCGCCATCGCATCGCTGGCCTTGGCCGCTTCGAGCAGGTGCAGGTGGCTGCGGTGCGCGTGGCCGCGCGCGCGGATCTCGTCGGCGATATTGCGGATCTCGACCAGCGTGGCCTGGTACTTCTGCGCCGCCACGAAGGTGCCCGAGCCCTGGCGCCGCGTGAGCACCTGTTCGGCGGTCAGCTCGCGCACGGCGCGGTTGACGGTCATGCGCGAGACGCCGAACTGGCGCACCAGCGCCTGCTCGGACGGCACCACGTCGCCTTCTTTCCAGCGTCCCGCGGCGATCTCGCCCAGCAGGTAATCCTTGATACGCTGGAAAATGGGCGTACTGTCTTGCGCAATCTGTTCTTCCAAACTACTCTCCGAGGGCCGGCTTAAAAGCCGATTCTAGCACCGCGCCGGACAGTGAATTCAAAAGCAAGCGCCGGGGTGACGGCGCCTTTGCAACGCGCGAAGATTGCCGCCATCGAAACATGCGGGGTGCACCATGAAAGCAGGGATGATCACAGCAAGATACGCCAGCGACGCCGAGCGCTGGGCCGCAGTGCAGCAGCGCGACGCCGGCGCGGACGGCGTCTTCTATTACTCGGTCAGCAGCACCGGCGTGTACTGCCGCCCGTCGTGCGCGGCGCGGCCCGCTTTGCGCAAGAACGTCGCCTTCCACGACAGCTGCGAGGCGGCCGAGCAGGCCGGCTTTCGCGCCTGCCTGCGCTGCAAGCCCGGGCAGCCGCCACTGGCCGAACGCCAGGCCGCGTTGGTGGCGCAAGCCTGCCGCCTGATCGACGCCGCCGATGAGGCGCCCGATCTCGACACGCTCGCGCAGGCCTTCGGCATGAGCCGCTTCCACTTCCACCGCGTATTCAAGGCGCACACCGGCATCACACCGAAGGCGTATGCGGACGCGGGCCGCGCGCGCCGTGTGCAGCAAGGGCTGATGCAGGCGCCGACCGTGACCGATGCGATCTACGCGGCCGGCTTCAATTCCAGCGGCAGGTTCTACGCCGCGTCAGCCCAGGTGCTGGGCATGACGCCGCAGGCTTTCCGCACCGGCGGCAGCGGCGCCAGCATCCGGTTCGCCATCGGCGCCTGCTCGCTCGGTGCGATTCTGGTCGCTGCCACCGGCAAGGGCATCTGCGCGATCCTGATGGGCGACGATCCCGAGCTGCTGATCCGCGACCTGCAGGACCGCTTCCCGAAGGCGGAACTGCGCGGCGCCGAATCCGATTTCGAACAAACGGTGGCGCAGGTCGTGGGCTTTGTCGAAGCGCCAGGAATTGGCCTCGACCTTCCTCTCGACGTGCGCGGTACCGCGTTCCAGCAGCGCGTGTGGCAGGCACTGCGCGAGATACCGCCGGGGCACACTGTCAGCTATGCCGAACTGGCCGGGCGTATCGGTTTGCCGAAAGGTGCGCGCGCGATCGCAGGCGCTTGCGCCGCCAACCCGGTCGCGGTCGCGATTCCATGTCACCGGGTGGTGCGCAACGACGGCAGCATTTCAGGTTACCGCTGGGGCGTCGAGCGCAAGCACGCGCTGCTCGAGCGCGAAGGAGGCAAGCCGATTTTGCCTGCGGCGCCCTGAATTTCGCTACACTCCGGTGTTGTTAATCAAACCAACTACCGGAGACCCTGATGCGCCCGACCCGTTCCCTGTTCGTCCTCGCCTGCCTGGGCGCGTTTGCGCCGGCCCACGCCGATACCGTCATCGACAACGCCAACGGCTACACGCTCAACGCGAAGAATGAACTGGTGCGCTTCGCATCGCTGGCGTTCGACGACAAGGGCCGCATCATTGCGGTCGGCGGCGCGAAGGAGGTCGCGGCGCAGGCGAAGAACGCGCGCCACATCGACGTGCAGGGCAAGACGGTGCTGCCAGGCCTGATCGATGCGCACGGCCACGTGTTTGGCCTCGGCGAGATGCTGACCCAGCTCGACCTCTCCACATCCACCACGCTGGCCGGCGCAATCAAGGCCGCCGGCGACTACGCGCGTGCCAACCCGGGGCAGGCCTGGCTGCGGGGGCGCGGCTGGAACCAGGAGATCTGGAAGCTGGGCCGCTTCCCGACCGCCGCCGAACTCGATGGCGCCGTCAAGGACCGCCCGATCTGGCTGGAACGCGTCGACGGCCACGCGGGGTGGGGCAACAGCCGCGTGCTGCAGCTGGCCGGCATCACCAGGGACACGCCGGATCCGGCCGGCGGCAAGATCGTGCGCGACGCGAACGGCAACGCCACCGGCGTGTTGATCGACTCCGCACAGGACCTGGTTACCAGGGTGATGCCCAAGCAAAGCGAGCTTGAGGCCCGCCGCGTGCTGGACCGCTCGCTCGAACAGATCGCGAAAATGGGCCTGACCAGCGTGCACGATGCGGGCATCGACGCCGGCAACGACCGCCTGTACCGCGACTATGCCGACAACAAGAAGCTGACCACGCGCGTGTACGGCATGATCGGCGACGTCGCGAAGGATTTCGACGAGCTGTCGAAGAAAGGCCCGCTGAAAACCTACGCCAACGACATGTACGTGCTGCGTTCAGTGAAGCTGTACTCGGATGGTGCGCTGGGCAGCCGCGGCGCCGCGCTGATCGAGCCATACAGCGACGAGCCCAAGTCGCACGGCCTGCTGTTCCGCAAGAGCCCCGAGATCTACGGCCTGATGGAAAAGGCGATGAAGAAGGGCTACCAGGTCAACGTGCACGCCATCGGCGACGCCGGCAACAAGCAGATCCTCGACGGCTACAAGAAGCTGGTCGGCCAGACGGCCAGCATCGGGCTGCGCCACCGCATGGAGCACGCGCAGGTCGTCACGATGGAGGACATCGCGCGCTTCAAGGAAATCGGCATCGTGCCGTCGATGCAGCCGACCCACGCGACGTCCGACATGAACATGGCCGAAACCCGTGTCGGGCCCAAGCGCATCAAGGGCGCCTACGCATGGCGCACGTTCCTGGCGCAGGGTTCGAAGATCGCCTGCGGCTCCGACTTCCCGGTCGAGTCGCCCAATCCGTTCTACGGCATCCACGCCGCCGTCACGCGCCAGGACGCATCGGGCAAGCCGGCCGGCGGCTGGTACGCCAACGAGGCGATGACGCTGAAGGAGGCGTTCCGCTGCTTCACCCTCGACGCGGCTTACGCCGGCCACCAGGAAAAGCAGCTCGGCTCGCTCGAAAAAGGCAAATGGGCGGACTTCATCGTCATCGACCAGGACTTGTTCAAGATGCCGGCGAAGGATATCCACAAGACCGTTGTGTTGCAAACCTGGGTCGGCGGCAAGCAGGTATTCGGGAAGAAGTAACTCCTGCGCGAAAAGATTTGACTACGTTGTATAGACAACTTAGACTTTGAGGATGCACGATGGCGCGCCGGTGCGGGCGCGCCCTTTCAACCTTCAAGGAACAGCGCCATGAGCCAAGATTCGACCCACCTGGACGACGATCCACGTTACGACGCAAGCCGCGAGATCCGCGCGCCGCGCGGCACCGAGCTGTCCTGCAAGAGCTGGCTGACCGAAGCGGCCTACCGCATGATCCAGAATAACCTCGACGCCGAGGTGGCGGAGAATCCGAAGCACCTGGTGGTCTACGGCGGCATCGGCCGCGCCGCCCGCAACTGGGCGTGCTACGACCAGATCCTGGCGTCGCTGCGCGAACTGGAAGACGACCAGACGCTCCTGATCCAGTCGGGCAAGCCGGTGGGCGTGTTCCAGACCCACGAGAATGCGCCGCGCGTGCTGATCGCGAACTCGAACCTGGTGCCGAAGTGGGCCAACTGGGAGCACTTCAACGAACTCGATCGCAAAGGCCTGTTCATGTACGGCCAGATGACCGCGGGCAGCTGGATCTACATCGGCACCCAGGGCATCGTGCAGGGCACCTACGAGACCTTCGCCGAGGCGGGCCGCCAGCACTTCAGCGGCGACTGGGGCGGCAAGTGGATCCTCACCGCGGGCCTGGGCGGCATGGGCGGCGCGCAGCCGCTGGCTGCAACCTTTGCCGGCGCCGTCTCGCTCAACATCGAATGCCAGCAGACCAGCATCGACTTCCGCCTGCGCACCCGCTACGTCGACAAGCAGGCGAAGGACATCGACGACGCCATCGCACTGATTAAACACCACACCGAAAAGCGCGAGGCGGTATCGATCGCGCTGCTCGGTAACGCCGCCGACGTGCTGCCGGAACTGGTTCGCCGCGCGAAGGCTGGCGGCATCATGCCCGACCTGGTCACCGACCAGACCTCGGCACATGACCTGATCAACGGCTACCTGCCGCGCGGCTGGACCGTCGAACAGTGGAAGGCCGCGCAGAAGGACCCGTCGCAGCACGCGCGCCTGACGGCGGAAGCTGCCGCATCGTGCGCGGTGCACGTGCAGGCGATCCTCGATTTCCACGCGATGGGCGTCAAGGCCGTCGACTACGGCAACAACATCCGCCAGGTCGCGCTCGACGAAGGCGTCAAGGACGCCTTTGCGTTCCCGGGCTTCGTGCCGGCTTACATCCGTCCCCAGTTCTGCGAGGGCCGCGGTCCGTTCCGCTGGGTGGCGCTGTCGGGCGACCCGGAAGATATCTACAAGACCGACGCCAAGATCAAGGAGCTGTTCCCGCATCACGCACAGGTGCACCGCTGGCTCGACATGGCGCGCGAGCGCATCGCTTTCCAGGGCCTGCCCGCACGTATCTGCTGGCTGGGACTGGGAGAACGCCACATCGCCGGCCTCGCATTCAACGAGATGGTGCGCACGGGCGAACTGAAGGCGCCGATCGTCATCGGCCGCGACCACCTTGACACCGGTTCGGTCGCAAGCCCTAACCGCGAAACCGAAAGCATGCGCGACGGGACCGACGCGGTATCCGACTGGCCGCTGCTGAACGCGATGCTCAACACTGCGGGCGGCGCGACCTGGGTGTCGCTGCACCACGGCGGCGGCGTTGGCATGGGCTATTCGCAGCACTCGGGCGTTGTCATCGTTGCCGACGGCACTGATGCCGCAGCCAAGCGCCTCGCGCGCGTGCTGGTCAACGACAGCGGCTCGGGCGTCATGCGCCACGCCGACGCCGGCTACGAAACCGCGATCGAGTGCGCCAAGCGCAACGGCCTCAATCTCCCGATGATCAAGTAAAGAATAACGAGACAATGAATATGCATCCAAACACTGGCTGGACCCTGAAACCTGGCGCGATGACGCTGGCCGACCTGCGTTCCGTATGGGCGTCGCACACCAAGCTCACCCTGGCCGCCGAAGCGTATCCCGTCATCCGCGCATCCGCCGCCGCAGTCGAGAAAATCGTAGCCAAGGGCGACGCCGCCTACGGCATCAACACCGGCTTCGGCCTGCTGGCCAAGACCCGCATCCCGGACGAGAAGCTGGAAGAACTGCAGCGCAACCTGATTTTGTCGCACTCGGTCGGCACCGGCGAACTGCTGTCGGACGCCGTGGTGCGCCTGATCGTGCTGATGAAGGTCGGCAGCCTGGCGCGCGGCTTCTCGGGCGTGCGTCCGGTCATCATCGACACGCTGATCGCCATCTACAACGCCGGCATCACGCCTGCGATTCCGGCCAAGGGTTCGGTCGGCGCATCGGGCGACCTGGCGCCGCTGGCGCACATGTCGCTGGCGATCATGGGCGTTGGCCCGGTGCGGGTAGACGGAAAACTGGTCGACGCCGCCGAAGCACTGAAGGCGGCCGGCATCGAGCCGGTCGTGCTGGCCGCAAAAGAAGGCCTGGCGCTGATCAACGGCACCCAGACCTCCACCGCGCTGGCGCTGCATGGCCTGTTCATGGCCGAGCGCCTGCTGGAAGCGGGCGTCGTCGCAGGCGCCTTGTCGCTCGACGCGGCCAAGGGCAGCGACTCGCCGTTCGACGCGCGCGTGCATGAAGTGCGCGGACAGCCGGGCCAGATTGCCACTGCTGCGATGTACCGCCAGCTGATCGCGAACAGCGCCATCCGCGCCTCGCACCTGGTCGGCGATGAACGCGTGCAGGACCCGTATAGCCTGCGCTGCCAGCCGCAAGTCATGGGCGCGGTGATGGACCTGATCAAGAACGTCGCGCGCACGCTGCTGATCGAAGCGAACGCCGTCACCGACAACCCGCTGATCTTCCCCGAGACCGGCGAGATCATCTCGGGCGGTAACTTCCACGCCGAGCCGGTGGCCTTTGCCGCCGACACGCTGGCGCTGGCCATCGCCGAAATCGGTGCCCTGTCCGAGCGCCGCATCGCGCTGCTGATCGACGCCACCTTGTCCGGCCTGCCGCCGTTCCTGGTGCGAGACCCGGGCGTCAATTCCGGCTTCATGATCGCCCACGTCACCGCCGCCGCGCTGGCGTCCGAGAACAAGTCGCTGGCGCATCCGGCCAGCGTCGACAGCCTGCCGACGTCGGCCAACCAGGAAGACCACGTCAGCATGGCCACCTTCGCGGCGCGCCGCCTCGACGATATGGCGCACAATACGGCTGTCATCGTCGGCATCGAGCTGCTGGCCGCGGCGCAGGGCGTCGATTTCCATCGTCCGCTGACGTCGTCCGCGCAGCTCGAACAGGTGCACGGCCAGCTGCGCCAGAAGGTGCCGTTCTTCGATAAAGACCGTTTCTTCGCGCCTGACATCGAAGCGGCCAAGCAGATGGTGATCAAGGGTGAACTGAGCGCGTCCTGCAAGGAGCTGTTCGCGCCGCTGTATAACTGATTCAGGAGCCGCAGCATGGATTTCCAGTTCAAGGCAGGCACGCTTCCGTTCCTGGTGTCGATGCCGCACGTGGGCACCGACATCCCGGACGATATCGCCGCGCGCCTGTCGCCCGAGGCCTTGATGCGCCCCGACACCGACTGGCACCTGGTCGAGCTGTACGATTTCCTCGAGCAGATGGGCGCATCGACCATCTCGGCGCGCTGGTCGCGCTACGTCATCGATCTGAACCGTCCGCCCGAAGACACCAACCTGTATCCGGGCATGGACACCACCGGCCTGTGCCCGGTCGATACCTTCGGCCGCGCACCGCTGTATTTGCCGGGCCTCGCGCCGGACGAGGACGAGGTGCGCGTCCGTCTCAAGCATTACTGGCGACCGTACCACGCGCAGGTCCGTGCCGAACTTGATCGCCTGCTTGCCATCCACGGCAAGGTGGTGCTGTGGGACGCGCATTCGATCGCTTCGGTTGTCCCGCGCTTTTTCGAAGGGCGCTTGCCCGACCTGAATTTCGGCACCGCGTCCGGCACATCGTGCGCGCCAGGGCTGGAGCAGGCTGTCGTCGGCGCCGCGCAGGCACAGGACCGGTTCAGCGTGGCCGTCAACGGCCGCTTCAAGGGCGGCTACATCACGCGCCACTTCGGCCAGCCCGACAAGAACGTGCATGCGATCCAGCTCGAGATGGCGCAGTGCCTGTACATGGACGAGGCGCCGCCATTCGCGTACCAGCCCGGCCGCGCGCGCGACGTGCAGGGCGTGCTGCAACAGATGATGGAAGCCGCGGTCAACTGGGTACGCGCATGAACGCGCTGTTCGCCCGCAACGCGCTGCTCCCCGAAGGCTGGCGGCGCGACGTACTGATCGCGTGGAACGGCGAAGGCGACCTGGTATCGGTGACGCCCGACGCCATGCAGCCGCCCGGCGTGCCGCTGTCGGACCTCGTCATGCCAGGCATGATCAACCTGCATTCGCACGCGTTCCAGCGCGCCCTTGGCGGCATGACCGAAACGGCGGGCGAGGGCCCGGACAGCTTCTGGACCTGGCGCGACCTGATGTACCGCTTCGCGCGCAACATCACTCCCGACCATATTGAAGCGATCGCCGCGCAGCTGTTTTCCGAGTGCCTCCGCCACGGCTACACCTCGCTGTGCGAGTTCCACTACGTGCAGCGCGACCAGCAGGGCGCGATGTATGCGCGGCCCGCTGAAACGGCCGAGCGCGTGGTCGCCGCATCGCGCGAAGCCGGCATCGGCATCACGATGCTGCCGGTGTTGTACAGCTATTCCGGTTTCGGCGAGCAGCCGCTCAAGCCCGAACAGAACCGCTTCCGCACCGACGCTGCGGATATTTTGCGGATCATCGAATCGCTCGAACCGCTGCGCGATGCGCAGACCGAGGTTGGCGTCGCGCCGCACTCGCTACGCGCCGCGTCGGCGGGCCAGGTGCGCGAGGTGTTGGCGAGCCTGCCGGCCAGCCGGCCGGTCCACATCCACATCGCCGAGCAGCAGGCCGAGGTGGAGCAAAGCCTGGCGCAAACCGGCGCGCGCCCGGTGCGCTACCTGATGGACAATATCGACGTCGATGCGCGCTGGTGCCTGGTGCACGCAACCCACCTCGACGATGGTGAAATCGCGTCGCTTGCCGCCAGCGGCGCGGTCGCCGGCCTGTGCCCGACCACCGAGGCCAACCTTGGCGATGGCCTGTTCCCGCTGGCGCCGTTCCTCGCGGCGGGCGGGCGCTTCGGCATCGGCAGCGACAGCCATATTTCGCAGGGCGCGGTCGAAGAACTGCGCTGGCTCGAATACGGCCAGCGCCTGCTGCACCAGCGCCGCAACGTCGCGGCCTCAAGCACGCAGCGCAACGTCGGCGACTTCCTGTGGCAGGGCGCGCTTCAAGGCGGCGCGCTCGCAGCCGGACGCAGGGTAGGATCGTTGGCAGCGGGATTGCGCGCCGACCTGCTGGTGCTCGACAGCGAGCATCCGAACCTGGACGGGACCGACGCTGCCGATGTGCTGGGCAGCTTTGTCTTCTGCGGAAACGACAACCTGGTCCGGGACGTGATGGTCGGCGGGCGCTGGGTCGTGCGCGACGGCGTGCACATGGCCCAGGGCGCGATCACGCAACGCTACAAACGAGTGCTCACCGAACTGCGAAGGCTACGATCATGACAGTACTGATTCCGTACGCAAGCCTGGAGCCATCGCCGTGGAAGAACGGCGGCGGCAGCACGACCGAGATTGCAGTGTTCCCGTCCGGCGCCAGTTTCGACGAATTCGAATGGCGCATCAGCCTCGCTACGATCGCCCACGACGGCCCGTTCTCCGTGTTCCGCGGAATCGACCGCACGCTGGCGCTGGTCGACGGACCGGGCGCGAACCTCATCATCGACGGCGACGGGCGCTTCATGCTGAACGAAGAGGCGCCGATCGTCGAGTTCCCCGGCGAGGCCGAGGTTCACGCGGCGCTGCTGGGCGCGCCCACCACCGACTTCAATGTGATGACGCGCCGCGCGCGCTGCCACCACCGGCTTGGACGCCGCGTCCTTGAAGGCAGCTCGGAGTTCGCCCCGCGCGGCGACATCACGATCCTGTTCCTGGCCGAGGGCGAAAGCCTGTCGGTCAGCAGCGATTCCGAACGCATCGGCATGGTGCGCTTGGACGCCGTCATCTTCGACACCGACACCGTCTGGAAGCTGGAGACCTTGCAGGCCACCGTGCTGGTAGTCGACATCTTTATCGATTAAAAGGAAGTCCATGGATCACGCCTGGGATGCGCTGTTCACCAATGTTCACCTGGCCACGATGGTCGACGGCTACGGAGAAATCCGCGATGGCGCGATCGCCGTCAGGGACGGGCGCATCGCGTGGATCGGCAAGCGCGCGGACGCGCCGCACAGCGCGAAGGCCGAACATGACGGCGGCGGCTGCTGGCTGACGCCCGGCCTGGTCGACTGCCACACCCACATCGTCCACGCGGGCAACCGCAGCGATGAATTCGAAGCGCGCCTGAACGGCGCCACCTACGAGGACATCGCCAAAGCCGGCGGCGGCATCATGTCCACCGTGCGCGCCACGCGCGAGGCCTCGCCCGACGAACTGCTGCGCCAAAGCCTGCCGCGCGTGGCCAGCCTGCTGGCCGAAGGCGTCACGACGATCGAGATCAAGTCGGGCTACGGCCTGACCCTTGAGGACGAAGCGAAGATGCTGCGCGTGGCGCGGCGCATCGCCGAGGTGCTGCCGGTAAGCGTCTCGACCACCTTCCTTGGCGCGCATGCGCTGCCGCCGGAATTCACCGGGCGCGCCGACGACTACATCGACGAGATCTGCGAGCGCATGCTGCCGGCGCTGGCGGCCGAAGGCCTGGCTGACGCGGTGGACGCCTTCTGCGAGCGGATCGGCTTTTCCAACGCGCAGACGGAACGCGTGTTCACGGCCGCGCGCAAGTTCGGGCTGCCAGTCAAGCTGCACGCCGAACAGCTGTCGGACCAGGACGGCGCCGCGCTGGTTGCGCGCTTCGGCGGCCTGTCGGCCGACCACCTCGAGCACCTGACGCAGGCGGGCATCGACGCGATGGCGGCGGCGGGAACCGTGGCGGTCCTGCTGCCAGGCGCGTACTACTTCCTGCGCGATACCACGCCGCCGCCGGTGGCCGCATTGCGTGCCGCAGGCGTCAGGATGGCGGTGGCGACCGACTGCAATCCCGGCACCTCGCCGATGACGTCGATCCTGCTGGCCATGAACATGGCTTGCACGCTGTGGCGCCTGACGCCCCAGGAAGCTCTGGCTGGCTGCACGGTCAACGCGGCGCGCGCACTGGGCCTGCAGGACGAAACAGGTACTTTGGAAGTGGGGAAGCGCGCGGACTTCGCGTTATGGCAGATCGCGCGCCCGGCGGACCTGTCATACGGCATCGGGTTCAATCCGTGTCTTGGGGTGGTGAGGGGAGGGCAGTTGCTCAGCAGTGGGATATTTGACCGTTCTCAACACGAAAAAGTGTAGATGGGTAAATATTATTCATCAGCTGTTACCTGTGTTTAAACACCGGTAAGCAATTGTAAATAATCAAGAATTGTCGTTTATTCACGATTATAGTGAACGCGACTTAAGTCTCCCCTCCCCATCCTAAACAATGGGTTTGCCCACGGTGCTTCACTCCCGTGGGCTTTTCTTTTCAGGCTTCCGAAGCCAGCTGCGCCAGCGCGGGACCGGTGACGCGGCAGACGCGCCAGTCAGGCAGGATGTCCGCCCCCATCGCCTTGTAGAACTTAATCGCAGGCTCGTTCCAGTCCAGCACCGACCACTCGAAGCGGCCGCAGTTGCGCTCGACGGCAATCTGCGCCAGCTTCACCAGCATCTTGCTGCCGAAGCCTTGGCCGCGGTGCGCCTGCTTGACGTACAGGTCTTCCAGGTACAGGCCCTTTTTCGCCAGGAAGGTCGAGAAATTATGGAAGAACAGCGCGAACGTCACCACCTCGCCGTTTTCCTCGCCGATGATCGCCTCGCACGCCGGGTGCGCGCCGAACAGGCCGTCGTGCAGCATCGCTTCGGTGGCGACCACCATGTGTTCCAGTTTTTCGAAGACGGCCAGTTCGACGATCATGCCGTGGATATGGGCGACGTCGGATGGCTGGGCAGGGCGGATGGTAAAGGCAGTTGAAACGGTCATGGAACCTCTGGTACGGTATTCAGGTTGATGGATTTGACGGGCTGCGGCTCGGGCGAGGCCATCACCCAGGCCACGCTGGACAGGCACAATATCATGCCGAACCATTCGAGGGGCCCCGGACGGTAGTGCTCGAGCTGCATCGACAGCAGCACCGAAATGACGGGCGTGATCACGCCGATGTAGACGGCCTTCGATGAGCCGATGCGGTTGATCAGCGTAAAGTAGGCGGCGAACGCGATCACCGAACCGAAGATCGACAGGTACAGCAGCCCGAACCAGTAGCGCGGCGCGGCCGGCAGCGTGAACGATTCGCCGTTGGCAAGCGCCCACAGCGTCACCATCGACGCGCCCCAGAACATCGACCAGGCCATCGTCAGGAACAGGTTCTGCGACTGCTCGCGCACCTTTACCACCATGATGTTGCCGACCGAACTGGCGATGGTCGCCGTGATGGCCAGCACCAGCCCAAGCAGGAAGTGGCCGCCGCCTTCATTAATGTCGGCCCACGACGACGCGATCGACGGATAGAACAGCATCGTCACGCCCGCCATCGCCAC
>DASWSX010000127.1:0-42851 GCA_036402435.1 Telluria sp. | reverse complement strand
CGGTGATCATTTCCATCGGTACCGCCGCCCAGCTGAACACGGCCTGGAACACCAGGAACATGATCGCAGCCAGCAGCACAGGGCCGATGAACGGGTGCAGGACCACGTTGTCGATCTTCTCAGTCAGGTTGCCAGTATCGTTGGCGTAACTGGTGCTCGCGTCAAGGATGCGCCGCACTTCGCGCTGCGTGTCCTCGACCGACACTTCGTCGATGACCGACAGCGGGCGGGCGTCGACATGCGCGGTTTCCGGCAAGCGGTCGAGCGCGTGAAGCAGCGCTTCTTCGCCGCCGGCCTGCACCGCGACCGTTTCAACCACGGGAATGCCGAGTTCTTTTTCGAGCCGTGCGGTGTCGATGGCGATGCCGCGCTTTTTGGCCACGTCGACCATGTTCAGCGCCAGCACCATCGGCATGCCGAGGCGCTTGATTTCGAGGACCAGGCGCAGGTTCAGGCGCAGGTTGGTGGCGCTGACGACGCAGACAATCGCATCGGGCGCCTGCTCGCCGGCGCGCAGGCCGGCGACCACATCGCGGGTGATTGCCTCATCGGGCGTGGTGGCCGACAGGCTGTACGCACCTGGCAGGTCGAGCACTTTGAACGGACGCCCGGCAGGCGACGTGAAGCTGCCTTCCTTGCGCTCGATCGTCACGCCGGCGTAGTTCGCCACTTTCTGGCGCGAGCCGGTCAGGCGGTTGAACAGCGCAGTCTTGCCGCAGTTCGGATTGCCCAGCAGGGCGATCAGCGGCGTGCGGGCCGCGGCCTGCAATTGCGATTCGACTGCTCCCATGCTTACTCCGGCTGGATCGAGATCAGCGCGGCTTCAAAGCGGCGCAGCGCGAAGGTCGACTGGCCGACCTTGACCGCCAGCGGATCGCCGCCAGGCAGCCCGCGCTTGAGCATGCGGATCCGCTCGCCCGGCACGAAGCCCAGTTCCATCAGGCGGCGCGACACGTCGACACCGCCATCGCCTTCGCGCCGTTCGGCCGGTGCGAGGTGGATCACGGTGGCACTCTGCCCGGCCGCGAGGGCGTCGAGTGTGGTCAGGGTAGGTGCAAGTGTCATGGATCGATTCTTTCAGGTTGTGAGACCGGCGAGGGCCAAACGGCCTTCTCGCACCCCATCATCATAAACCTAAATGCGAATTATTACTATTTGCGGAACTGCTGAGTATCAAAAAACCGCGGATTGATCGGCGTTTTCCAACAAAACCGCTTGCGTCGCGATTCAAACTGGGGCAACATACGAAACGTAATGCGAATGATTCGCATTAGAGAAAACGACAATATTGTCGGCTTCTTCACACAGGACAGGGAATTTCATGATCGTCTGCGTCTGCAACAACATCTCCGACCGCGAAATCCGCCAGGCGGTCGACCTCGGGCTGTCGTCCATGGCCGAGCTGCGCGAAACCCTTGGCGTGGCGACCTGCTGCGGCAAGTGCGAAACCTATGCGGAAGAAGTACTCAACGCGCACGTCGAAAGCACCACCCGCATCACCGAACTGTCGTTCCGCGCCACCCAGGCTGCCTGAACGCGCACCACCTGCCCCTGCGTTCCCGCTAAAGACGGGAACGAGGCGGCACGCGTCCTTTTTGCGGCATACCTGCCGCTTTGCTATCATGGTGACATCCTCACCACTTTCGAAAGCATCCCATGAAGGGCGATCAAAACATCATCCGTCTGCTCAACGCGCAGCTCACCAATGAGCTCACCGCCGTCAACCAGTACTTCCTTCATGCGCGCATGTACCGCCACTGGGGCTTTGAAAAGCTCGGCAAGAAGGAATACGAGGAATCGATCGGCGAAATGAAGCATGCGGACAAGCTGATCGACCGCATCCTGATGCTCGACGGCCTGCCGAACCTGCAGGCGCTGCACAAGCTGCTCATCGGCGAGTCGACCCAGGAGATGCTCGAGGCCGACCTGCAGCTGGAAAAAGCGGCACAGGTGACGGTCAAGGAAGGCATCGCGGCCAGTGAAGTGGCGGCCGACTATGTGTCGCGCGACCTGTTCCTGCAGATCCTCGAGGACACCGAAGAGCACATCGAATGGCTCGAGACGCAGCTGGACCTGATCGTCAAGATAGGCATCCAGAACTACCTGCAAAGCCAGATCGGCGAGTGACCCTGTAACGGGGTCAGGCGGCGCGCCAGCGCGCTGCCCACTTGTCGTAGAAGTCCATGTCCCGAGGTACCGCGCCCGGTATCGCGCAGATGGCGCCAGCGAATTCGTTGGCGCGCGCGAGGGTCTGCTCAAGCGGCCAGCCAAGCGCGCGGCCCAACAGGAAAATCGCGGCGAATGCATCGCCCGCCCCCACTGTATCGATCACGTATGGCGGCGCCGGCGTGTCGCGGTTGGCGATGACGCTGCCGTCGGCGCCGAAATACACCGAACCGCGGTGGCCCAGCGTCACCAGCAGCGCCTCCAGCCTGAACTTGCGCACCAGCGCCGCGCATGCGGCGTGAACGGCAACGGCCGTCATTTCATCGGCGCCGCCATCGATATCAAGGAACTGGCGGAACAGCACCTGCAGTTCATCCTCGTTGACCTTGACGATGCCGGCCGCCGACAGCGAACGGTCGACGCACTCGTCGTCGTAGTGGCCGAGGCGCAGGTTCAGGTCGAGGAAGCGGATCGCGGTGGAGGCGCCGAGCAAAGCGAACAGCGCTTCGCGCGAACGATCGCTTCTCTGGGCCAGCGTGCCAAAGTAAACGGCTTGCGGCTCCACCTCGCGTACAGCGGCCAGCGCCGCGCCGACTTCGATGAAGTCGTACGCCTGGTTCGGCACGATCGCGAAGCGGTGGCCTTCGGCGTTGCGTTCGACGACCACGCGCCCGGTTTCTTCCATCGCATCGAGCTGCAGGCCGCGCGAGGACATCGCAAAGCGCTCGAGCTCGGCGCGCACCAATGTGCCGTTGCGGTCTTCGCCTATGCGGGTGACCATCAGCTGCGGCGACATGAAGGCGGCCAGGTGGCGTGCCACATTAAACGGCGCACCGCCGACCACCTGGTCATTGCCGAAGTCGTCGACCAGCGCCTCGCCGAATACCACCGTCGTCATCGTGCAGGCCTGCGCTTACTGTTGCGGGACCGTGTCGCGGAACGAGGGACGCTCCGACAGCTTGTCGTAGAGGCGCGCGAGGTTCGGATAATCGCCGCGCCAGTCGATGTCAGGGAAGCGGAAGGCCAGCCAGCCCAGCGTGCAGCCGACGGCGACGTCGGCCAGCGAGTACTGGTGCCCCATGCAGAACTGCGATTCGCCGAGGTCTTGCGACATCACGGCAAGGCCCGCGCTCACCTTGGCCATCTGCCGTTCGATCCACGCGTCGCTTTGCTGCTCCAGGGGGCGCAGCGTTTTTTCGAGGCGCACCAGCACCGCGGCATCGAGCACGCCGTCGGCCAGCGCTTCCCACACCTTGACGTTGGCGCGGTCGCGGCCATTCGGCGGCAGCAGCTTGCACACCGGGGTCAGGGTATCGAGGTATTCGGCGATCACGCGCGAGTCGTACATCGGGCTGCCGTCGTCCATCATCAGGCACGGCACCTTCCCCAGCGGGTTGGACTGGCTGATGTTGGTATCCGGGCTCCAGACGTTTTCAAGCTCGTAGTCGTAGTCGAGCTTTTTCTCGGCCAGGACGACGCGGACCTTGCGGACGTACGGGCTGGCAAGCGAACCGATCAGTTTCATGGATTTTTTGTGTAGATTAATAGCCAACAGTATAGCACCGCGCCTTGTACCGGCTGCGGCCCCGCGGGTGGTAAAATCTACCTCTGTCGCATCGCACCTCTATTTCAATCAACTCCCTCTCCCATGACCTCTACTGCTCCTTACTCCACGCTGTCGGCCCTGTCGCCGCTGGACGGCCGCTACGCCGCCAAGACCGATAAACTGCGCCCGATCCTGTCGGAAGCCGGTTTCATGCACCACCGCGTGAAAGTTGAAATCGCGTGGCTGCAGGCGCTGTCGCAGGCCGGTTTCGCCGAGATCAAGCCGTTTTCGAGCGGCGCGATCGCCCACCTCGACAAGATGGCCGCGGACTTCAGCGAAGCCGATGCGGCCCGCATCAAGGAAATCGAAGCAGTTACCAACCACGACGTGAAGGCGGTCGAGTACTGGCTGAAGGAACAAGTCAAGGACGTGCCGGAACTGGTCGCGGCGACGGAGTTCATCCACTTCGCATGCACCTCGGAAGACATCAACAACACTTCGCACGGCATGATGCTCAAGGCCGCGCGCGACACCGTCATGCTGCCGACCCTGAACAAGCTGGTCGCCAAGCTGACCCAGATCGCGCACGACAACGCCGACGTGCCGATGCTGTCGCGTACCCACGGGCAGACCGCCAGCCCGACCACGCTGGGCAAGGAGATCGCCAACGTGGTCGCGCGCCTGCAGCGCGCCGCCAAGCGCATCGCCGACGTCGAAGTGCTGGCCAAGATGAACGGCGCGGTCGGTAACTACAACGCCCACCTGGCGGCGTATCCTGGCTTTGACTGGGCGGCGTTCTCGAAGAACGTCATCGAGCAGCGCCTCGGCCTGACCTTCAACCCGTACACCATCCAGATCGAGCCGCACGACTACATGGCCGAGATGTTCGACGCGATCGCACGCGCCAACACCATCCTGCTGGACCTTAACCGCGACATCTGGACGTACATCTCGCTGGGCTACTTCAAGCAGTCGACCAAGGCCGGCGAAATCGGTTCGTCGACCATGCCGCACAAGGTCAACCCGATCGACTTCGAAAACTCGGAAGGCAACCTGGGACTGGCCAACGCGCTGCTGCGCCACATGGCCGAGAAGCTGCCGGTATCGCGCATGCAGCGCGACCTGACCGATTCGACGGTGCTGCGCAATATCGGCGTGGGCTTCGGCTACACGCTGCTGGCTTACGACAGCTGCCTGCGCGGCCTGAACAAGCTGGAAGTGAACCGCGCCCGCCTCGAACAAGACCTGGACGCGAACTGGGAAGTACTGGCCGAGCCGGTGCAGACGGTGATGCGCCGTTACGGCATCGAGAATCCGTACGAGCAGCTGAAGGAACTCACGCGCGGCAAGGGCATTTCGAAGGACGCTCTGCGCGAATTCATCCTGACGCTGGCGATGCCGCAGGAAGCCAAGGACCTGCTACTGGCGATGACGCCGGCGAATTACGTGGGGATCGCGGCCGAACTGGCCCGCGAAATCTAAGCGCCCGGCACGGCGGATGGGCCCAGCCTATCCGCCGGCTAAATTCCCCATACCAGTTTGACAGCCACTGCGCGCGGCACTTCCGACCGTGTCGCCACCGGCCCGTACTCCGCGTGCGCGCCATTCAGGTTCTGCCCTGTCACCGACACTTCAAGCTGCGGATTGACCTGCCATCCGAAGCGCGCATCGACCGCCGCGTAAGCCGGCACCGACGGATTTTCCAGCGCACCAACCTTGCGCACCGCGACCTCGATCTCCTTGCCGCGCGCGAGGCTGTAGGTCGAACGCAGCTGCAGCGTGTGCGAAGGATCCTTGCCCACGGTGCCCGGCCCGGCCAGGTCATTACTGCCCGGCTTGAGCCGCATCTCCTGGCGCAGCGCCGTTGCGCCCGCGCTCAGGCGCCATGACGGCGTGGCCTGGTAGCTGCCCCACATCTCCACGCCGTTCGCCTTGCCCTCCATCAGGCTGTCGAAGGTGATGAAAGTGCGGGTCGGGTCGATTTCCTGCGTGCGCAGGTGGTCGTAGTCGTTATGGAAAACGGTGGCCGAGAACGACAGCCCCGGCAGCGGCTGCCCGCGGTAGCCGGCTTCGAATACCTTGGCGACCTCGGAACGCACGCGCAGCCCGCCGCGCAGCAGGTATGGCGGGCGTCCCGGTATGTAGGCATCGGCGTCGAGGCGCGACGGCGCACGCACGGTGCGCGAAGCGGCGGCCCACAGCGCGTGCGCGGGCGCGGCCTGCCATGACAGGCGCACGGTCGGCAGGAACTCGTTTCCGGTGTACTCGTTGCGCTCGACGCGGGCGCCGACAGTCAGGCGCAGGTCGTCGCGCAGGGCGATCTCGTCCTGCGCGAACAGGCTGGCCCACTCCTGGTCGACGCTGGCCGGGAGGAAGGCAATGATCTCGCTGTTGGTGACACGGTCCCACGCATAGCGGTAATTCGCGCCCCAGGCCAGGCGATGGCGGCCCAGCTGCGGCAGCGAATGCTGGAACTGGACGTCGGCGATGTCGAGCGTTTCTGCGAAGGTCGGCGGCACCGTGCGCTCGGTATGGTCGAGATAGGCCTGCAGGCTGAGATTTCCTCCGCCCGGCAGCTGGCGTACCCAGCTGCCAGTCAGGTTGGCGCCGGAGGTGTCGATCGATCCCAGCTGGAGGGATGTGCCGGCGACCTCGATCGTGCCCGGCTCCGGCTGCTGCATTCTGCCCTGATAGGCGTTGCCGTTGATGCTGAAGGTGTCGTCGCCGCGGAACCAGTCGGCGCGGAACCCGACTTGCGACTGGTGGCGCGCATCCTTGACGCGCCCCCCGCTGGCCAGTTCCGTGTGCTGGCGGTCGAGGTGCTTGCCGTATATGCGCCAGCCGCCGTGTGCGCTCGCCGCGCCCTGGCGGAATGCCACCTCGGCGCCGCGGCTTCCGCCCTGCACCGTGGCGAGGCTGCCCGCCGTGTCCACGGCTGAACGGGTGATGATGTTGATCACGCCGTTGACGGCGTTGACGCCCCATAAGGTGCCGCCCGGGCCGCTGACCACTTCAATGCGTTCGACATCTTCGAGCATGACATCCTGGGCATCCCAGAACACGCCGGAAAACAGCGGCGTGTACACCGAGCGCCCGTCGATCAGCACCAGCAGTTTGTTGGGCGAGCTGTTGTTGGTGCCGTTCAGGCCGCGCGCGGTGATGGCGAAGCTGTCCGCATTGAGCTCGGCAACCTGGAGGTTGGGCGCCAGCCGCAGTGCCTCGGGCAGGCTGGCCGCGCCCGAACGGCGAATATCGTCCGCCGTAATCACGAACACCGCGGCGGCGGCGCCGGCCAGCGATTCCGGCTTTTTGGACACGGACGTAATCTGGATGTTTGCCAGTTCTTCGATTGACAGGTCGGCCATTGCGCGGATATCGGCAACAGTTGCCTGCGCAGGCAGCGCCAGAAGCAGCGAAGCGAACGGTGCTAGCCATGCATGCCGGTATTGCCGGACGGGAGAACGAACGTGCGGCTGTTGCGATAACTTCATATTACTCCTCAGTTCCCGGCCCGCCGGCCAGGCGTCTCTATTCGATTTTTCTTATTATTAACCAGAACGACAAGTGTGGCGGCGATTTTACGTTCTTGGCAGACTGATCAGTTTGTTTTCGCGGCGGCGTGATAGGGTAATGCCATCAGAAATCGATCCCCAAACGTTAACTCTTCTTGTCTGGTATATTTGTTCTGATGAGTACTATCGCCCAATCCAGCTCCCTGCGGGTCCGCTACACCTACACAGCCATGCTATTCCACTGGCTGATCGCGCTGCTGGTCGTGGCCGCCTTTACGCTGGGACTGGTGATGACGGACATTCCCGGCCTTACGCCGACCAAGCTGCGCTATTTTTCATGGCACAAGTGGCTTGGCGTAACGGTGCTGACGCTGGCCGTGTTGCGCGTGTTGTGGCGGCTGTTCCACGCCGCCCCGGCGTATCCCGTGTCGATGGCGCGCTGGCAGCAACGCGCGGCAAACGGCCTGCACCTGCTGCTGTACGTGCTGATTTTCGCCGTCCCGCTGTCGGGATACTTCTACAGCCTGGCCTCGGGCGTGCCGGTGGTCTACCTCGGCCTGGTCGAACTGCCGGTGCTGATCGGCCCCGACCCCGAACTCAAGCCTGTGCTGAAAGCAGTACATTACTGGCTCAACATGTTGCTGGCCGGTTCGGTCGGCGTGCATGTCGCCGCTGCGCTGAAACACCAGTTTATTGACCGCGATGGCGTCCTGCGCCGTATGCTGCCCTAAGCTATTCCCTTGGAGAACCTGATGAAATTCACCCGTGGCCCGTTGCTGGCCTCGCTGCTGGCGGTAAGCCTGTCGGCCGGCGCCGTGCCGTTGAAAACCGATCCGGCCAAGAGCACCATCACCGCAACGTTCAAGCAAATGAACGTGCCGGTCGAGGCGAAATTCCGCACCTTCTCGGCGCAGCTCGACTACGACGCTGCCAAGCCGGAAGCGGCGCGCGCCAGCGTCGATATCGACACCGCCAGCCTTGACCTTGGCGACCCGGACATGAACCGCGAAGTGGCCAAGAAGGACTGGTTCAATTCGGCCCAGTTCCCGAAGGCGAACTTCGTGTCGTCGGCCATCAAGCCGGCCGGACCGGGCAAGCTGGCCGTCACCGGCAAGCTGACCATCAAAGGCAGGTCGGCCAACGTCAGCTTCCCCCTGACCGTGCGGCAAGAGGCCGGGAGACAATTGTTCGAGGGTGCGCTGCCGATCAGGCGGCTTGCCTACAATATTGGCGACGGCGAGTGGAAAGACACAAGCATGGTTGCCGATGAGGTTGTGATCCGGTTCCGCGTCGTGGCCGGCCAGTAAATTTTCTCTTAATAAAAGGAATAGCACATGAAATTCAAGCACTTGGTCGTCGCACTCGCCACCGCCGGCGTTGCCAGCGTCGCTTTCGCCGCCGATACCTACACCATCGATCCGGGCCACACCTATCCGAGCTTCGAGGCCGACCACATGGGCATCTCCATCCTGCGCGGCAAGTTCAACTCGACCAAGGGCACGGTCACGCTCGACCGTGAGAAGAAAACTGGCTCGATGGAAATCATCATCGATGCCTCGAGCATCGATTTCGGCCACGACAAGCTGAACGCCCACGCCAAGAACGCCGACATGTTCGACGTCGAAAAATTCCCGGAAGCGAAGTACATCGGCAAGTCGATCAAGTTCAATGGCGACACTCCGGTATCGGTCGATGGCGAACTGACCCTGCACGGCGTGACCAGGCCGCTGACCCTGACGATCAACAAGTTCAAGTGCATCACTGACGGCATGACCAAGCGCGAGAAGTGCGGCGCCGATGCATCGGCCGAGTTCAAGCGGACCGACTTCGGCATCAACTACGCCACGCCGCGCTTTGCGCCGGAAGTGAAGCTGCAGATCGAAGTGGAAGCGCTGAAGAACAACTAATTCACCGCCATCAAAGAAAAACCCCGCTTCCTTTTTAGGGAGGCGGGGTTTTTTTACGTACCTGGCGTTTTATTGCCAGTAATGATTAACGTCCGTCGCCGTCAGCGTCGCCTGGGATAGCGCGCTCAACACGGTGCCATGCGGCACGGGTAGCCGACTTGGCCTGATCCCACGACAGGCGCGAATTGCCCTTGACGCGGTCCCAGTCGCTCGACATGTCCTGCTCGTAGGCATCGAAGTCGCCCGAATACTTGCTGCGGCTGTTGTAGCCCAGTTCGTATGCAGGACCGTAGTCGTCATAGGTGTAGCCCGGGGTGTAGTACGGAGCGGTCTGGTAAGCGCTGCGCCAGTAAGCCGACTCTTCTTCCGGGTTGACCATGCGGCCAGCTGCCTTGCCTGCCATGCCGCCGGCAACTGCGCCAATCACTGCGCCTGCTGCGGCGCCGATCGGGCCGCCGACTGCACCAGCTGCCGCGCCCATTGCCGCGCCGCCGCCTGCGCCTACGCCCTTGGCGAGGTGATGCTCATGCAGCTCGTCGCCACGGTCCGGGTTCACGACTTCCGCCGCGCCCTTGCCTGCCAGGCCGCCGGCGATGCCGCCGATGGCAGCGCCAGCTGCGATGCCGATCGGGCCAGCTGCAGCGCCGATGCCAGCGCCGGTCAGTGCACCCGCTCCAGCGCCCAGGCCGGTACCGATGATGTGCTCACCCTTGTGTTCGGTCCAGGTGCGCTCGATGTGCGCTGCGTCGTCGTCCGAACGTGGGGTCACGCCCATCAGGATGCCGCCTTCGTTGATGCCCTGCTCGTAGTGCTTGACGCGCTCTTCAGGAATACCTGCGCCGATCAGTGCGCCAACCAGGCCGCCGGCGATACCGCCGGCGCCAGCGCCAGCCAGTGCTGCCGCGATCGGGCCAGCCACAACCAGGCCGATGCCTGGCAGTACCAGGGTCGTGCCAACTGCTGCCACGCCAGCCAGGACCGCGCCGATGGTGCCGCCGATGCCTGCGCCAACGCCGGCGCCTTCAGCTGCCTTGCTGCCCAGTTCGGTTTCGGTGCCGGTGTCGGCGAAGTGGCGCTTGCGTGCGTCGTCCGACATCATCAGCGTGACATCATCTTTCGAGTAGCCACGGTCGGCCAGGGAGTTGTATGCGCGTTCTGCACTGTCGCGGTCGCGGAACAGGCCGGTGACCATGCGCGATTTGTTGGTCTGGTTCGTGGTGTCGTAGTTGCTCATTATCAATCTCCTAGAATATTTCGATCTGCGGGGCTTAAAAACACCTGGATTTCGTTGCCAGTTCTTTAACAATATGCCTCGACAAGTTTGTGCTCTGTACGCTGACGCACCCAACTCTTCAGTTTCCAAATGGCATGAAAACCGCGTAAATGCAATGTCCCGTTACGTTCGTTGCCGCACCGACCAAGGGTTATCGAAAGACTATTCTTTTTCCACGGTCAGCACTTTTAGGGATGGCCAAAGGGGTATGTTTCTAAACTAATAGGAGGAATTCAACATGTTATTCATCATCTGGATTATTGTCGGCGGTATCTTGGGTTGGCTGGCTAGCATGGTCATGAAAACGGACGCTGAGCAGGGCATGATCCTGAACATCGTCGTGGGTATCATCGGCGCCTTCCTGGGCGGCTGGTTGCTCTCCCCGTTGTTCGGTACCGGCACCATCAATTCCGACGACTTCAGCATCACCTCGCTGCTGGTTTCGTTCCTCGGCGCTGTTATTCTGCTGGCTATCGTCAACCTGCTGCGTCGCGGCAAGGTACGTTAAGCAAGCCTGCTTCACTAACCAACGCCTCACACGCGTTGGTTTTTTTTCGTCTGGACAAAAGCATGAACTGGAAATCGATTAAGCCGGCCCTGATCGGCAGCGTTCTCACCCTCGCCGCCGTGTTTGTGACGTTCAATCTACTGCCGAGCGAGAAGCAGATCGAGCGGCAGCTGCTACAGAAGTACGATACGGCCGACCCGCAATTCCGCCGCTCGATGGGGGTGCTGCTCGGGCCGCCTATCATCGAAGGCAACCAGATCGACGTCCTGCTCAACGGCGACCAGATCTTCCCCGCGATGCTCGAGGCCATCCGCGGCGCCCAGCACACCATCACCTTTGAAACCTACATCTACTGGTCGGAATCGATCGGCAAAGAATTCAGCGACGCGCTGATCGAACGCGCGCGCGCCGGCGTCAAGGTGCACGTCATGCTCGACTTTATGGGCAGCATCAAGATGGACCTGGAAGTGATCGACGCCATGAAGGCGGCCGGCGTCCATGTGCAGCGCTACCATAAGCCGGTGTGGTGGAAGTTCACGCGCCTGAACAACCGCACCCACCGCAAGCTGCTGATCGTTGACGGCAAGACCGGCTTTACCGGCGGCGTCGGCATTGCCGACCAGTGGCGCGGCAATGCGCAAAATGACAAGCACTGGCGCGACACCCACTTCCGCGTCGAGGGCCCGGTCGTCGGCCAGATGCAGGCCGTGTTCAACGATAACTGGACCAAGGCGACCGGCCAGGTCCTCGACGGGCCGCATTATTTCCCCGCGCTGCAGAAGGCAGGCGGCCAGGACGCCCAGATGTTCAGCAGTTCGCCGACCGGCGGCAGCGGCAGCATGCAGCTGATGTACCTGATCGCCATCAATGCGGCGCGCCACACGATCCATCTGTCAGCGTCTTATTTCGTTCCGGACGAGCTGGCCATCAAGGCGCTGGTGCGGGCGGTCCAGCGCGGCGTCGACGTGCGCATCATCACGCCCGGCGAGGACATCGATTCGGAAGTGGTGCGCGCCGCCTCGCGCGAGCTGTGGGGCGACTTGCTGCGCGGCGGGGTAAAGATCGCCGAGTACCAGCCGACGATGTACCACGTTAAGGCATTGATCGTCGATTCGATGATGGTGTCGGTCGGCTCGACCAACTTCGACAACCGCTCGTTCAGCATCAACGACGAAGCCAACCTCAATGTTCTGGACCCCGCGTTTGCCAAACAGCAGGTTGAAATCTTCGAGGACGACTGGAAGCTGGCGAAGCCGATCACGCTGCAGGCTTGGGAAAACCGGCCGTGGACCGACAAGCTGAAAGGCGAAATTGCTTCGCTGGTCGGCGCCCAGCTGTAACCGCGGGCATCGCGTTTCTCTCTGGAAAAACTGTACATATCCTTATATGTACAGCATAAAATATGGTTGACTAATATTAAGTCGATACGGATACTCTAGGGCGCTCCTGTAGCCCCCTGTCAGTTACGATTACCATAAGAGACGAAACGCGAATGAAAAAAATCCTTCTCCCGCTCGCCCTGCTGTCGACCGTCGCCCAAGCCGACGAAGGCATGTGGATGCCGCAGCAGCTGCCACAAGTAGCCAAGCAACTCAAAGCAGCCGGCCTCAAGCTCGATCCTGCCGCCCTGACCAAACTGACCGAATTCCCGATGGGCGCGATCGTCAGCCTGGGCGGTTGCTCGGCCTCGTTCGTTTCGCCGCAGGGCCTGGTTGCAACCAACCACCACTGCGTCTACAACAGCGTCGCCGTCAACTCGACCCCTGAGCGCGACCTGCTGGCCAACGGCTTCCTGGCCAAGACCTACGCCGAAGAACTGCCGGCATCGCCAGGCAGCCGCATCTTCGTGACCAAGGAAGTGACCAACGTCAGCGACAAGATCATCACCGCCGACGTCGCCAAGCTGGCTGGCAAGGCGCGCGTCGACGCGATGGAAAAGAACATGAAGTCGATGGTCGCCGAGTGCGAAAAAGACGCCGGCCACCGCTGCAACGTGGCCAGCTACTACGGCGGTCTCGAGTTCTACCTGATCAAGCAACTGGAAATCCGCGACGTGCGCCTGGTGCACGCGCCTCCTTCGGGCGTGGGCAAGTTCGGCGGCGACACCGACAACTGGATGTGGCCGCGCCACACCGGCGACTACGGTTTCTACCGCGGCTATGTGAGCAAGGACGGCAAGGCTGCCGACTTCTCGAAGGACAACATTCCTTACGTGCCTAAGCACCACCTGAAGATTGCAAAAGAAGGCGTCAAGGAAGGCGACTTCATCATGGTGCTGGGCTACCCGGGCCGTACCAACCGTCATCGCCTGCCGTCGGAAGTGGCGTTCACGTTTGACTGGAACTACCCGGCATTCGTCCAGGCATCGCAAGAGACCCTGGCGATCATCGACCGCGAAACCAAGAACGATCCTGACGCCAAGCTGAAGTACGCAGGCCAGGTCGCCGGCGTGAACAACTACTACAAGAACCGCAAGGGTATGCTGACCAGCTACGAGAACAGCGATTTCCTGGCTCGCAAGACCAAGGAACACGCGGACCTCAAGGCCTGGATCAACTCCAGCGCAGCGCGCAAGAAAGAGTTCGGCGCAGATATCGAAGAAGTGGAAAAGCTGATCGCCCAGCGCGACGCCGAGACCAAGCGCGATTTCTTCCTGACCTCGTCCTCGCCACGCCTGCTGCGCACCGCGCGCGAACTGTACCGCCTGGCCAACGAGAGCACCAAGCCTGACGCCGAGCGTAAAGCCGGCTACCAGCAACGCGACCTGCCGCGCTTCCAGGCCGGCGTCGCCGCGGTTGACCGCACCTATGCCGAGAAGGTCGACAAGGCGCTGGTCATGAACAGCCTGGTCAAGTACGCCAAGCAGCCGAAAGCACAGCGCAGCGCCAACTTCGACGCCGCCATGGGCATCACCGACGGCATGACCGAAGCGCAGCTGAAGGCGAAGCTCGACGCGATGTACGCAGGTTCGCAGCTGGCCGACAAGGCAGCGCGCACCGCATGGCTGGGCAAGAAGCCTGAAGACTTCAAGGCAAGCAACGACAGCTTCATCAAGGCAGCCGTGGCAATGTACGACCAGGGCCTCAAGAGCGAAGCCGAGGACGAAGAACTCGGCGGCAAGATCCAGCAAGCCTACGCCAACTACATGAAGGCGAAGATCGCCTACATGACCAGCAAGGGCCTGGCTGTCTACCCTGACGCCAACAGCACCCTGCGCGCAACGTTCGGCAAGATTGCCGGCCGCTCCAACGGCGCCGACGGCACCGGTTCATGGACTGCGTTCACCACCCTCAAAGGCGTGGTCGCCAAGGCCACCGGCGAAGGCGAGTTCAACGCACCGGCAGCCCAGCTGGCAACCATCAAGGCCAAGGACTTCGGCAAGTACGTCGATCCGAAGCTCAAGACCGTGCCTGTGAACTACCTGGCCACGCTCGACATCACCGGCGGCAACTCGGGTTCGGCAGCACTGAACGCCAAGGGCGAGTTCATCGGCCTGGCCTTCGACGGCACGCTCGACTCGATCATCTCGGACTGGGACTTCAACAATGCAAACACCCGTTCGATCCAGGTCGACGTCCGCTACATGCTTTGGAACATGAAGCATGTCGACAAAGCCGACAACCTGCTGAAAGAAATGAACGTCGAGTAATTTGACGAGGGCATCGCAAGATGCTTGCCAAAAGCCACGCCGCCGCAAGGCCGCGTGGCTTTTTTTACCGCACGATGAACGTGCTGATTTTCGCGGCACTGTGGGACTGAAATTCAGAAGGTCAGGATAAAGCGCGCACCGCGGCCAAGCGATTTAGCGTAACGCACCGAACCGCCATTGCGGTGCACCAGTTGGCGCACCATCGCAAGGCCAATCCCGCCACCGCTTTGGCGGGTCGAGAAAAACGGCGTGAAGATATGGGCCAGCAGGTCGTCCTGCACGCCGGGGCCGTTGTCGCACACTTCGATGCGCAGCCGTCCGCCGTGCGCGAGGCGAGCCGTGACGGCCACCTCCGGAGCAGTCACGGCGGCCGTCGCCTCCGCGGCATTTTTCACGAGGTTGAACAAGGCCTGTTCCAGCTGTCCCGGATCGGCCATCATCTCAAGCGATTCGGGATCGGCAGCGAATACCGCGCGCCCTCCCCGCGCCTGCCATGCGGGCGCCACCAGTACCGACATCCGGGCAAACAGTTCGTGCAGTACCACGCGCTGCGGCCGCGCTTCGGGCACCGCCGCGAGCGAGCGGTAGCCGCCGACGAAATGGGCCAGGCTGTCGGCGCGCCGGCTGATCGCGTCGAGCGCGATATCGAGGTCGCGCGCCAGGTCCGGCGGCAGGCTGACGCTGGCGGCCAGCAGGTCGCGCGAGGTGCGCGACAGCGACGCCACCGGCGTCAGCGAATTCATGATCTCGTGGGTCAGCACATGCACCAGCTTCTGCCACGCCTGCATCGCCTCCGCCTCGAGTTCGTCCTCCATCGGCAGCAGCGCGAACAGCCGCTGCGGCTTGCCCTCGACGGTCAGCGCATTGGCGGTCGCCAGCGCGCGTTCGATGCCGCGCCCGGTGTCGAAATCGATGACTCGGCGCTGGCCCGCCGCAAGGCCTGCGAGCGTCAGGCGAAGCTGGTCGACGTCGCTCGCGCGGCCCGGCGCCAGCAGGCGCCGTGCGCTCGCGTTCACTGGCGCGAGATGCTCGGGCGATCCTGAATCAATCCGGAACAGCGCCACCGGCGCATGCTCAAGCTGCGCTTCAAGCCCGAGTAATGCGGCATCGCGCGGCGCGGCTGGAGCCACTTCGAGCGACGGCAGGCGGGCAGCCGCAGCGATTGCGCGCCGGACGTACACCAGCGCCAGCAACGCAACGACCGCCGCGAACACAACGCCCGCGACGATGTCAGAGCGCATGCTTTTCCAGCTTCCGGTACAGGGCAGCGCGGCTGATGCCAAGCAGTTTGGCGGCGCGGCTGATATTGCCCTGCATCTGTGCCAGCGCGGCCACTACCGCGTCGCGCTCCAGCACGTCGAGCGTGAGCGCGTCGGTGACGGCGGCTGGCGCGACTGCGGCGGGCATGCTCTCAACCAGGCCGAAATCGCCGATCGCGTACAGGTCCGCCTGCGCGAGGATCACCGCGCGTTCGCAAGCGTGCCGCAAGGCGCGCACATTACCGGGCCATGGGTGTTCGCACAGGGCGCTGAAAGCCGACGGCGCGGTTTCGCGCGCCGGCCTGTCATACAGGCGCTGGTAGTGGGTCAGGTAGTGTGCGAGCAGCTCGGGAATGTCGCCGGGCCGCTCGCGCAGCGGCGGCACGCGGATGACGATGGTATTGAGGCGGAACAGCAGGTCGGGCCGGAACACCTGCGCGTCGTAGAGCTTTGCTTCGTCAAGGTTGGTGGCGCTGACGATGCGCACGTCAATCGCCTGCGGCCGGTCGGCGCCAAGCGGCGTGACCTCGCGCCGCTCCAGTGCCGTCAGCAGCTTTGATTGCGCGCTGAGCGGCAGGTTGCCTATTTCGTCGAGGAACAGCGTGCCGCCGGACGCCGCCTGGAAGCGACCGGCGCGGTCGCTGCGCGCATCGGTAAACGAGCCCTTGCGGTGGCCGAACAATTCGCTCTCGATGGTGGACTCCGGCAGGCTGCCCATGTCCACGGCAAGGAACGCGTGCCCAGCGCGGCGCGATGACTGGTGCACTGCGCGCGCGACGAGCTCCTTGCCCACGCCATTCTCGCCAAGCACCATCACGTTGGCCGTGGTCGGCCCGACATTGGCGATGTATGCGCGCAGCTCGCGCATTGCGCGCGACGTGCCCATCAGGGTGTCAGACGACGCAGCTGCGTCGGGCTGGCGCGCCCCGGCGCGGCGCGCGAGTGCCGCGTCGACCGCAGCGACAAGGCGCGCGTTATCCCATGGCTTGGTGATGAAGTCGCAGGCGCCACGCTTCATCGCTTCGACCGCCAGCGGTACGTCGGCGTACGCCGTCATCGCGATCACCCCCGGCGGCTCGGGCAGTGCCTGCAACTGGTCGAGCACCGCGAGCCCTTCGGCGCCATCGGTACGCCCGCGCGTGAAATTGAAATCGAGGAGCACCAGCGCGGGAACGCCCTGCCCCAGCAGCCGCGCCAGTCCCTTGGGATCGCCGAGCATGCGCACCCCGGCGTGCCGGCGCAGCAGCAGCTGCGCGGCGTACGCGACGTCGTCGTCGTCGTCGAGGATGAGGATCTGCACTGGGCCGGTCATAGGGCTGGGAAGGATGAGTTGGGCCGATTCTAGCAGCAGGCAGCGGCGCCACCAACCAATTCCGGACAACTGTCCGGAAGCGCACACCTCCACTGTCCGGATGCGGACAAGCCGCACCGCCGCCACGGGCAACGGACCCGTGGCACGCAAGTTGCAATCACACGGGAATGACCTTACCTTCCGATCCGATGGACCAGCCGCTGGCGCCGCGCCGCCACCAGCGCCTGGTAATTGCGCTCGCCATCGCCGCATTGCTTGCAGCCGCCGCTGCAGCCTTGTACGCGCTCGCGCCGCGCGGCCTGCAGGTTGCTGCCGCCGACGTGCGCACGGCAGCCGTCACGCGCGGCCTCTTCCGCGACGAGCTGGCGGTGCGCGCCACCGCGCTGCCGCTGCATACGGTGATGCTCGATGCAGTGGAATCCGGACGGGTCGAGGAAGTGCTGGCGCGCGACGGAGCGATGGTCGCGCGCGGCGAGGTGCTGTTTCGCCTGTCGAACCCGCAGCGCCGCCTGGAAGTGCTGGCGCGCGAAGCGGAGCACGCGCAGCAGATCTCCAACCTGACCAACCTGCGCGTGTCGCTCGAAGCGAGCCGCACGGGCCGCCTGCGCCGCAGTGCCGACCTCGCATATGCGCTCACGCAGGCGAACAAGCAGCACCGCCGCAACGAAGGCCTGGCGCAGCAGGGCTTCGTGTCGCGCGCCGCACTGGAAGAATCCGCGGACCTGGTGACCCACCAGCGCCGCGCACTGGACACCGAACAGGCAGGCAACGCTGTCGAAGACGCTACCCAGCGCGATGCGCTGCGCCAGATGGAGCAGGCGATCGCGCGCATGGAAGCGGGCCTGCGGTTCGTGCACTCGACCGTCGACGCACTGGCCGTGCGCGCGCCGGTTGCAGGGCGGCTCGCCGACTTTCGCCTGCAGGTGGGCCAGACGGTCAAGCCCGACCAGCACCTGGGCCGCATCGACGACGCATCGCGCTTCAAGCTGGCGGCGCAGGTCGACGAATACTACCTGCAGCGCGTGGCGCCAGGCCTGCGCGGCAAGGCGACATTGAACGGACGCACGCACGGCGTCGCGGTCAGCCGCGTCTTCCCGCAGATCAGCGATGGCAGGTTCGCCGTCGAGCTGGCGTTCGACGCCGATCCGGCACTGGCGCTGCATCCGGGCCAGGGACTCGAACTGGCGATCACCCTGGGCGGCTCGACCGAAGCGCTGCTGCTGCCCAATGACGCGTGGGTCAATGACGGGGGCGGCGCCTGGGCTTTCGTGCTCGCCAGCGACGGAAGCGGTGCTGAAAGGCGCGCGATCCGCACGGGACGGCGCAACAACGCGCAGGTCGAGGTGCTATCGGGCCTCGCAGCCGGCGAGCGTGTGCTGGTCTCGTCCTATGCGTCCTTCGGCACTGCGCAACGCCTGCAGCTGGCCAGATAATTTTTTTAGCTTGACCATACGGAGATGACACAATATGAACACAACAACCCTATCCAACCAGCGAGACGGCATGCTCAAGCTTCTGAATGTCAGTAAAACTTATCAGGGCGGCGACGTGCGCACGACCGCGGTCGACCGCATCAACCTCGAGATCGACGCGGGCGAATACGTATCGATCACCGGCCCGTCGGGCTGCGGCAAATCGACGCTGCTGTCGATGCTTGGCCTGCTCGATACGCCTGACAGCGGCGAGTACTGGTTCGACGGGCAGAACGTGACCGGCTGGAGCGAAGCGCAGCTGAACCAGCTGCGGCGCGGCCGCATCGGTTTCATCTTCCAGAGTTTTAACCTGATCGAAGAATTGTCCGTCGCCGAAAATGTCGAACTGGCGCTGGAATACATGGACGTGCCGGCGAAGGAACGGCGCGAGCGCGCAGCCGCCATGCTCGACAAGCTGGGTGTCGCGCATCGCGCGAAGCACCGTCCGTCGCAGCTCTCCGGCGGACAGCAGCAGCGCGTGGCGATCGCGCGCGCCCTGGTGGCCAATCCCGCATTGCTGCTTGCCGACGAACCGACCGGCAACCTCGATAGCGCGCATGGCGACGAAGTGATGCGCATCCTGCGCCAGGTGAACGCCGAGGGCACGACGATCATCATGGTCACCCACTCCCCTTCGCATGCAGCGCAAGCGTCGCGCACATTGCGCCTGCTCGACGGCCGTATCCTGGTCGACGCGCTGCAAGCTGCGTGAAGGGACCGCTCATGAAACTCAACGATTTCCGCTTCGGCTGGCGCGCCCTGGTGAAAGAGCCCGCGTACTCGCTGGTGGTCATTCTCGGCCTGGGGGTCGGCCTGGCCGCAGCGCTGCTGCTGTTTGGCTTTGTCCACTACTCATGGCACTACAACAGCCACGTCCCGGGCGTGGCCAATGTGTACGTCATCAAGCACCGCCTCAACACCGATCCGACAGCGGTCTGGTACGACCTTGCGCCGTTCATGCTGCGCGGGGCCGCTACGGCCACGCCGGGGGTGGTTTCGGCAACCGGCTACGTCCCTTCCCGTCCGAACGGTGGCGGCCTCGCCTTCCGCACCGGCGACCGCCTGACAGGGATGTTCGCGCTGACGGTGCTTCCCGGCTTTGCAGAGATGCTCGGCCTGCAGCCGGTCCAGGGCGACCTGCGCGCGGCGCTGGAGCAGCCCGACAGCTTCGCGATCAGCGAGGCCGCCGCCATCCGCCTGTTCGGAACCGCTAACGCTGTCGGCCGTACGGTGCTGGTCGAGGGTAAGGTGGTGCGCGCCGGTGCAGTGGTACGCACGCCGCCGGCCAATACAACCATCCCCTTCGAGGTCCTGGTCGGGGCGAAATCGGTATTGATGGAAAAGGGGTTCGGCGAGCAGATGATGACGGGCAGCGAGGGCTGGTCGGGCAAGCTCCTGGTCCGGATTCGTCCGGATACGCCGGTCGCCGCCGTCACCGCCGCCTTGCAGGAAGCTGTCGACAATGCGCCGCAGCTGCATAAAATCCCGCCGGCGGTGAAGGAGCGGCTGGGAAAGCGCAAGCTGCACGACATCGCGTTATCGCCGCTCGGCGAAGCATATTTCGATCACACCGTGGAAGGCAATTTCATCGCGGCCGTGGGCGACCGCGCCAATCCGGCTGCAGTGGCGGGACTCGGCGCGGTCGCAGCCCTGATCCTGGTGCTGGCGGCGATGAACTACGCGAACCTGGCGGCCGTGCGCGTGATGCGCCGCGAGCGCGAAATCGCCATGCGCAAGGTGCTGGGTGCGGGCATGCGCGCGATCGTCCTTCAGCTGGCGGCCGAATCGATGCTGGTCGCAATGCTGGCCACTGTGCTGGGACTGTTGATGGCATGGCTGGCGCTGCCCCTGTTCTCCGAGCTGGTGAACCGCGACCTGGCGCAGGTGCTCTCGGCCAGCAACATCGCTGCCGCGCTGATGATTGGCGCAATCCTCGGTGCGGCGACCGCGGTATGGCCGGCATGGATCGCCGTCCGCGTGCGTCCGGGCCAGGCGCTGGCCGGCCGTGCCGGAACCGAATCGGCGCGCGGCATGCAGCTGCGCCGCGCTATGACGATATTGCAGGTAGCGACCGCGATGGGCTTCGCCAGCGTGACCCTGGCGGTCGCCTGGCAGACCGGATTTGCGATGCGCGCCGATCCGGGATTTGATCCAGCGCCCCTGCTGACCATCGAACTACCGCTCGAAGCAGCGAATACTCCGGCAGGAAGCGGTCTTAAAGCAGCGCTGGCGGCGCAGCCTGCGATTGCCAGCGTCGCGGACTCGGAAGACGCGGTGGGACGGAAAAACGGCATCTACCATCGTGAGCTCAAGCTCCCTGGCGGAGCCAGCGCAGCGACGGAAATGAAATGGGTCAGTGCATCGTTCTTCGAGACGTACCAGATAAAGCCGGTCGTGGGCCGGCTGTTCGACCCCCGCCTCGACAAGGAAAACGACGAGGTCCCGATCGTCATCAACGCGATCGCGGCGCGTGAACTTGGCTTCGCCAACCCGGCCGGGGCACTCGGGCAGACGCTGGCCTACCTTAAGTCCGATAACAAATGGGTTTACAAGCGCGTGATAGGCATTGCGCCGGAAGTGAGCTTTCATTCACTACGCGAGGCTCCGCGCGCGATGGGCTACGAGCTGGTTACCGGTGGCGCCGTCGTCACGATCCGGGCTGCGCGGCAGCGCGCCGATGCGGAGCGCGCGTTGAGAACGGTATGGTCGCAGCACTTGCCCAACGCGGTACTTAAGATGCAGCCGGCGGGCGATGTCATTGCGCTGAACTATGCTGACGATGCGCGGATGGCGAAGCTGCTGGCGATTGCCACTGGCATTGCGCTGGCCATCGCCGCTTTCGGAACCTACGTGTTGTCGGCGCACACAGTCCAGCGCCGTGCAAAGGAGATCGTGCTGCGCAAGCTGCACGGCGCTTCAAGCAGGGATATTGGTGTGCTGGTCGTGCGGGAGATTGGGGCGCTCGCGCTGGTGGCGGCGCTGATCGCGCTGCCGGTGGCGGCAGTGGCGATCGAGCGCTACCTGTCGGCCTACGTGGAGCACGCGCCGATCGGCTACTGGACCATGCTTGCAGCACTTGCAGCGACGCTTGCCACCGCGTTGACCGCAGTGGCGCGCCACGCCTGGATTGCGATGCGCATGATGCCAGCCGAGGCCCTGCGCACCTAGACGGCTTACTTCGCGTGGTTCAGCCGTGAATTGCGGATGCCGTACGCGAAGTAAGTCAGCACCGCGACGGTCATCCAGATGGCGAAGGTGATGTAAGTGGTCTTCGACAGGCCCATGATCAGATACAGGCACGCGAATACGGACAGGCCCGGGATCAGGTAAGGGCCGAACGGCACGCGGAAGCCCTTGCCGGTAGCGCCGCCACCGCGCCTGCGCATGACCGGCACCGCGATCGACACCACGATGAACGCCGTCAGCGTGCCCATGCTGACCATGTCCCACAAGAAGCCGGAATCCACCAGTCCCGCCACCAGGCTGACCACGATGCAGACGATGATCGTGTTGCCGACAGGGGCGCCGGTGCGCGCGCTGAGCTTCTGGAAGGTCTTCGGAATCAGGCCGTCGCGGCTGATCGCGTACAGGATCCGGGTCTGGCCGTAGATCGTCACCAGGGTCACACTGAATACCGACACCACCGCGCCAGCCGACAGCACCAGCGCCGGCCAGCTCTTGCCGGTGACGTTCTGCAGGATGACAGCCAGGCCGGCTTCCTGGCCGGCGAACATGTGCGCCGGCTGCGCGCCGACGGCCGCCACTGCCACCAGCATGTAGAACACCGTCACGATGCCCAGCGCGGCCAGGATGCCGATCGGGACGATGCGGCTTGGATCCTTGACCTCTTCACCGGCCGTGGCGACGGTATCGAGTCCGATGAACGAGAAAAACACCGTGCCTGCAGCGGCGGTCACGCCGGCCATGCCCGCATATTTTCCGGTGCTGTCGGTATTGAAGAACGGGGTGAAGTTCGCGCTGTCGAAGCCGGAGAACGCAATCACCACGAAGAACACCAGGATCGCCAGTTTGATCAGCACCATCACCGCATTGGTGGTGGCCGATTCCTTGGTCCCGCGGATCAGCATGATGCCGCACATGATAACCAGCAGGATTGGCGGCAGGTTGATGTGGCCCGGGTTGAACTCCACCCCGGACTTCCCTGACACTATCATCGGCGTTCGCAGCATCTCGGGTATCTGCCAGCCGAACGCATTGGTCAGGAATTTATTCAGGTAGTCAGACCAGCCGATTGCGGTGGCGCTGGCGGCCAGCCCGTATTCGAGCAGAAGGCAGGCGCCCATGATGAAGGCCGCAAATTCGCCCACCGAGGCATACGCGAACGAGTACGACGAACCGGAGGCCGGGATGCGGAACGCCAGCTCGGCGTAGCACAGCGCGGTCAGGCCGGCGGTAATGGCGGCGAGGAGGAACGACAGGATCACCGACGGACCGGCCTTGGGCACCGCTTCGACCATCGTGAAGAAAATGCCGGTGCCGATGGTGGCGCCAACGCCGATCATCGTCAGCGGGAACAAACCCATCGTCTGAGCCAGGCCGCCGGCGTCGGGCGCCGTCCGGTCTACCAGCTTGGTTCGCAACAGCTTCTGGCCCAAAGTTTGATTCACGTAATGTCCCTTTTGCGCTATGAAAATTTCTAGCGATTATAGGGGCATATCGAATTTACCAAAACACATCTTTCAATGCGGGGAAAGTAAACATTCATTTCATCTACATCTTTTGATAGAATGTTGGCCGACGACGCCACGGGCGTCCCAGCCTTCCCCGCTTCCATAGGAAAAACACAATGATTTCAGCTGCTTCCCGCCCCTACATCGACGCCAGCGTGCCCGTCCTGCGCGAACACGGCCTGGCCGTGACCACAACGTTCTACCGCAACATGTTCGCCGAACTGCCGGAGCTGACCAACCTGTTCAACATGGGTAACCAGGCCAGCGGCGTGCAGCAGCAGTCGCTGGCGTCGGCCGTGTTCGCGTATGCCGCCAACATCGGCGACCCGGCCGCGCTCGGGCCCGTCGTCAACCGCATCGTCCACAAGCACGTCTCGGTCGGCATCCGCGCCGAGCACTACCCGATCGTCGGCCGCCACCTGCTCGGCGCCATCGCCGAAACGCTGGGCGACGCCGCCACGCCCGAGCTGCTCGCCGCGTGGGAAGAGGCATACGCGTCGCTGGCCAGCCTGTTCATCCAGGCCGAGAAAGAGCTGTACGCAAGCGCCAGCGTCGAGCCGGGCCAGACCCGCCCGATGCAGGTTACCAGCGTGGCGCGCGAAAGCGACGACGTTGTCTCGGTGCGCATGGCCCCGGCCGACGGCAGCCCCGTGCCTGCGTTCAAGGCCGGGCAGTACGTCAGCGTCACGGTGAACCTCGCGCCGGGCTACCGCCAGACCCGCCAGTACAGCCTGTCCGATGCCGCCGATGGCGCGTCCATGCGTATTTCGGTCAAGCGCGAGGATGGCGCTGGCGCGGCGGCAGCGGGACAGGTGTCGAACTGGATCCATGCCAACGTCAAGGAAGGCAGTGTGCTGGAGGTTTCGCATCCGTTCGGCGATTTCACGCCCGATACCGAATCGAACGAACCCGTGGTGCTGCTGTCGGCAGGCGTGGGCATCACGCCGATGATCGCGGCGCTCAACCGCATCGCAAGTATCAATCCGCAGCGTCACGTGATCTTCGGCGTTGCCGCCCGCGATGCGGCCCACCACCCGCACAAGCTTGACCTGGCGCTGGCAAAGGCCGCGATGCCGAACCTGCAGGTGGTGACATTTTACGAAACGGTGAGCGATGGGGAGCCAGCGAAGGCGGGGCGCATGCAGGTAAGCCAGCTGCCATCGTGGCCGCGCACGGAGACCAACGTCTACATGTGCGGCCCGCTGCCGTTCATGCAGGATCAATGGCAGGGCCTGATGAGCGCGGGCGTACCGCCGGCACGCCTGCACCGCGAGGTGTTCGGGCCGGAGATGCTCGATCACCTGCTGTAAAACAAACGGCGGCCTCGTTGGCCGCCGTCTTGATCAGATCCGCACCACCATCAGGCCGGCGCGCAATCCGGCCCGGACATCCGGGTTGGGGAAGACGACCATCTCCTCCGGGTTTTTTACCGTATAGACGGTGTCGCCGTCGGTGGCGATCACCTCGCCCTGCCGCAGCGACGTGAAGTTCTGCGTGCTGGCGTCGAACGTCATGCGAAAAGCGTCGGACAGTTTAATCACTTCCTGCGCAACCTTGAATACGTGCGGCGCCTCCTTCGCGGTCGCCGCAGGGCGCGCGCGAAGCAGTCCCTCGAGCGCCGCCTGCACCTCCGCGAACTGGGACAGGTCGTTTTGCCCCAGTACCCCCACGCGTCCCAGTTCCACCGTGCTTGCGGCCGCGCCGTGGTGCTCGGCCGAGTAATAGCTGTAGGTCCCGGCCGAACTCGGGTTCATGATGATGGCGCCGATCGCCGCCTCGCCCAGCCACGCCACCAGCGCCGCCTTGCCCTCGTCGGCAATCAGGTCGGGCACGATGGCGAAAGTCGGATACACAGAAGGACGGATCGCCGTGTGCAGGTCCAGGTGCCAGCGCACCGGCCCCGCGCCAGCGAAGAATACTTCGGTAGCCGCGATCATGGTGTCGGCGCGCGCCGCTTCCGCCGCATCGGCCAGGGCGCCGCGCACCGGCCGGAACATCCGGTTCAGGTCCGCGTCGATGAAACGCTTCCCCGCCGCGATGGCATCGACGTTACCGACGCAAACCATCAGGTCCACCGCCAGTTCTGACGGCGCGTGCGACAAGGCGTCGAGGACATGCGCGAGCACTTCGATCGGCCCGGTCTCGTCGCCATGCACGCCGACCGACAGCACCACGCTTGCGCGCGGCGATGCGTCCGACTTGATGGTCATGATGCCGCGCGCCGGCAGCGTTACCGCATACCCGGCGTCAAGGAAACGCTGTGCGACGCCGCCGAGATCAGCTTCGGCGAGCGCGCGGACGGCTTCAGGAAGCGCCATGGCTGCTTACGCGGCCTTTGCCGACGGGCTGGTGGCTTCCGACAGCGACCAGACATCGAGCATTGCCTGCTCAAGGTCCGCGGGCTGTGCGTAGCCGCTCAGCGCCAGCTGGCTGGCAACGGCTTCGACCGCCTCGTGCGCCGGCGTGCCGCTGTTGGCGCGCGCCAGCACTTGTTCCAGCAAACGCTGCTGGGTGCGGCGCAGGGCCTGGGTCGCGTAGTTGCGCAGCTGTTCCTGCGACTTGCTGTGCGGGGCCAGCTTCAGGCCGCGCTCCAGCGTGTCGATGCCGGCCCGTGAACGCAGCGCCATCCCGACTTGCAGGAACTGCGCCAGCGACATGCCGGCCGGGCGCCGCACCGACACCGCCGCGAACAGGAAGCTCGACACCGACTCGATCGCATCGACCGCCTTCCAGGCCTGCGCGAACGACGCCGGCAGGTCTGGATAGCTGTCCGCGTCCGTGGTGGCAGGCGTCAGGCTCTTGACCGTGTCGGGCTGCGCGAACAGCTGCGACAGTTCGGCCATGCCGCCGGCATGCTGGCCGCCGTTCAGCGACAGCGCGCCTTCCAGCAGCGCCTTGAACAGCACGCGGGTGCGGGCATCGACTTTCATCGACACGGCGCGCGGCACGTTAAGTGCGTCGGCGTCGAGTGCGTTGAACACTGGCGCCAGCTGCAGCGCCGACCATGCCTGGCCCCATGCCTTGACCACTTCGGTCTCGTCGACGCCATGCTCAAGCGCGAGGTCGCGCAGCATCAGCGGACCGCAGCGGTTGACCGCTTCGTTCGCCAGCACGGTCGACAGGATCGCATTGGCCAGCGGATGCGCCAGCGGGTCGCGGGTTGCCACCAGCTGCGCCGGGAAGTACGGCTTGAGTACCGTTGCAGCCCAAGGTTCGTCGGTCAGCGGCAGCGCCAGCAGCGTGCGCTTGAAGCGGTTCTTCACGTTGGCGATGACGACTGCCAGTTCAGGCGCGGTCAGGCCATGGCCGCTGGCCTTGCGGCGCTGCAGTTCAGCGTCGGTCGGCAGCTGCTCGAGTTCGCGCGACAGCGCGCCTTCCTTTTCCAGGCTGGTGATCAGCGATGCATAGCCGTCGACCACGCCGGCGTCGGACTGGGCCTGGCCTTCGCGGGTCAGCAGGTGGGTCTGCTGCGTGTTGTCGCGCAGGACCAGGCGTTCGATCTCGCCCGTCATTTCGTTCAGGATGCGGTTGCGGTCCGCTTCCGGCAGCTCGCCTGCATTGACTTCGGTGTCGAGCCAGATCTTGACGTTGACTTCGTGGTCGGAGCAATCCACGCCGGCCGAGTTGTCGATCGCATCGGTGAAGATGCGGCCGCCCGCCAGCGCGAACTCGATACGGCCGGCCTGGGTCGCACCCAGGTTGCCGCCTTCGGCCACGACCTTGCAGCGCAGCTGGTTGCCGTCGACACGGATGTTGTCGTTGGCGCGGTCCTTGACCTGTGCGTGCGTTTCGGTCGACGACTTGATGTAGGTACCGATGCCGCCGTTGTAGAACAGGTCCACTGGCGCCAGCAGGATGCGGTGCATCAGTTCTTCAGGCGACAGCGAAGTCTCGGCGATGTCGAGCGCCGCGCGTACCTGCGGCGACAGTTCGATCGAACGGGCGCTGCGCGGGAACACGCCGCCGCCTTCCGAGATCAGGCCCTTGTCGTAGTCTTCCCACGACGAGCGTGGCAGCGCGAACATGCGTGCGCGCTCGGCGAACGAGGTCACGACGTTTGGCGTCGGGTCGAGGAAGATGTGGCGGTGGTCGAACGCCGCCACCAGCTTGAGCTGGCGCGACAGCAGCACGCCGTTGCCGAACACGTCGCCCGACATGTCGCCCACGCCGACCATGGTGATCGGGGTGGTTTCCATGTTGTGGTCCATCTCGTAGAAGTGGCGCTTGACCGCTTCGAACGCGCCCTTGGCGGTGATGCCCATCTTCTTGTGGTCGTAGCCGTTCGAGCCGCCCGACGCAAACGCGTCGCCCAGCCAGAAGCCCCGCTTGACCGCGATGCTGTTGGCGATGTCGGAGAAGGTAGCGGTGCCCTTGTCGGCAGCGACCACCAGGTACGGGTCGTCCTGGTCGTAGCGCACGGTGTCGCCTGGCGGCACGATGGCGCCGCGCACGCGGTTGTCGGTCACTTCCAGCAGGCTGGAAATGAACAGGCGGTAGACCGCTTCGCCTTCAGCGGCGATGGTCTCGCGCGCGGCGCCATTCGGCATCTGCTTGCAGACGAAGCCGCCCTTCGAGCCGGCCGGCACGATGACCGCGTTCTTCACCATCTGCGCCTTGACCAGGCCGAGCACTTCGGTACGGTAGTCTTCCATGCGGTCCGACCAGCGCAGGCCGCCGCGGGCCACAGGGCCGCCGCGCAGGTGCACGCCTTCGAAGCGGCGCGAGAACACGAAAATCTCGCGGTACGGGCGCGGCTCCGGCGCCAGCGCCAGGTTGCTGGTGTCGAACTTGAAGATGATCTTGTCGCCCTTCTGCTCGTTCTGGAAGTAGCTGGTACGGACAGTCGCCAGCACCAGGTCGACCAGCGCAGCCAGGATTTCTTCGGTATCGGCGTGGTTCACCGAAGCCAGGCGCGATTTGATCGCCCTGACCTTCTCGGTGCCCGCTGCGCGCTCCGCCTCCGGCAGGGCCGGATTGAAGCGCTGCAGGAACGCGTCGACCAGTTCCTTGACCATGTCCGGCTGGCGGCGCAGGGTGTCGGCCATGTAGCGCACGGTGAACTTGCTGCCGGTCTGGCGCCAGTAGCTGATGTAGGCGCGCACCAGCTGGACTTCACGGGTGGACAGGCCGCCCTCGATGACCAGGCCGTTCAGGCGGCCGTCTTCGGCTTCGTCGTTGAACAGTGCGGTAAACAGCTCTTCGGCGACAGGCACGATGTTCGGGCGCGCCAGCTTGGCGGCGCTTTCCGCGTCCACCGACAGGCTGGTGACGAAGCGGCGCTTGCCGTCGATCGATGCGATCGAGTAGGTCTGTTCGCGGTCGATGGCCACGCCGGCATTTTGCAGCGCCGGCAGGATGCGCGACAGCGACGGCACGTTTTCGATCGAGTACAGGCGCACGGTGGCGCTGTCGGAATCTTCGGCGTCGATGCGCACTTCGATGCCTTCGCTGCCGTTGGCAAGGATGGCTTCGAGGTCGCGGAACGCGACTTCAGGCGCGGTCGCGGTGACGTAGTTGACCGGCAGGGTCGAGCACATCTTGCGCAGGGTGCTGCGCGCTTCGACGTCGGCGACGCCGTCGGTCAGCGCGGCGAACTTGTCGTGCCAGCCTTCGAGGATCGCCATCAGCGGCTGCTGGATGTCGGACTCGAGGTCCAGCGGATTGCGCGCGGCGTGCGCGATCAGGTACACGCGGGCAAGCGGGCCGTCGGCCACCAGCGCCTGCGGGCGAACGTCGGTCGCGCCCGAGCTTTCCTTCAGTGCCTGCGCAAGGCTCTGCACGATGGCGGCGCTGTAGCGCTCGCGCGGCAGGTAGATCAGCACGTTCAGGTGGCGCGCATACACGTCGCGGCGCGCGAAGATTTTCGCGCGCGGCTGCTTATACAGCGAAACGACCGAGCTGCAAACCTGCGCCAGCCATTCCGGATCGGCTTCCAGCGCTTCGGTGCGCGGCAGCGATTCCAGGATCTCGATGAATTTCTCGGCGCGGAAGCCTTCCTGGCGTACGCCGGCCAGCGACAGCACTTTGGCGACGCGGCCGCGCGCAAACGGCAGGCGCGCCAGCGGGGTCGAGGTGGCGGCGCGGGTGAACAGGCCGACGAAGCAGTGCTCGCCGAGGATGCTGCCCTGTGCATCGGTGTGGCGCACGCCGATGAAGTCGAGCGGCTGGTCGCGGTGCAGCGTGCCCTCGACGTCGGCCTTGACGATCGACAGCGCGTCAGGCCGCTTCGACAGCGTTTCGAAGTCGCCAGGGATGTTGGCCAGGCAGGTGCCGTAGACCGGGTGCGACGTATCCTGCAGCACGCCCATGCGGCTCGGGATGTCGCGCTCAAGTTCGCGCACGCCAGGCTTGGCGACGTAATAGGCGTAGCCGAACGGCTCGAAGCCTTCGTTCTTGGCCCATTCGAGGAACGCGGCCACTTCCTGCCCTTCTGAACCCTGCTGCGCGGCTTGCGCGGCCACAGCGGTCAGGCGGTCTGCCATCGCAACGGCGTCGCGGCGCACCACGGCGGCGTCGCGCGCGACCATCTGCAGGCGTTCCACGAGGGCGCTCAGTTCAGCCGCGGCGAGGTCTTCAGCCAGCAGGCAAAGCACATACGATTCAAGCGGCGCGCCGGCTTCGCCGACCGCGACTGCCTGGCCGTTCGCATCGCGGCGCACCGCGAGCACGGCGTTCATCACGCCGGTGGCTACGACCTTCTGCTTGCGCAGGGCCATGACGATCGAATCGACCAGGTAAGGCATGTCGTCGTTCAGGATCAGCAAGGCGCTGGCCATGCCGCCGCGGCCATCCGCATAGCGCAGCTGGGCGATCTGGCAGCCAGGCGAGGTGCGGCGCGCGGCCTGGAAGAAGCCGTCCCACAGCACTGGCGCAAGGCTGTCGGGCGACGTGCCAGCGAGGTCCTCGTCGTCCAGCGACGCCAGCCAGGCGGCGATCAGCGCCTCGACCTGGCTCGTGTCGGCAGCCGGTTTGCTTGAATTAACCAGTGCCAGCGTTTGCGTGCGCACGTTTTGTGGCATGTTCTTCATCTTGCTTCTCCAATGCTTGTTGTGTAGTGCCTCGCGTTCGCACTTGCTTGTGGCCGTGCTGGCGCGATCGATAGAAAGACGGGGTTGGCCCGTCAAAAAATTAGTTCTCCAGAGCAATCCGGCATTCTACGCCAGGTCGTACAGGCCGGGCAGCCCCAAAATGCGTTCAAGATCTTCAAGAGCAGCCCTGCATTCGATGGCCAGCTGCGGATCGGCCAGGTCCTTCGGTTCGATCCGGTCGCGGTAGTGTTTTTCGACCCAGGCGACCAAGGTGGCGTACAGCGTCTCGGTCATCACGACGCCCTGGTGCATGGCGGCCGCCTCGGCGTCCGTGAGCGCCACGCGCAGGCGCAGGCACGCGGGCCCGCCGCCGTTGCGCATGCTCTGGCGCAGGTCGAAGTCGATCAGCTCATTGACCGGACCGGCGCTGGCCACCAGGCCTTCGAGGTAGCGCGACACGGCCTGGTTTTCGGCGCATTCGTGCGGCACCACCAGCGCCATTGAACCGTCGGGTTTTGACAACAGCTGGCTGTTGAACAGGTAGCTCGATACGGCGTCGGCCACCGATACCAGTCCGGTATCGACGCGCACGGCATGCAATTCTGCATTCACGCCCGCCATCGCGGCGCGCAGCTGCGACAGTACGGTGGCTTCGTCGGCAAAGGCCTGCTCGTGATAGAACAGCACATTGCCGTTACCGACCGCGATCACGTCGTTGTGGAACACGCCCTGGTCGATCACGTCCGGGTTCTGCGATGCGAACACGGTGCGTTCGGTATTCAGGCCATGCAGGCGCGCGACGGCCTGCGACGCTTCCAGCGTCTGGCGCGCCGGGTATTTTTTCGGGCTTGGCGCAGACGGGTCGAACTCGACGCGGCCGTACACGAACAGCTCGACGCCGCGGTCGCCGTGGCTGGCGCCCAAACGGGTGTGGTTGGCCGCGCCTTCGTCGCCAAATGCGGGCGTCGATGGCAGCGCATCGTGGACCGCGAAATGCGCGGCGTCCGCGAAGACGGCGCGCAAGGTGCGCGCTGCCTGCTGGTGCTCCATCGCGCGGTGCAGCTTGTTGTTCAGGTTCGCGGCGGTGAAGTGCACGCGGCCGTCAAGCGTGTCGGCCGACGGGCTGACGGTGGCCGCGTTGGCGGTCCACATCGGCGAAGCCGAATAAGCGCAGGCCAGAATCACCGGCGACTCGCGGAAGGCGCGGTCCAGTACTTCTGCGTCGGTGCCGGTAAAGCCGATCGAGCGCAGCAAACGGAAGTTCGGGCGTCCCTGCGGCGGCATCACCGCTTGCGCGAACCCGCGCGCGGCCAGTGCGCGCATCTTGGCCAGGCCCTGCAGGGCAGCCTCCTTCGGGTTCGACGCGCTCTTGACGTTGCTGAACGAGGCGACATTGCCGAACGAGAGCCCGGCGTAGTTGTGGGACGGCCCTACGAGGCCATCGAAGTTAAATTCGCGTGCTGGTTGCATGGTGATCCTAGAACGCCAGGCCGGGCGACAGCTTGGCAGGCAGCGCCAGTTCGTCGGTCTCGATCGACGCGACCGGGTAGGCGCAATAATCGGCGGCGTAATAAGCGCTCGGACGGTGGTTGCCGGACTTGCCGACGCCGCCGAACGGCGCGCTGCTGGCAGCGCCCGTGGTCGGACGGTTCCAGTTGACGATGCCGGCGCGTGCCTTGACCGAGAACTGCTTCCACAGCGCCTCGTCGTTCGACAGCAGCGCAGCGGCGAGGCCGAATTCGGTGGCGTTTGCGACCTTGATGGCGCTGTCGAAGTCCTTGACGCGGACGATCTGCAGCAAGGGACCGAACCACTCCTCGTCAGGGATGCCTTTTGCGTTGGTCACGTCGACGATGCCGGCGGTGACGAAGCCTGCGTTCGGGTCCAGCTGCTTCATTTGCAGCAGCACGGTACCGCCCTTGGCGGCCATGTCGGCCTGCGCCTGCAGCAGGCGGCCAGCGACCGCGCTCGACACTACAGGGCCCATGAATGGCTGCGGTTCGGAGTCCGGCGCGCCCACGGTCAGCTTGCCGGCTACTTCGACCAGGCGCTTGATGAATGCCTCGCCTGCCGGGGAATCCTGCACCACCAGGCGGCGCGCGCAGGTGCAGCGCTGGCCGGCCGAGATGAACGCGGACATCACTGCATGGTGGACGGCGGCGTCGACGTCCTTCACATCCCACACCACCAGCGGATTGTTACCGCCCATTTCCAGCGCCAGCATCTTGCCTGGCTGGCCGCCGAACTGCTTGTGCAGCGCGACGCCGGTCTGGCAGCTGCCGGTAAACAGCACGCCGTCGACATCGGCCCGGCCCAGCGCGACGCCGGTATCGCGGCCGCCGTTGACAAGGTTGATCACGCCTTTCGGCAGGCCCGCCTTTTCCCACAGCTGCACTGTCTTGACGGCGGTGCGCGGTGCGTACTCGCTCGGCTTGAACACAACCGTGTTGCCGGCGATGAGCGCAGGGACGATATGCCCGTTCGGCAGGTGGCCGGGGAAGTTATACGGACCGAACACGCCGAACACGCCATGCGGGCGGTGGCGCAGCACCGCATTGCCATCGGCGACCTTGGCCGCGACTTCACCGGTGCGCGCGCCGTAGGCCTGCACCGAGATGTCGACCTTGTTGGCCATCGTGGTCACTTCAGTGCGCGCTTCCCACATCGGCTTGCCGACTTCTTCGGCGATGGTCTTTGCCAGCTCTTCCGCGTTTTCCTTCAGCAGGTCGCGAAAGCGGATGCAGACGGCGACGCGTTCGTCGAGCGAAGCCGTGGCCCAGCTGTCGAATGCAGCATGCGCTGCATGTACCGCGCGCGCGACGTCGTCGGGCGTCGACTCCTTGCTGGTCCAGGTCTGGCGGCCGCTGGCCGGATCGATGGTCGCGAGGTCCGCGCCGCTCCCGGCTTCCCACTTGCCGTCGATGTAGTTGCTCAGGTTAGACATGTGCGTTCTTCCTTACGTTGAGTGACAGCGTGCGAACCTGGTCGCCCGCCTGGCAGTGCAGCAGCGCCAGTTCGCTCGCCGTCAAGGCGACCTTGCCCTGGACGGGACCGGCACTCGCCACGATCATCCGAAAATCGTGAAGGGTAGTGTTCGATACCAGCGTCGGCCGGTCGCCTGCGGAAAGCTCGGCCTGCTCGGCGACGGACACCGTACTGTCGCGCATGGCGCGCAGTTCGGACACGCGCGCCTGCAGCACCGGGCCGGCGTCGAAGATGTCGACGTAGCCTTCGTAGTGCATGCCTTCCTGCTCCAGCAGCCGGCGCGCCGGCGCTGTGGAAGTGTGCACCATGCCGATCACTTTGCGCGCGTCGTCGGGCAGGTAGTCGACGTACAGCGGCTGGCGCGGCATCAGTTCGGCGATGAACGACTTCTTGCCGATCGCCGTCAGGTTGTCGACGTGGTTGAAGTCCATCTTGAAGAAGTGGCGGCCAAGGCCCTCGTAGAACGGCGAACGGCCGTCTTCTTCCTGGTAGCCGCGCATTTCGGCGATCAGCTTTTCGGTAAACAGGTGCGGGAACTGCGCGATGAACAGGAAGCGGCTTTTCGACAGCCACTTGCCGTTGTTACCGACGCGGTAATCGGGATGCAGGAACAGCGAGCACAGTTCGGTGGAACCGGTCAGGTCGTTCGACAGGTACAGCGTCTCCATGCGCGTGAACACGTTCAGTTCGCGGCTCGAATGCACCAGCGTGCCGATGCGGTAGTTATAGAACGGCTCGTCCAGTCCGACCGCGCCCTTGATCGCGCAGATGCCGGCCATGCGGCCGTTGCTGGTGTCTTCCATGACGAACATGTAGTCGCGCTTTTCCGGCGCGATGGTCTCGGCGAACGACTGCACCGCGACGCTGACGCGGTCGCCCAGCATCTTGCGGTCGGGTTTGAGGGTCGTCATGCCGCTGCCGACCTGGGCCGCCATGTCGAGCAGGGCTTCGAGGTCGTCGGCCGTAATTGCGCGTACTACTAGCATAGGTTGATCGCTCACTTAGATTCTGACGCAAATGACGTTGTCGCCCGGCGCGACCATCAGCGCGGCCAGCGCGTCGGAAGGCAGCTGAACACTGTCGCCGGCTTCAGCGGACGGACATGCGACGGTGATCGCGCGGAAGTTCTGCTCGCTGCTGGCGGCCACCGCATACGTCACCAGCACATCGCTCGCCGCGCCAGGTCCGGCTTCGGCCACGCGACGCACCATCGAAGCGCCGAAGGTGCGCAACGAGTTCTTGTGGGCCTGCAGGATCGGGCCGCCATCGAAAATGTCGATGTAGTCGTCGGCCTCGAAGCCTTCTTCCGTCAGCAGGCCGAAGGCCAGCTCGCCGTCCGGGTGGATCTGGCCCATCGCGGCCTGGGCGTCGCCCGGCAGCAGCGGCACGTAGACGGGATAGTGCGGCATCAGTTCGACGATCAGCGTGCGGTTGCGCGCGCCGCCGATGACGCGCTCAGCGTCGAGGAAGTCCATCTTGAAGAATTTGCGGCCCAGCGCATCCCAGAACGGCGACTGGCCCGCGTTGTCGGTGATGCCTGCGAGCGGCACGAAGAAGCGGTCGCCGAAGCGGTGCGGCGCAAGCACCGCAAACAGCAGGCGCGCGCGCGACAGCAAGGCCGCTTCGATGCCCGCCTGCTCGCGGTTGCTGATGTAGTAGCCCGACAGCTGCGAATAGGCGGTCAGCTCGGAGCACAAGGTCAGCGCATGCACGCTGTGGCTGATGTTCAGGTCACGCGACACCTGCTGGATCACGTCGTTACGGAACGAGAAGTAGGTGCCGTTCGAGCCCGCCGATGCGTGGATGGCCGCGGTGCCGGCGATGCTTCCCGACTGGTCCTCGAGCACGAACACGTACGACTCCTCGCTCGGGATGTCGACATGGGCCGCGAACGACGCGATCGAACGCTCCACCGACGCCGCGATTTCGCCGCGCGTCCTGGGCAGGGTATGCACGCCGGGCATGGTCACCGCGGCCAGCTTTTCGAGGCTGGCGATATCCGTAAGTTCCACCGGACGGACAACAAACATGTGAACTCCTAAAGTGCCTGCGGATGCGGGCGCGCCACCATGGGCGGCGCGCCGGCGGTGGACTTACTTGGCCGGGGCCGGGTTGAGCATCTCGTCGATCGCTTCGCGCATGATGCGGTCGGCGGCGGCGATCTGCTCGTCGGAGACGATCAGCGCAGGCGCCAGGCGCACCACATCGGGGCCGGCGATCAGCAGCATCAGGCCAAGCGCCTCGCAGGCCTTGGTGAAGTCCTTGGCGCGGCCCTTGAAGCCTTCGGCCACCGGCAGGCCAATCAGCAGGCCGCTGCCGCGCACCTTGCCGAACACCTGCGGATAGTCGGCAGCGAGTTTGTCGAGGTTGGCGAAGATCTTTGCCGAGGCTTCCTTCACGCGTGCCAGGAAGGCAGGCTGGTTGATCGTGTCGATCACGTTCAGCGCGACGGTGGCAGCGAGCGGGTTGCCGCCGTAGGTGGTGCCGTGTGAGCCGACGCCGAAGTGGTGTGCGATCTCGTTCGTGGTCAGCATGGCGCCGATCGGATAGCCGTTGCCTAGGGCCTTGGCGCTGGTCAGGATGTCCGGGGTCACGCCCATGCCCATGTAGGCATACAGTTCGCCGGTGCGGCCGACGCCCGACTGCACTTCGTCGAAGATCAGCAGCGCGCCGGTCTTGTCGCAGAACTCGCGCAGCGCCTTCAGGTAGTCTGGATTGCCCGGGATGACGCCGCCCTCGCCCTGGATCGGCTCGACGATCACAGCGCACACGTCGTCGCCGATGGCGGCGCGCGCCGCTTCAATATCGTTGTACGGGATATGGTCAAGCTGCTGCGGCAGCGGCTCGAAGCCTTCGGTGTACTTCGGCTGGCCGCCGACCGACACGGTGAACAGCGTGCGGCCGTGGAACGACGACAGGCACGACACGATGCGCGACTTGTGCGGGCCGAACTTGGTGTGCGCATACTTGCGCGCCAGCTTCAGGGCGCCCTCGTTTGCCTCGGCGCCCGAGTTGCAGAAGAATGCGCGGTCGGCGAAGGTGGCCTCGGTCAGGGCCAGCGCCAGGCGCAGCACCTGCTCGTTGGTGTAGCCGTTGCCGAGGTGCCAGACCTTGTGCATTTGCTGGGTCAGCGCATCGATGATGGCCGGGTTGCAATGGCCGAGGCTGGTGACGGCGATGCCGGAAGTGAAATCGAGGTAATGCTTGCCTGCCTGGTCCCACAAATCGAGGCCGGAAGCGCGCACGGGCACCATGGACGCCGGTGCATACGTCGGGACCAGGACCTCGTCAAAAGTTTCGCGGGTAACAGCCCGGGTAGTAAGACCGGCATCGTTTGCGTTCATGGCATTCCTCGTCGAAGTTAAGGGGCGCGCCCGGCCCAACAGCGAGGCGCGTTGGGCCATTATAGGAAGGCTGGCAACAAAACTCTTTTCAACAAGCGACAGCCATTTTCACTTTTGCCCACACAAAATTGCCTCAAATCGGGGTCAACGTGACCCGGTCTGTCCCCGATTTTGGAACTTTGCCTGCGGTTATGGGGTTCCGCTGAGCTTGCGCTGGCGTTCTTCGCGCGGGGTGTTGCCGAACAGCGCGCCAAAGGCAGTCGAGAAGTGCGAGCCGCTGGAGAAGCCGCACATCAATCCAACCTGGACGATAGAGTTGTTGGTGCTCTGCAGCAGCTGGCGCGCGCGCTGCAGCCTCAGCTCAAGGTAGTAGCGCGACGGCAGGCTGCCGAGGTATTGCTTGAACAGCCGCTCGAGCTGGCGCCGCGAAATGCCCACCAGGCCCGCAATGTCGTCCGTCGAGAGCGGTTCTTCGATATTGGCTTCCATGAGCGAAACCGCTTCCGTCAGCTTCGGCTGCAAGGTGCCGAACCGCGCCTGCAAGGCCACGCGCTGGCGCTCGTCCTTGCCACGCACCCGCTCGATGCAGAGTTGTTCCTTGATCCGCGACTGGATGCCGGCGCCGAAAATCGATTCGACCAGGGTCAGCGCGAAGTCGATGCTGGCCGCCCCGCCACAGCAGGTCAGGTGCACGCCGTCCATTTCGAACAGGTTGGGCGTGAACATCGCGTGCTCGTCGATCGCGTCGGCATCGGGATACAGCGACCACGGCAGCGCCGTGCGCACGCCTGCCAGCACGCCGGCGTCGGCCAGCCACAGCACGCCGGCCCCTACCCCGCCCCAGAACGGCGCTGCCCGGCAACGCTCGATGACGACGCGGATATTGCCCGGCTTGAGCGCGGCCTGCGCTTCGTCGGCGACCAGCAACACCACGTGCCAGTGGCGCTGGGCATCGGTGGGGAACTTGTCGGGACTGCGCACGTCGACGTGCAGCCGCTCGGGCCCGAGCAGCTTGGCGGCAAGCCGCAGCGGCTGGTACAGCCCGGCCCAGCTGAGCGAGTCTGGCTCGCCGGCATGGATCAGGAGCACGCGCAGCGGCGTCTCCTGCGCGAGGCGGGAGAGGTCAGCGGGCGGCATCAGGCTGCGGAATTCGTGTCATGGACGCGGGTGGCAATGCATGGCCCGTATCATACCGGAGATCAACTGGCGCGGCCCGGCCACGGGTCCCGGTTTTCAGTGGGCAGGACCGGCCCCACTGCGATCCGGCGCGGCCAGCTATAATTGCTCCCCATGGGTGAACGATATCTAAAGAGTGTGCGGCTGCTGGCGGAGTGCCTGCAAGGCTTCGAGCGCTTCTCCGGCGAATCGGTCCGGGCTTGCGGCTTGACCCATGCCCAGTTCGACATCATCGCCACGCTCGGCAATACGCCAGGCATGACGTACAAGGAGCTGGGCGAACGTACCCTGATTACCAAGGGAACCTTGACCGGCGTTATCGAACGCCTGGAGAACAAGGGCCTGGTCGCGCGCGAGCGCAGCCGCGAAGACAAGCGTTCGTTCTTCGTGCGCCTGACCCCTGAGGGCGAGGCGATGTTCGACATGGCCTTCCCGATTGTCGTTGCACAAGGCAAGAAGCTGTTCGAGCCCTATTCGGAAACCGACTTTGAAGCACTGGACGCGTCCTTGCGCAAACTCAGGCAGCTGATCGCCGGGGCCGCAGTGGCCGATCCACCACATTGAATAGACGAAAAAATGCTAAAAACTACACTGATCGACGGCGCGACGCCGGCAAAATTCGACAAGCACATCACCGGCAACCTGCTGCTCGAAGCAGTCCCGGCCGACGAGGTGCGCGCGGAAAAGATGATGATTGGCGTGCGTAACGAGTCGGGCGACATTTACCGCCTGATCGGCGCGACCAAGATGAACAGCTATGTGAACGCGGTCGAGGAACTGGAAGACCTGGAACTGGTCGACGAGCTGGCCGACGTGGAAGAGACCCGCGAAGGCTGCGACGCCATCTTCCGCGAGGCGTAAGCAGCAGCTTGTCGTAAAAAAGTGCCGCAGGGCATCTTTTTCGGCTGACGGTCTGTTTACTGGAGTAGAATTTCCCCATGGACAGACTTGAAGCTTTTAAAAGCCTCGCGGCCGAAGCAAGCCGCGGCGAACTTACTTTTCCGACCAATCTCGACGCCACGCTGAAGCTCCAGCGCGCGCTCGACGATCCGGATTGCGACGCCGACACGGCCGCACGCCTGGTCCAGGCCGAACCGCTGCTGGCCGCGCGCGCGGTGGCGATCGCCAACTCGGCCGCGTATAACCGGTCTGGCAACGAAGTGACGAACGTGCGCGCAGCGGTCCAGCGCGTCGGCTTCCGCACCTTGAATGCGCTGGTGGCGGCAGTCATCGTCCGCCAGCTCGACAGCAAGATTACCCAGCCGGCCCTGCGCGCCATGGCCGACCAGCTGTGGCGCCATTCGACCCACGTCGCCGCGCTGTCCCAGGTCATCGCCCGCCGCATCACCAAAACCGACCCTGACACCGCGCTGTTCGCGGGCATCGTGCATGAAGTCGGCAGTTTCTACTTGTTGTCGCGCGCCGAGGAGTACCCCGGCCTGCTCGACGGCGACCCGGAAGAATGGCTGGAGTATGGTGAAGTTGCCATCGGCCGTGGCGTGCTCGGCAAACTGGCCGTCCCCGCATCGGTGATGGAGGCGATCGAGGCGATGTGGCACGGCATGCGCGCGCTGCCACCGGAAAACCTGGGCGACATCCTGCTGCTGGCCAGTGACCTGTCCCCGGTCGCTTCGCCCCTGCACGTTCGGCCCGGCGCCACGTCGCGCCAATCGGCCCTCACACTCGACTTCGTCATCGGCGACGGCAGCCTGCAAAGCATCCTCGACGAATCCGCCGAGGAAGTACGAAGCCTGTCCTCCGCCCTGCTGTAACCGCTTCCAGCACACAAAGCGTTCGGGCAAAAAAACGCCCGCTACGAGAGCGGGCCAAGTCCAAAACTAGGGATGTCCTGAAAGAGACAGTTCCACTTTAACTTCGTGGCCTATCCGACTCTGTGCGTGAACACACATAATTTGCAATAAAGTTTCTGGAGAATCGCGCGGGTTGCGCTGGATAGTCCGCGCGCCGGGGGAAACGAGCGTTTCCCCCTTTGATGACGCGCAAACTGCCGCCCGCAAGGGGCGGCCAATTGTTACACGACCGCGCCGTCCGTTTCGTCTTTCTGGACGACTGGCTTGATCAGGTCTTCACGCTTGATGCCGAGCCACATCGCGATCGCTGCAGCGACGAATACCGACGAGTAAATACCGAAGCAGATGCCGATGGTCAGCGCCAGCGCGAAATAGTGCAGCGAAGGCCCGCCGAAGATCAGCATCGAGAGCACCATCATCTGGGTCGAACCGTGGGTGATGATGGTACGCGAAATGGTGCTGGTAATCGCGTTGTCGATCACGTCGGTCACGCTGGCCTTGCGCTGCTTGCGGAAGTTTTCGCGGATCCGGTCGAAAATCACCACCGATTCGTTGACCGAGTAGCCCAGCACCGCCAGCACCGCCGCCAGTACGGTCAGCGAGAACTCCCATTGGAAGAACGCGAAGAAGCCGAGGATGATGACGACGTCGTGCAGGTTGGCGATAATGGCCGAGACCGCATACTTCCATTCAAAGCGCACGGCGAGGTAGATCATCACGCCGACAATCACCATGATCAGCGCATTGAGGCCGTTCTGGGCCAGCTCGTCGCCGACCTGGGGACCGACAAATTCAACTTTCTGCAGGCTCAGCACCTCGGTCCCGGCGGCGTTGAAGCAGCCCGCCTTGGCCACGTTCTGGCCCTGCGGGGTTGCCGTGCTTACCTGGCGCGTGGTACCACCTTCAGCCTTGCACAAGGCGTTGAAGGCGATCTGCGAACCGGCTGCCCCGGTGACCGATTCGATGATCGGCAGGCGCAGCATGACGTCCTGCGCGGTGCCGAAACTGGTCACTTCCGGATGCTCGTAGCCAAGCTTGATCAGCTCGCCACGGATCTTCTCCGGGTTGGCCGCGCCCGGATACTTCAGCTCCATCACCGTGCCGCCCTTGAACTCAACCGAGAAATGCAGGCCCTTGGTCACGATAAAGAACACGGCTGCCACGAAGGTCAGCGCCGAAATCACGTTGAAAATCAACGCATGGCGCATGAAGGGAATATCTTTCTTGATGCGGAAAAATTCCATCTCGAATCCTGTAGTAGTAAGAGCTGATTATTTCGCGGCCGGCAGGCCAGGAGTCCAGACGGTACCGATCGACACCTTGGTGAGCTTTTTCTTGCGGCCGTACCAGAGGTTGACCACGCCGCGCGAGACGAAGACGGCCGAGAACATCGAGGTCAGGATGCCAAGGCAGTGCACGATCGCGAAACCGCGCACCGGACCGGAGCCGAACACCAGCAGCGCGATACCGACGATCAGGGTGGTGATGTTGGAGTCGAGGATGGTGGCCCATGCACGGTCGAAACCGGCGGCAATCGAGGCCTGCGGGCTGTTGCCGGCACGCAGCTCCTCGCGGATGCGCTCGTTAATCAGCACGTTCGAGTCAATCGCCATGCCCAGCGCCAGCGCAATCGCGGCGATACCCGGCAGGGTCAGCGTCACCTGCACCATGGACAGCAGCGCCAGCAGGAACAGCACGTTGGCCGCCAGTGCCAGCGCGCTGAAGATACCGAACAGGTGGTAGTACACGACCATGAAGATGGCGATCGCGACAAAGCCGTACAGGGTCGAGTACAGGCCCTTGGCGATGTTCTCCGCGCCCAGCTGCGGGCCGACAACGCGCTCTTCAATGATTTCCATCGGCGCCGACAGCGCGCCGGAGCGCAGCAGCAGGGCCAGTTCGGTGGACTTCTCGGCGCTGCCCATGTTGGTGATCTGGAACGAGCTGCCGAATTCGCTCTGGATGGTCGGGGCCGACAGGACCGTGTACTTGCCTTTTTCTTTCAACAAGATCGCCATGCGGTTGCCGATATTGTCGCGAGTCAGCAGGCGCATCTTGCGGCCGCCGTCGCCGTTCAGGTCGAGGCTGACCGCCGGCTGCTGGTTCTGGTCAAGGCTAGCCACCGCACTGGAGATGTAGTCGCCAGTCAGGACCACGTCTTTCGACACGACGATCGGGCCGCCCTGCTCAGGGCCGAACAATTCGGAATTGAGCGGGATGGTGGCAGCCGATTCGGTGCCTGGCACCACGGAATTGTCGACCATGCGCAGTTCCAGCGTGGCGGTGCGGCCAATGATGTCCTTCGCGTGGGCGACGTCCTGCACGCCTGGCAGCTGGACCACGATACGCTCGAGGCCTTGCTGGGCAATGATCGGCTCGGATACGCCCAGTTCGTTGATACGCTTGGACAGGGTCGCGATGTTTTGCTTGACGCCTTCTTCGACCGTGCGCTTGAGCGCTTCGGGCTTCATCGTCACGACCAGCTTCAGGTTCTCGCCTTCACCGGCGTCGGCAAAGGCCAGGTCGGCCGCCTGGCCGGACAGCGCTTCGCGTGCGGCGGTGCGGGTGGCAGCATCGCGGAAATTGACTTCGATGGCATTGCCGACACGCTCGATACCGGCGTGGCGCACATTCTGGTCGCGCAGCTGGCTGCGCACGGTCGACTGGATGCCCTTGACGCGGGTGTCCAACGTGGCCGCGGCATCGACCTGGAGCAGGAAGTGCACGCCGCCGCGCAAGTCGAGGCCGAGGTTCATCGGCATCGCGCCTAGCGACTGCATCCAGCCCGGCACGTTCTTGACCAGGTTGACGGTGACGATGTAATCCGGATCGGCCTGGTCGCGGTTGAGAGCGCGTTCCAGGGCCAGCTTGGCCTTGAACTGCTCATCGGTGGTGCCGAACAGCGCCCGCACGTAACTGCTGCTGCCGCTCCCGTCCCGGCTGATGCCATCGGTGGCGATGCCTTCCGACTTCAGCGCGGCCTCGACCCGGGCGGCCGTGTCGTCGTTGATCTTGACCGTTGCCTTGCCGGTCGTAACCTGCAGGGCGGGTGATTCCACGAAGTAGTTAGGCGCCGTGTACAGCGCAGCTAGCAGCAGCGCGACGACGATCAGGATGTATTTCCAGACGGGATAGCGATTCATAGTGTTCCAGCGTTCGGTGTTGAGCAGGCGGACGGCGCAGGGCCGCCCGTCAGGCTTACAGGGACTTGA
>DASWSX010000126.1:0-10154 GCA_036402435.1 Telluria sp. | reverse complement strand
GCCCGGATGTTGGCCGCATCGAGGTTATTCTTACCGCCACGGATCCAGTGCATGGCGGCGTTGGGACCAGCTACCTTCGTCGCCAGCACCACCTGGTCGCGCTTGCCGGTCTTCTTCAGCCACGAGCCGATGAAGCGTTCGGTCGATCCTTGCGTGTCGGGGCGCGGCATCACCGGGTACATCTCGGCCGTGTCGATGAAGTTGATGCCGCGTTCGAGCGCGTAGTCGAGCTGACTGTGCGCCTCGGCTTCGCTGTTTTGCTCGCCGAACGTCATCGTGCCCAGGCAGATGCCAGACACCTCAAGCTGGCTGTCGCCGAGCAGTACGCGCTTCATCGTGCCCCCTTGATCGCCATCGCGCATTCGCGCACCAATGCAGGCCCGGCGTAAATCAGGCCGCTGTACAGCTGGACCAGCGACGCTCCGGCTTCCATCTTCTCTTTGGCGTCTGCGCCGCTCATGATGCCGCCCACGCCGATGATCGGTATGGCGTCACCCAACTCGCGCTTGAGTGCGCGCACGACGATGGTCGACTGCCGGAACACGGGCGCGCCTGACAAGCCTCCGGTTTCCTTGCCGTGGCGTTCGTTCTCGACGTCGCGCCGGCTGGTGGTGGTGTTGGTGGCGATGACGCCGTCGATCTTGTGGCGCAGCAGTGCGCTGGCGATGCTCTTGATCTGGTCGGCGTCGATGTCCGGCGCAATCTTCAGCGTCAGCGGTACATATTTCTTGTGCTGGTCCGCCAGGCGCGCCTGCGCTTCTTTCAGGCGCGAGAGCAGCGTGTCAAGTTCGGACGCGTCCTGCAGCTGGCGCAGGTTCTTGGTGTTCGGCGACGAGATATTTACCGTCACGTAGCTGGCGTACGGGTACACCTTTTCGAGGCAAATCAGGTAGTCGTCGACCGCGCGCTCGATCGGCGTGTCGGCGTTTTTGCCGATGTTCAGGCCAAGCACGCCTTCCTTGTTCTGGTAGAAGCGCGATGCCTGCACGTTGGCGACAAAGGCATCGACGCCGCCGTTGTTGAAGCCCATGCGGTTGATGATGCCCTGCTTGGCCGGAATGCGGAACATGCGTGGCTTGGGGTTGCCGGGCTGCGCGCGCGGCGTCACGGTGCCCACTTCGATGAAGCCGAAGCCGAGCGCCGCGAGGCCGTCGATGTACGCGCCGTCCTTGTCCAGGCCTGCCGCGAGGCCGACCGGGTTGGGGAAGGTGATGCCCATGACAGTGCGCGGATCGGGATCGGGCTTGCGGATCTTGTTGGTCCAGCCACGTTCCGCGGCGCGGCGCAGGGCCGGCAGGGTCAGGTTGTGGGCGGATTCGGCGTCGAGGGCGAACAGCAGTGGGCGGGCAAGGGCGTACAGCAGTTTTTCGGACATGGGGCACTCAGGTTGAAACGATATGCCCATTTTACCGTGTGGCGGGGCGGGCGACTATCGGTCGAGCAGGCTCCAGGTGCCGTTGATGCGCGCTTCGAGCGGGCGGAAGTTGATTTTGTAGGCCATCTTGGGGCTTTGCTCGATCCAGTAGCCGAGGTAGACATGCGGCAGGCCCAGCTCGCGCGCCTGGCCGATCTGCCACATCACGTTATAGGTGCCGAACGAGGCGCCCGGCAGGTCGGGCTCGAAGAAGGTATAGACCGAGGACAGGCCGTCGGACAGCACGTCGATGATCGACACCATGCGCAGCACGCCGTCCGGCTCGCGGAATTCAACCAGCCGCGTGTTGACCCGGCTTTGCAGCAGGAACTGGGCGTACTGGTCGCGGCTGTCCTGGTCCATGCCGCCGCCCGGGTGGCGCGTGGTCTGGTAGCGTAGGTAGAGCGCGTAGTGTTCGTCGGAGAAGCTGAGGTTGGCGACGCTGGCCACCAGCGGCGAATGCCGGGCCCATGCGCGGCGCTGGGCGCGGCTGGGGGTGAACTGGCCGGCCTTGACGCGCACCGGGATGCAGGCGTGGCAGCCATCGCAGAACGGCCGGTAGGTGAAGATGCCGCTGCGCCGGAAGCCGCTCTTGACCAGCTCGGAATAGACGTCGGCGTTGATCAGGTGGGATGGCGTGGCGACCTGCGAGCGCGCGTGCCGTGCATCGAGATAGCTGCACGGGTACGGCGCAGTCGTGTAGAACTGCAGTGTGGCGAAAGGCAGGTCGTTCAGGTGCGTCATGCGAATGCTCTCGATGGCGAGTGGTTTACGCTGATTCTATTGTATCTAATGTTTGCCAGTTCTAGCGCGCGTCCGCCAGCGGAGAAACCGGCTCCCATCGTTCGATTTCGTCCTGCCGTATCGCGGCCCGCAGATGCTCGAGGAAAGCGGCGCGCGGGATCGGCGCGGCGCCCAGCGACGCCAGGTGCGCGGTCTCCTGCTGGCAGTCGACCATGCGTACGCCCTCGCTGCGCAGGAAAGCAACCAGGTAGGCCAAGGCGATCTTGGACGCGTCGGTAACCCGCGCGAACATTGACTCGCCGTAGAACATGCGGCCGATACAGACGCCGTAGGCGCCGCCAACCAGCTCGCCGTCGAGCCAGAGTTCAGCCGAGTGGGCATTGCCGAGCGCGTGCAGGCCCGTGTAGCCGTTGATGATCTCTTCGGAGATCCAGGTGCCGGGCCCGTCCTTGCGGGGCGCGGCGCAGGCGCGCATCACCTGCTCGAACGAGGTGTCGAAGGTGACCTGCCAGCGGCCGCCCTCGGTTCGGCTGCGTTCGACCTTGCGCAGCGTCTTGCGCAGGCTGTCGCTGACCCGGAAGTTCTCGGTGTGCAGCACCATGCGCGGGTCGGTCGACCACCAGAGGATCGGCTGGCCTTCGGAAAACCACGGGAAGATGCCGTTGCGGTAAGCGGCCAGCAGGCGCCGCGGCGACAGGTCGGCGCCGGCCGCCAGCAGGCCGGGCGCGTCGATGGTCAGCGCCTCGGACACGTCGGGGAACGGCGTAGTCGTTTCAAGCCACGGGATCATGATTGCTGTTTAACCGGCGTCGCTGGATATACGCATCGGGCGCACAAGGTCGCGGCTGTGGAAACCGTAGCTGCCACCCTCACGCATTTTGACGCGGTCGGCGAAGAACAGTTCCAGCGTCGTGCGCACCGTCGGGAAGGCCAGGTCGTCCCACGGGATGTCCTTTTCGGAAAACAGTTCGACTTCCAGGCTTTCGATGCCGGCCGCGAAGTTCAGGTCGAGCAGGCGCGCCAGGTAGAACAGGTGAACCTGATGAACCTGGGCAACGTTAAGCAGGGTGAACAGCTCGCCCAGCTCGACATTGGCGCCGGCTTCCTCCTCGGTCTCGCGAATAGCGGCCTGGGCGGTGGTTTCCTCGTTTTCCATGAAGCCGGCCGGCAATGTCCAGTAGCCATAGCGCGGTTCGATTGCGCGCTTGCACAACAGGATCTTCAGCTCGCCGTCGTGTTCCCATACGGGAATTGAACCGACCACCAGTTTCGGGTTTTGATAATGGATCGCATCGCACTGCGCGCACACGAAGCGTGGCCGGTTGTCGCCTTCGGGAACGCGCAGGTCGACAGGGTGGGCACACTCGGAACAAAATTTCATAGTCGCTTGGAATAATAGTATTTCGCTTACTTTACACCGATTGCGCCTGCTGTGCCGCACCGGCAAAGGCGGCATTTCTTGCCTTGCGTGCTGCTATCGCACATCTTGTTGGGATTGGCATTGCCTAATGCGGCAAAGGGCCGTATAATGATTGCACAGACGCGGGGTGGAGCAGTCTGGCAGCTCGTCGGGCTCATAACCCGAAGGTCACAGGTTCAAATCCTGTCCCCGCAACCAAATTTTAAAGCCGTTGATTCTTGCAAAAGATCAGCGGCTTTTTCATTTCCTGCACGGGTTTATTCTGCCGGGGCCAGGGTCGCCCACAGGTGCGCGGCGGCCATCGTGCGGTGCGGCTTGTAATGCGCCAGTAAGGCTTCGGTGCGCGCCATGTCTGGCTTGGCGTCTTCGCCCAGCAGCCGCTGCAAGGCCGCGCGGATCGCGACATCGCCATGCAGCGAGCAGTCCGGATAGCCGTAGCCGCGCAGCAGCGCGTAGTTAACGGTCCACGGGCCAATTCCTTTTACCGCCAGCAGGGCGGCACTCGCGGCCCCGATGTCGTCCGTGCGTTCCAGCGATAGCGCGCCGCTGTCGACCAGTTGCGCAAGCCGCAGCAGCGTCTCGGCTTTGGAACGCGAGAATTTTCGGGTGGTGAGGTCTTCCACCGACAGCTTCGCGACGTCCCCCGCCTCCGGGTAGCACCACAAGCCGCTGCTGTGCTGTCGGCCAGCCTGCAGGATGAACGTGCGCCGCAATGCAATCGCGAAGCTGAGGTTGATCTGCTGCCCGATCACCGCCCAGGTCAGCGCTTCGAAGATGGTCGCCGATTGCACGATGCGCAGGCCTGCGTTGCGCCGGACGGCTTCACCGAAAATCGGGTCATCCTGCGCCACGTGCAGGAACGGCGCCGGATCGATACGCAGCCCAAGGATGTTCAGCAGCGCGTCATCGAGCATCGCTTGCGCGCGCGTCGTGAGTACAGCACCGGTGTCGACGCCGACCTGCGCTCCATGCTCGCCGAGCGCGATGTCGAGGGCGACAGCAACACCGTCCAGCAGCACGCCTTTACGAATTCGCCCCGGCGTCACCTGTTCCGCGACGCCTTCCGCATCGCGTCCATGGAAGGCAAGGACGTCGCTGCTGCGGTAGCCGTCGGGCAGGGTGATCTCTATTTGCTGCATGCGTTATTTGCCCTTCGCTGACAGCGGCGCAAGCGCGCGCGCCATGAAGGCGGGACGGAAGCCAGTGACCAGCGCGGTGCCGGTGATGACGATAGCCGCGCCCAATATCGTGTGCCAGCCGACTACCTCGCCGAGGAACAGCGCGCCCCACAGGATGCCGAACAGCGGATTGAGGAAGGTGACCGTCAGCGCCGACGTCGGCCCGACATCCTGAATCAGCTTGAAGTACAGGATGTAAGCGATGCCACTGCAAAGTACGCCGAGCGCCAGCGCGGCGCCCATGATGCCGATGGTGGGTTCTGCCGGCGCCGGGAAGAACGGCAGCACCGGAATGACCAGCAGCGTCGCCGCCCACATGCTGCCGTGCGCGTTGGCGAACGGCTCGACACTCTTTGCCGTCTTGGCGTACGCGCTCGCCACGCTGTAGCTGACCGCCGCAACCAGCGCTGCCGTAATGGCGATGCCGGCGCCCGGACGCGACGTCACCTGGTCGAAGCCGACCAGCAGCGCGACGCCGGCGGTTCCAAGAATGAGCCCAAGCGCACTACGTCCCGAGATCGCCTGGCGCGACCACAGGGCGCCGATCAGCGCACCCCACATTGGCGCGGTGGCGTTCAGCACCGACAGCACCGACGCCGACAGCGTACGTGCCGCGAACGCGAACAGCAGGAACGGGAAGGCGGAGTTCAACAGGCCCAGTACCAGGTAGTGCTTCCAGTTGGCGCGCACGTCGAGCCGCTTTTTCAGGATCACGCCGACAATGGCGAGGAATACCGCGGCGAAGCCGACCCGGTATTCGATCAGCACCGCAGGCCCCAGCACGGGGGCGGCGATGCGCATGAACAGGAAGGAGCTGCCCCAGATAGCTGCGAGGAGGACCAGGCGGAGCATGTTAGCGGTGTTCATGAAGCCTTCTCAATGCGTAAATCTTGATTGTCGCCCGACGCCGACAGCGCCGCCATGCGATTCTTGCTTTCGAATCAGGCCTGGCCTTCAGCATGTGTCAGCCGCAGCTGCTGCGGCACCCCGTTCTTGATCGCGGTGAGTTCGGCGAGGATCGAAATCGCAATCTCCGCCGGCGTTTTGCTGCCGATGTACATCCCGATCGGGCCGTGCAGGCGCGCCAGCTGTTCCTCGGTCAGGTCGAACTCCTTGAGCCGCTCGCGCCGCTTGGCGTTGTTCACCCTCGAGCCGATCGCGCCGACGTAGAACGCATCGGACTTGAGCGCTTCCATCAGGGCCAGGTCGTCGAGCTTGGGGTCGTGGGTGAGGGCGACGACGGCGCTGCGGTGGTCGAGCTGCGCTTCGATGACCAGGTCGTCGGGCATGGCATGCACCAGCTGTACACCCGGGAGCTGCCAGCCGGCGCGGTATTCTTCGCGTGGATCGCACACGGTGACGTGGTAATCCATTGCGGTGGCCACCTGCGCCAGGAAGCGCGACAGCTGGCCGGCGCCGATGATAAACAGGCGCCAGCGCGGCCCGTGGATCGTGGTCAGGACGCCTTCGGCGATGTCCTGCACGGTGCCGGCCTGGGCGGGAGAGAGCGTGACCTCTCCGGTCTGCAGGTTGAGTCTGCGCGCCACGAGTTCGTGGCGGTCGAGGCGATCGAGCAGGTCGACGATCGTGCTGGCGCTGGAGAGCGGCTCGATGGCCAGTTCGATGGTGCCGCCGCAGGGCAGGCCGAAGCGGTGCGCTTCGTCGGCGGTGATGCCGTAGCTGACGATCTCGGGGGCGGTACGCGTGATGCCGTGCTGGCGCACGCGTTCGATCAGGTCATCCTCGATGCAGCCGCCGGAGACCGAGCCGACCACGCGGCCGTCGTCGCAGATGGCGAGCGTGGCGCCGATCGGCCGCGGGCTGGAGCCCCAGGTTTTGATGACTGTGATGAGCTCACAACGGTGGCCGGCGCCAATCCAGCCGGCTGCGGTTTTGAGTACTTCGAGGTCTATGCTGTCCATTGATGGAATATACTGTGAGCTCCAGGACTAAGGAGCTGTTGGGAAGATGGACAATCATACAAAAAAAGACGACGGCTCGCCGAAGTTCGGCCGTTTATTGCTGGTGCTGGTCGCGACGGTGGCAATGCTGGGCGTGCTGACCTACGTGATGGCGGTGTTTTTCCCGGATTTCCCGAGCTGATACAACAGCGTCATTTCGGGCAATGGCCCCAATGACGCTGTTGGTCATTACGGCACCAGCGGCTTGCCCGCCGATTTCTTGGCCTTGATGTCGGCGATCGTCTTCTCGATCACCGCGATCCGGAAAGCAGTTCCAGGATGATTCGCGACATAGCCGTTCAGCACCGAGGCCGGGTACGCAGAAGCGAGCCGCTTCCAGAACTCGACAGCGCCTTCGATGCGGTAGCCGGCACGCGCCAGCAGGTACATCGCCAGCTGGTCCGCTGCGCCGTCCAGCTCCTGCGGCATCGCCTTGATGCCGCCGCTTCCAATCACTACCGAGGTATCGGCGCGAACGCTCATCAGGCTGTCGATGATGCTGCCGATCGTGCCTGAGTTGCGCTGCGATTTGGCGTGACCGAGCATGTTGTGCGCCATGCCCTTGGCCATCAGGTACGCCAGTTCTTCGTCTGCTTCAACAAAGTTGATCATCCCGCGCGTTACCATCACGCGCGATCCGTCCGCGTACGAGTTCACGTTGTCCGAGTTGCCAAGTTCGACGCCAAAGCCGCAGGCGCGCGTGACCGGAATCGACAGCTGCTTCTGCTTTTCGTCGCGCTCGATGACGAACGGCAGCGTGGCCTGGGCGCGCACCAGCGGGCCGAATACGCCTCCCGCCAGCGTGGAGGCGTTCGCGCCGGTCGGCAGTGGCTTGCCGCCAGCCGACACCAGGCGGTCGCCAATTTCCAGGCCCGCCTTTGCCGCGCCGCTACCGGCCAGTACGCCGGTCACTTGCAGGCGCTCGCCCATGCCAAGCGCAGCGTGCGCCGCTTCGTTGTATTCGCCCGGGTAGGAGTAACGGTTCTTGGCGGTGAAGCCTAGCAGGTTGCGCGCCTGCGCCTTGCACAGCGGCGCGTTGTTGATCAACAGCGGCGCCGCCACGCGGTACAGGCGGTCCTGCAGGGCCGCCATCCTGGTCAGCGTTTGCGCGGCCGCAGCCATGCGCGGGGTGATGACGGGGCGCTGTTCTTCCGGCGCGGCCGGCCCTGGCTTGCCGGGGAAGGCCGGAGCCGTCGGCTTGATGGTGCCGCACGCAGACAGGAGCAATGCTAACGAAATGCCCAGCAAGGCCGGGCTGTGACCGACGAAACGGGTCATGGTAATCCTCACTTTATTATTGTTTTCCGGTGCTTCCGAAACCGCCGGCACCGCGTTCACTGACATCGAAATCTTCAACGACGTTAAAGCCAACCTGCAGTACCGGGACGATGATCAGCTGCGCGAGGCGCTCCATCGGGTTGAGCGTGAAGGCAGCCTGGCTGCGGTTCCATGTCGATACCATCAGTTGTCCCTGATAGTCGGAATCGATCAAGCCTACCAGATTCCCTAAAACGATGCCGTTTTTGTGTCCCATTCCGCTACGCGGCAGGATCATCGCGGCGTACCCTGGATCGCCCACGTGGATGGCCAGGCCGGTCGGCACCAGGATGGTCTGGCCAGGTTCGATGGTGACCGGTGCGTCGATGCACGCGCGCAGGTCGAGCCCCGCGCTGCCGGGTGTGGCGTACGCCGGCATCTGGTCTTTCATGCGAGGGTCGAGGATCTTTACGTCGATTGTCTTCATGTGGCGTTCTTATTTGAGCAGGGAGCGTTGTTCGATGCGCTTTGCGATTTCGGAAATCAGCTGGCGCGCCAGCGTGAGCTTGTCGGCGCGCGGCAGCACGGTGTGGCCGCTGTCGTCGAACAGCACGATCGTGTTGTCATCCTGCCCGAACGTGTGGTGCCCGATATTGCCCACCAACAGAGGAATGCCCTTTTTCTCGCGCTTGACGGCGCCGTATTCGACCAGGTTTTCCGATTCAGCGGCAAAGCCGACGCAGTACGGCCAGCCGGAGATCGACGTGGTGGACGCCACCGATGCGAGGATGTCCGGGTTTTGCTCGAACTGCAGCTTGGGCGCGGCGCCGTCGTCCTGCTTCTTCATCTTCTGGTCGCTGGCATTGGTTACGCGCCAGTCGGCGACGGCGGCCACGCCGATGAAGACATGCTGCCCGCCGACGGCCGCCATCACGGCGTCGTACATCTGCGCCGCGCTCTTGACGTCGATGCGGCGCACGCCATGCGGGGTTGGCAGGGTGGTCGGACCGGAGACCAGCGTCACTTCGGCGCCGGCTTCACGCGCGGCGCGCGCAATCGCGTATCCCATTTTCCCCGACGAGAGGTTGGTAATGCCGCGCACCGGGTCGATCGCTTCGAACGTCGGGCCGGCCGTCAGCAGCACGCGCTTGCCCGCCATTACCTTCGGCTGGAACGAGGCAATCAGCTCATCGAGCAGTTCGAGCGGTTCCAGCATGCGCCCGAAGCCCACTTCGCCGCAGGCTTGCTCGCCTGCCGCCGGGCCGAACACGCAGGCGCCGTCAAGCTCCAGCTGGCGTACATTGCGCTTCGTCGCCGGGTTGTCCCACATCTCGACGTTCATTGCCGGTGCAACCAGCAGCGGCAGGCGGCGCGGGCGCGCCAGGCACAAGGTCGACAGCAGGTCGTCGCAGACCCCGTGCGCCAGCTTGCGGATGAAATCGGCCGAGCAGGGCGCGATCAGGATCGCATCGGCGTCGCGGGTCAGGTCGATGTGGGCCATGTTGTTGGCCACGCGCGGATCCCACTGGTCGGTGTGGACCGGGTTGCCCGACAGCGCCTGCATCGTGACCGCAGTGATGAAGTGGGTCGCCGCGTCGGTCATCACAACCTGCACCGTGGCGCCTTCCTTCACCAGCTGGCGGCACAGGTCCGCAGCCTTGTAGCAGGCCACCCCGCCGGACAGGCCGAGGACGATCTTCTTACCCTTCAGTTCCATCGCCATGCGCTATCCCCTTGCTTAGTTCTTGTTCACGCGCCGCAGTTCGTCATAGATGAACAGTACCGCGCCGACGCAGATGGCGCTGTCGGCGATGTTAAACGCCGGGAAGTGGCCGAGGCTGCCGAAGTGGAAGTCGAGGAAGTCGATCACGTGGCCGTAGGCGACGCGGTCGATCACGTTGCCGATGGCGCCGCCCATGATCAGCGCCATCGCCCAGCAGAACAGGCGCTGGCCTGCGTTCTTGCGCAGCTGGCTGATGATGAACACCACCGCGACGACGCCGATCGCCGTGAAGAAGTAGCGCTGCCAGCCGCTTTCATTGGACAGGAAGCTGAACGCGGCGCCGCGGTTATACGCCAGCACCAGGTTGAAGAACGATGTGACGACGCGTTCTTCGCCATACACGAACAGGCGCTCGATGGTGATCTTGGTGATCTGGTCGAGCAGGACCACGATCGCT
>DASWSX010000125.1:0-3594 GCA_036402435.1 Telluria sp. | reverse complement strand
ATAGAAGAAGCCCGACAGCAGCACGCCCAGTTCATACATGCGGGCGGCGAATTTCTGTGCGACCGGCGCTTCGAACAGCATCACCGGAACCACCGGATGGGTGCCCGGCTTGATGGTGAAGCCGATGCGCTCGATCTCCTTGCGGAAGAAGGCGGTGTTCTCGTGCAGGCGGTCGCGCAGCTCGGTCGATTTCGACAGGCGCTCGAGCACCGACAGCGATGCGCCGGCGATGTTCGGGGCCAGCGTATTGGAGAACAGGTAAGGACGCGACTTCTGGCGCAGCGTGTCGATGACTTCCTTGCGCGCAGCCGTAAAGCCGCCCATCGCACCGCCGAGCGCCTTGCCGAGGGTGCCGGTGATGATGTCGATGCGGCCCATCACATTGTGGTGCTCGTGCGTGCCGCGGCCGGTCTTGCCCATGAAGCCGGAGGCATGGCATTCGTCGATCATGGTCAGTGCGCCGTACTTGTCGGCCAGGTCGCAGATCTTGTCCAGCTGCGCGATGGTGCCGTCCATCGAGAATACGCCGTCGGTGACGATGACCTTGTGGCGCTTGCCGGCGGCGGTGGCTGCCTGCAGCTGCGCCTCGAGGTCGGCCATGTCATTGTGGGCGTAGCGGTAGCGGCCCGCTTTGCACAGGCGGATGCCGTCGATGATCGACGCATGGTTCAGCGCGTCGGAGATGATCGCGTCGTTCTCGTCGAACAGCGGCTCGAACACGCCGCCGTTGGCGTCGAAGGCGGCCGCGTACAGGATGGTGTCTTCGGTGCCGAGGAAGTCCGACAGCGCTTTTTCAAGCTGCTTGTGGACGGTCTGGGTGCCGCAGATGAAGCGCACCGACGACAGGCCGTAGCCGTATTTTTCGGTCGCCTCGATCGACGCCTGCTGCGTTTGCAGGTCGCCGGACAGGCCCAGGTAGTTATTGGCGCACATGTTAATCAGCTTGCGGCCGTCTTCGGCCACCACTTCAGCGCCCTGGCGCGAAGCGATCACGCGCTCCGGCTTGTACAGGCCCTGCTCGCGCAGCGTGTCCAGGTTCTGCTGCAGGCCGCTGAAAAACGCGTTTTTGGCTTGTTCGCTCATCTTTATCCTCGTTGTGGTGGTGGCGGCTTGACCGACTGTTGCACAATGCGGTACCGTGGTTCCCGATCCTGCAGTTGTTCGCTCATGTCGATGTTATCCGATATGTCGAACACGAATTCAATATAATGGATATTACCCAAGCCAGGTGGAGTTGGCAAGCAACAGTTTGGGTAATCCAGCAACTTATCAATTACATAAGCGCGTCATGAATACACCCCTGTCGACCAACTCTCCGCCTGAAGTCGGGGCCACTTTGCAGCGGCTGCGGCTTGCGCGCGGCCTCACGCTGGAGGACCTGTCGCGTATCGCGGGAGTATCGAAGTCGATGTTATCGCAGATTGAGCGTGAAAAAGCGAATCCGACCATTGCCATTACGTGGCGCCTGGCCAACGCTTTGGGCGTGCCGATCGGCGATTTGCTGGCCTCCGAGACGCGCGAGGTCGAGACCATCCGCGTGCTTGACGCGCACGAGACCCCTACCCTGCCCGGCGCGCATGCCGGCTACATCCTGCGCATCCTGGGGCCGATGGAGATGGCGGGTAAATATGAGTGGTACGAGCTGACGCTGGCGCCGGGAGGCGAGCTGGCGTCGCAGGCGCACGATCCGGGCACCAGTGAGCACCTGACGGTGCTGCACGGGTCGGTCGAGATCGAAGTGGGCGCCAGCAAGCGCAAACTGAAGCTTGGCGGCACCGCGCGTTACACCGCGGACCAGAATCATGTCATCCGCAACACCGGCAAGGCGGAAGCGAAAGCCCTGCTGGTGGTTGTACACCGGTAGAAATACCTTCCGATTTCTAAACCGTAAGCTGCGCGAGCGTATCAGCCGCGCCCATCGTCGCGGCCAGCGATTGCGCCGTCATGCCGCGGCTGTCGACGGCATCAGGCGATGCGCCGCGCGCGAGCAGCAGCTCGACGATGGCGCTGCGGTTGAACATGGCGGCCATCATCAGCGGTGTTTTACCGTCGGGACTGGCCCCTTCAATGTTGGCCCCGTGCGCCAGCATCAGCTCTGCAATCTCGAGGTATCCCTTGTACGCGGCACCCGCCAGCGGCGTCTGCCCCTGGTCGTTGGGGACATTCGGGTCCGCCCCCGCTTCGAGCAGCACCCTGCAGGTCGCCAGGTGCCCGTGGTAACTCGCCAGCATGATGAGGCTGTCACCTTTTTCGTTTCGAAAATTGACCGGCAAACCCTTCTCAATCATGGCGCGCAAGGATGCATTGTCCCCCGACCGCACCAGCCCGAACACGCTGCGGATGAAATCGATCGCGTCCTGGTCCGTCACGCCGCTGCCCGGCGCTCCTGTGCTGCTTTGCATGGCTTGCTCCCTCCTGATCGCTGACTGAAGCAATAGTATGCCGTCAAGCAGCAAAACGAGGCCGCCGCTTTCCGTGCGGCATCGGGCGACCCTGCCAGGAACGCTTACGGCTTGACCGTCGCGCCGCTCAGTTGCGCCACGCCCGCCAGCGTGGTTTGGGCGGCATTCAGGCCCAGCATGAAGTCCTTGTCCGAGTAAGTGCTGAAGACGTCGCTCGGCTGGTGCCAGTTGGGATTCCAACCTGCGCCGATGTGCATGCCGCGTTCGTTCTCGCGCAGCGAAACCGACGGCACCAGGTCCATGAACGGCACCGAATCGGTATTGGTCATGTGCGGCCCCACCATGGCCGGGTAGGTGCTGGCGTACTTGCCGTTGGCCGCGTGCAGGACCCACGCCAGTTTCGAGGACGCCTCGGCCTGTTTGGACGCGGACTGGAACTCGATATTGACGTCCGCTTCGGCGCGCTGCTCCTTGGGCGACACGTAGACCGGCTGTCCCTTGTCGTCCAGCACCGCCTTGCCTTTGGCGTCAAGCTTGGGGATCGGCATGCCGTGATCCCACAGCATCATGTCATGCTGGATCACGCCCAGCCATGCCGGCTCGGGAAACTTGCCCGACCCTTTTGGCGACTCGATCCCCTGCAAGTCTTTGCGCTGCTCGACATAGGCCCGGGCGCCGTTCAGGCCTGTTTCCTCGTTATTCCAGATCGCAAAACGAATCGAGCGCGCCGTCTGCACGCCCGGGGCGTTGAGGATGCGCGCCAGTTCCATCACCAGGGCGGTGCCAGACCCGTCGTCGTTAGCGGCTTCCCCGAAGCCAATGCCATCCATGTGCGCGCTGACGATGTACATTTCGTGCGGATGGGTCGTGCCAACCTTGGTGCAGTAGATATTCTCGCGCTTCGAGGTACCCGCCGGCGTCTGCTCGGCATTCAGCGCGCGCAGGCGCGCGTCGGCCTGCAGCGTCGGATCGGTATTGACGCCGATCGGCGCGCGCTTGCCGAACAGCGTACTGCCGCCTTGGCCCGGTGGACCGCCACGGCCGCCGCCCGTCTTCGGAACGGGACGCGCAGGCGCGGGCGTGCCGGCCGGGCGCGGCGCCGGTTCGGTGTAATCGTATTGCAGGCGTTCGGTCATGCAGCCGTAAGCGTTGAGCTGGGCTTCGATCCAGTCCAGCGCCTGGCGGTTCCGCT
>DASWSX010000124.1:0-5015 GCA_036402435.1 Telluria sp. | reverse complement strand
AGTGATTTTGGCGAACGAGAGCCAATACTCGGCTTCGCCGAACGAGCGCACCGAATAGACATTGCTGGAGATGACGATCAGGAGCATCAGCAAGGCCCCGGCCCAGACGGGCAGTCCGGGCAGGAAGTCATGCAGGATCGCTCCCAGCAGGATGGCCTCGATGGTGATGGTGATCATCGACTTGAACCAATATAGCCAGCCCACCGCATAACCTGCCCATTCGCCAAGGTACTGGCTGGCAAAGGTGGAAAACGAGCCGCTGTCGATGTTCTTTGCCGCCATTTCGCCGAGCATGAACATCACCAGGATGACGATGAAGCCCCCGATCAGGTAGGACAGGATCGCGGCCGGGCCGGCCGTGGCAATCAGGGCCCCTGAACCGACAAAGAGGCCCGCACCGATCACGCCGCCCAGGGCGATCATGGTGACATGGCGTTGCTTCAGGCTATGAACCAGCTCGTTCTTATGCATCATGCAGTGCCTCATTGGTCGGGATTTGTCAGGCGCGTGGCGGGACGCGCGCCGATGATAGCATTGCCGCCATCGCAAGCTGTCTTATTGCCCCAGCAAGTGGTCTACTTCCGCTTGCGCATCGCGCAGCGCGGTTTCCGGCGCCACGCCGTCGTCCAGGGCACGGTCGATAGCCTTCTTCAGGATGTTGCGCACCCGGAGGTTGTCGACCGACATCAGCTTGGGCTTGGCGTACTTGAGCTGCTGGCGCACGCGGATGAACGGTTCTTCGCTGGTGTAGCGTTCCTTGAGTTCCGGCTCCGCGAATGCGGCATCGACGGTGGGGAAGAAGCCGGTTGCCGCGCTGATGCGCGCCTGCACCGAAGGGCGGTACAGGAACCTGGCCAGCTTCAGCGCCAAGGCTTGCTGGTCGGCGGGCAGGTTGGCCGAGATGTACAGGTTGCCGCCGCCGACCGCCACGCCGTAGCTCTTCTTTTTCGGCAGCATATCGGCCATCCAGCCGAACTTCGCATTGGCACGCACCGACTCCATGCCGCCCGAAGAATAATAGGTGACCGGATAGTAGCCGGCGACAAAACCATTCAGTGTCGCCTTCCAATTGTTGGCGCGCCGCAACAGCTTGAGGTCTTTCAAGCGTTTCCAGTAGCGCAGCGCTTCCACCGATTCCGGCGTGGCGAGCGTTACCTTGCTGCCGTCATACAGGCTGCCGCCGGCCTGGCGCACCGCAGCCTCGAACAGATAGTCATACCAATCGCCGCCAAGGCAGAACGGCGCCTGACGGGACTGTTTGTATAGCTTCAGCAGCAACGCTTCCATGTCTTGCCAGGTGGCGGGCAAGCGGGCCGCGTCGACCCCTGCCGCCTGCAACTGATCGAGGTTGTAGAGCGCGACGGGCGCGCTGCGCACGAACGGCGGGCCGCAAAATTTTTTGTTGCTGCAATAGCTGTTGCCGAGGAATTCGCGCGACAGCGGTGCCAGGAACTCGTCCAAGGAGCCGCCGTGGGCTTGCAGCACGTCTTCGAACGGCACGATCAAGCCCAGCTTCTCCAATTCCAGGGTTTCCGACACTTCGGCCACGAACAAGCCGGCATGGCGTCCGCGCGCATGCATTTCCCTGACCTGGGACACCACCTCGTCCCAACTCGACAAGGGAAGGAAGTCGATGCGGGGTCCGCCCTCGCCCCGCTCGAATTCCCGCACGAGGTTGAGATACAGGCGCGACCCTTCCGAGGTGGCACCGGACGGGACGATAAATTTCAAGGGTTCCGCCCGGGACAGTGCCGGGACGGCAAGGCATGCCAGCACAACCATGGCCACAGTGGCCATGCCGTGCAAGGTACGGGCAAGCGCCGGCGTCATGCTTGCATTGAATTAAGTGTGTCCAGGGACGCTGCTTGGCGGAAGCAATTGCGGCCGGCGCGCTTCGCTTCGTACATGGCTTGGTCGGCCGCCTTCACCAGCGTATCGGCCGACATGCCGTGTTCGAAATGGGCGACACCGATGCTGGTGCTGACCTGCAGCCGGATGCCGGCAACCAGGAACGGCGGGGCCATGGCCGCCACCAGCTTTTCCGCGATCACGGCGGCATCTTCCCGTTCACCCAGCCCCTCCACCACCAGGACAAATTCATCGCCGCCGAGGCGGGCCATGAAATCGGCCTCCCGCAGCACGGCGCGGGTCCGGCTGGCAAACATGCGGATCACTTCGTCCCCGATGTCGTGGCCATGGCTATCGTTGATGTGCTTGAAGCGGTCGATATCGAAATACATCAGCGCCAGCCCGGCGCGGCGCTGGGCGCGCTTGACGGCTTCGGCCAGGTGGTTGTCGAAGTAGCCGCGGTTCGGCAAGCCGGTCAGCACATCGTAATTGGCACGCCGGAACAACTCCTGTTCCATGTACTTGCGCGCTGTGATGTCTTCCGTGACCGCCAGTACCCCGACTACCCTGCCCTGTTCATCCTTGAGCGGGATCTTGCTGGTTTCGATCCAGCAGGGCGTGCCGTCGCGCCGGTGGTCGGCCGCCTGCATTTTCAGGCGCGCGATGCCGGACCCCATCACTTCCAGGTCGACCTGGCGGAAGTGGTCGGCCTGTGCGTGCCAGCGCAGTTGGTGGTCGGTCTTGCCGACCAGCTGGTCGACGCTCTCCAGGCCGGCATCTTCCAGCAAGGAACGGTTGCCGCCGACAAAGACACTGTCCAGGTCCTTCCAGAACACACTTTGCGGAATGTTGTCGATGATCAGCTGCAGCATCTGGCGCGATTCGTGCAGCGCCAGCTCGGCCTGCTTACGGTCGGTGATGTTTTCGGCAAAGCCCAGCACATGGGTGACCTGGCCGCCGGCATTCATGGGCATGAGCACGATCGACATGTCGGACGTACGGCCAAGCGCGCCCGTGATCCGGATCGGGCAGGCCACCGCATTGCCGGCCATGGCATCCTCGAACCGGCTGGCGGCGACTGCCCGGTCTTCCTCCGCGATGAAGCTGTCGATCGGCGCGCCGACCAGCGCCGCGCGCGACACGCCAAGTTCCTCCGCCAATTGCTGGTTGGCGTGCAGGATGCGCCCGTGCCGGTCCAGCGCATAGGCGGCAAAGGGATGGTTTTCGAAAAAGCCGGAGAACCGTTCGCTGAAGTCACGCGTCGTGCGCCGGCGCAGCTGGTAGCGCGGCCAAGCCGCTGCGCCATAGCCGGCGATCGCGGTCAGCAACAACCCGATGGCCAGCACCAGCGCGCCGGCATGGGTCGAGCGCGGTGCCAGCGCGGCATTCCTGGCATAGAAAAAGATCAACCATTTGCGGTGTGCAAACTGTACTTCCGCCCGGTGGGCCAGCACGTGCCCGGCGTCCCCTTCCAAACTATGCGGCACGCCGTCCGCATCGAACAGGATGTTGCCGGCGGCGGCCCGGTCCTCGAACACTTCCAGGTCGAACAGCCTGGCCAGGCGCCCATGGTCGAAGCCGAGGAACAGACGGTCGACGTACATGGTCGAAAACGTGAAGCCTTTCAAGGGGGCAACGGAGCCGCCGCCGGCCCGGCCCACGCCCCGCACCGGCGAAAACAGCATGACCACCTGGGCCTTGCCGGCGTGACGCAGGGCCGCGTGGCGCCGGGTGGCCACCGGCGCGTCGCGCAAGTCCGCTTCACGCATCGCTTCCCAGCGGTCGGGGATGGCGGCGAAATCGACGCCGCGCAAGACGTCCGCGCGGCGGGGATCGCTCGCATGCTGGCCGTACAGTAAAGGGAAATAGGCGGCGGCGCCGGGGCGCGGCCCGCTGACGCGGTAGCCGGGGAAGATCCGCCCGGCGTCGGCTTCGAAGCGCCGCAGCTGCGCCGCCGGCACCTTGGGCAGGAAGCCGAAGGAACTGCTGCCTTCCAGGCGTTCGAACAGATGGCTGGCTTTCAAGTAATTGTCGAATTCCTGCGGCTCGACCTGGCCCGAGGCGCTGAAAAAGGCGCCCAGCGACTGGCCGGCGCCAACGTACTGGTTGAGGCGGTAGCGCAGCTGCGATTCGTAACTGCGCGCCGCATCCTGCAGTTCGCCGAGCTGTTCCGCTCGGCTGTGCTGGACCGTGGCGACATAGGCATAGGCCGAGGCCGCTGCCCCGGCCAGCAGCACGGCGGCAGACAGGCCGAAACGGCGCACGATATTGCTGACGCTGACTGGAAACGCAGCCACAGGTCCCTCTCTCTGGTAGGTGATGGCAAACACTGGCCACGCGCAACGCGACAGCCAGATTGGAACAATTCATCCTTCAGGGGCGGGGAAGGGAGCGGAGCGGCGGCGCGGAGCCGCCCAAAGATATCGAAACAGTCGACACGCACAGGGTAGCACAGAACCGCCGGATAAATGCCCTGTGGCAATTCGTGCGCGGGCCAGGTGTCGCATCTTGACCGCATGGCGGCCCGGAGCCGGCCCCCCATTGTCGATCTGCAAATCCCCGTCCGGCCCCGGGCGCTTCACGCCGCTGCCGGCCTTGCGCGGGGCTTGGCGGGCGTCCATGCCTTGGCGCCGCGTGGCCCCAGAAAATACCTGCGGGCTGGCCCTGTTACGGCAGCGGCACCAGGGCTAAGATCCATTTATGAAACTTGCCCAACTTCCCGCATGGCTGTTCTGCGCCATCACTGCTGCGCTGGCGGCCGCACCGGCCAGCGCCAGCCAGCACGACTTCGATTGGGAGATCGGCAGCTGGGATACCAAACTGCAGCGCCTTGGCAAGCCCCTCAGTGGCAGCCAGGAGTGGTTTGAGTATGCCGGCACCACCAGGGTCACGCCCCTGATGGGCAAGCGCGCCAACGTTGTCGAGTTCGACGTGCAAGGCGCCGCCGGCCGGATTGCCGGCGTATCGCTGCGCCTGTACCAGCCGGCGAGCGGCCAGTGGAGCCTGCACTTTGCCAACCTGGCCAATGGCTTGATGACCGAGCCGATGCTGGGCAGCTTCAAGGACGGGCATGGCACCTTCTTCGGCCGCGACACGCTCGATGGCCGCACGATCCTGGTACGCTTCCTGGTCATCCCGCTCAACCGGGACCAGTGGCGCTTCGAGCA
>DASWSX010000123.1:0-30834 GCA_036402435.1 Telluria sp. | reverse complement strand
CGGCTGGTTGCGTTCGGTGAAGTCCCAGTAGGCCTGGGCCGACAGTTCGGCGCCGCCGTCCAGCCGCGTCGTGGCGCGGCCCAGCAGGTTCGCGCCGGCGATGGTGATGTCGCGCGTGCCCTGCTGGTGCAGCGCGCCGGTATAGGCGTCGCCCTGCACGGTCAGGCCCTGGCCGTCTTCGATCCAGTCGGCCCGGAAGCCGGCCTGCGCGCGCCGCCAGCCGGTCTGGCTGACCATGCCGCTCTCGCGCTCGAGGTCGTCGTGGCGGATCGACTTGGCGTACGCGCGGTAGCGCCCGCCGCCGCCGAGCGCGCCGCCGTAGCGCACCGCGCCAAACTGGTGGTGCGCGTCGCCGCCGGCGCTGACCAGCGTGCCCTGCGTCGCGCTAGCGGTCCTGGTGATAATATTCACGACACCGTTGACCGCGTTCGCACCGAACAAGGTTGCGCCCGGGCCGCTGATGACTTCGATGCGCTCGATGTCTTCCAGCACGACATCCTGCGCGTCCCAGAAGACGCCGGAGAACAGCGGGGTGTAGACGCTGCGCCCGTCGATCAGCACCAGCAGCTTGTTCTCGAACGCGCTGTTGAAGCCGCGCGAGGTGACCGCGTAATTGCGGGCATCGACGCGGGCGACCTGGATGTTGGGTGCCAGGCGCAACGCTTCGGGCAGCGTGGTGACCCCGGACCGGCGGATCGCGTCATTGGAAATCACATACACCGAAGCGGCCGCGTCGGCGACCGGCTCCGAGCGCTTCGATACCGAGGTGACGCGCACGTCCGACAGCGCCTCCAGGCTCAGGTCCGCGAGGGCCTGGGCGGGCGGCTCGGCGGCGTGAAGCGGCGCTGCCGCGCTCCAGGCCAGCAGCGCGGACGCCACCATGGCATTCAGTCGGGCAGGTTGATAGCGCTTGGCTTGCGCACAATTGGAGCTTTGCATGATCGGTCGATAGTGGAGGAGTAGACACTGCCGTCAACAGCAGCACTTGGCCGTTTCCCGGAGTTGGATTGATGGTACGGGTAAACGTATATTTTGTTTCCGGATTATAACATCCGAGATTGGCAAACGCGCGTCCCGGGTGACTAAAAGTCCACAACACTCAGCTATGTGCGCTGAAGCACAGTCAGCTGCTTTTCAATTTGTCATCATGTAGTTTTTGCCTGACCTATATATGGAACAGCTGGACAACAGGACCAATTCGGCGACCGCGAAACTGGTCAACCAGGGTATCGCGTGGCAGGAAACCTACGGCCCGCGCAGCGCCGCGGCCTTCCTGGCGCACCGCGATGTGCCTCGCGCCATCATACGGCGCGTGGTGGATGGCCGCGCGCAGTCCGCAGTGCGGGCACTGCCGGTCGTCGCTGCGCCCGACGGCGCGTTCGAAGCGCGGGTGTCTGGTTCGCTCCATCAACCAATACAACATACTAAATCCGCCAGGGAATAGAGATGAAAAAGAACATCGCAATCGTTGGCGCCGGATTTTCCGGCGCCGTTATCGCAAACCAGCTGTCACAGGCTGGCTACAACGTCGAAGTTTTCGAGTCGCGCCCTCACGTGGCCGGCAACTGCCATTCGGAACGCGATGCCGACACCGGCGTCATGCTGCACGTGTATGGCCCTCACATTTTCCATACCGATAATGAGCGCGCGTGGGAATTCGTCAACCGCTTCAGCGAGTTCAAGCCATACGTCAACCGGGTCAAGGCGATCACCAATGGCAAGGTTTACACCCTGCCGATCAACCTGCTGACGATTAACCAGTTCTTCGGCAAAACCTTCCGCCCGGCAGAAGCGCAGCAGTTCCTGGTTGAACTGGGCGACAAGTCGATCGAAAATCCGACCACCTTCGAAGAACAGGCGCTGCGTTTCGTCGGCCGCGAATTGTATGAAGCGTTTTTCAAGACCTACACCGTCAAGCAGTGGGGCCTGCATCCGAGCGAGCTTCCGGCCAGCATCCTGAAACGCCTGCCGGTCCGTTTCAATTACGACGACAACTACTTCAACCACAAGTACCAGGGCATGCCGGCCGACGGCTACACCGCGCTGGTCGAGAAGATCCTGGCGGTCCCGGGTGTGACGGTGCACCTGAATACGACCTTCGATCCGGCACTGAAAGCCGATTACGACCACGTGTTCTACAGCGGCCCGATCGACGCCTGGTTCAAGCACGCCGAAGGCCGCCTGCCCTACCGCACGCTGGACTTCGAAGTGTTCCGCGACACCGGCGATTACCAGGGCAACGCCGTCATCAACTACTGCGATAACGAGCAGCCCTACACCCGCATTACCGAGCACAAGCACTTCTCGCCTTGGGAAACCCATGAGAAGACGATTTGCTACAAGGAATTCAGCCGCCAGTGCGAGGAAAAAGATATCCCGTATTATCCGATCCGGATGGCGCGCGACAAGGAGCAGCTCGAACGCTACATCAACCTGGCGCGCGATGAAGCCAATGTGACCTTCGTTGGCCGCCTTGGCACCTACCGCTATCTCGACATGGACGTCACGATCAACGAAGCTTTGATCACCGCGGATAAATTCCTCGAGTGCGCCCGTGAAAAAGCCGCGATGCCAGCGTTCGTCATGAATCCGCTTGGGTAAGCACTGTCCTTTAATACGATCTGCGGAGTTGAACCATGGGGACGCGAATCGAGCCGACCATTAGCCACCATCCCGGCGCCGAGCCGACCATCGACGACATCATCGATGTGACGCCCGATGCGGAAAACCCTGAGCTCCCCGCCCAGTCCGCGGAGGCGGATGCCAGCACGGATCCAACCCTGGCGGAACTGGCGGCGCTGGAAAACGAAGTGGATAACTGGCTGCATCCGCCAGCCAAGGCCGAGCCTGTGGCAATGGAAGCTGAACCGGCTCATGCCGAGGTCCGGGAACAGCCGGCGGCGCCGGCCATGCAAGCGCCACCTGCCCCGCGCAGGAAGCGTCCGGTCGCCTGGTGGGCCTTTGGCGCTGCCGCACTCGCAGCCATTGCCGGCGCAGCCGTGCTGATGGACAAACCCGCCGAGCCCCGACAGTCGTTCGAACAAGTTGCCGCCACCACGCCGGCTGCTGCGCCCGCACCGGCGCAGGCCGCCATCGCGCCAGTGCCTGCACCGCCGGCCAGCAAGCCGGAAATGGTTTTCCTGGATCAGCCGGCCTCTACCAGTGCCAAGGCGGTTGAGCCGAAGGCGGCCGAGCCAACGGCCATGGCTGGCGCGGCTGAACCTGCCGGGTCACCTGCGCAACCGGGCACTGTCGGGAAGGCGGCTGCCGCGGTCAAGGCGCCAGTGAAGGCGGCCAGGAAAACGGTGGCGCAAAAAACAGCCAAACCGGCGAAAAAGACTGCTCCCGCGCCCCAACTGGCGCAGCGCACCCAAACCTGGCCGCCCGACCGGCGCGATTCCGACGCACGGCGGGTGGAAGCGGCCCGGGCCGAATGCCGCGCGCGCTCGCGCGATCCGGGCGCCTGCCATATCCGCGTATGCGACGTGCTGGGGAGTTCACATCCAGCCTGCCGCGATTAACACTGGTCCCTTATGCACTTTGCGATTCATGCAGCCCTTACGGCACTGATAGTCATAGCGACGCTATTGCCCCTGTCCCGGCGTACCGGATGGTGGATCCGCGACCTGGATTTTCCACGGCTGCAGATCGCGATACTGGCGTTAAGCCTGCTGGTATCGCAGTTCCTGTTCCTCGATTTGTCGGAGAACGCCTCGCGCGCACTGGTCGTCGCCACCATCTCCTGCCTGCTTTACCAGGGCTGGTGGATCTTCCCTTACACCAAGCCGTTTCCCAATGAAGTCAAGCTCACCGTCGGGGGCAGGCCCGACGACCGGATCCGCATCCTGACGGCGAATGTCCTGACCACCAACCGCAATGCCGAGGGATTGATCGCGCTGATCCGTAAACACCAGCCGGATGTTTTCGTAACGCTGGAAACCGACGCATGGTGGCAGGAGCGGCTCGATACGCTCGAACCCGAATACGGCTATTCGATGAAATGCCCGCTCGATAATCTCTACGGCATGCATGTGTATTCGAAGCTGCCGCTCGAGGATTCGGCGATCCAGTTCCTGGTCGAGGACGACATTCCGTCGATGCACGCCATGGTGGCGCTGCGCTCCGGGCGCAAGGTCCGCATCCACTTCCTTCATCCGGCCCCGCCCAGCCCGACCGAACACGACGAGTCCACCGAGCGCGACGCGGAACTGCTGGTGGTGGCCAAGAGCGTGGTGGGCCTGGACACGCCGGTGATCGTCACCGGCGACCTGAACGACGTGGCGTGGTCGACCACCACCCGGCTGTTCCGCAAGATCAGCGGCCTGCTCGACCCGCGTATCGGCCGCGGCATGTTCAATACCTTCCATGCCGGGCACTGGTTCCTGCGCTGGCCGCTCGACCACATCTTCCACAGCGAGCATTTCACGCTCTCCTTCATCAAGCGCCTGCCCGCATTCGGGTCGGATCATTTTGCGATGTTGGTCGAACTGACGTACGACAAGGCCAACGGCAAGGACCAGGAGGGACTCACCCCTGACGAGGACGACCTGGCCCTGGCGGAAGAGAAGATCGCGGCCGAACCGGTAAGCGTGTCCGACGTCCACGAACCCCAGCCGGAAGCCTCGCGCGCATCTGTGAAATAATCCCGTCATTCCGGCGGCCGCGCCGCCGCACATGAACCGGAGAACAAATGAGTTTCGACCTGATGGTATTTGCCCCCGAGGCCGCGCCCGCGAAGCGCGCCGCCTTCCTCGACTGGTACGAGCAACAGACGGCGTGGGGCGACGATGAGGCGCATGACAACCCTGCCCTGTCGACGCCGGCGCTGCAGGCATTCTTTGCCGGCCTGGCCGGCGAATTCCCCCCAGCGCCCGACGATTCGGACGAAGAAGCCGGCACCGAGTACAGCATCGGCCCTGCCCTGATCTACATGTCCTTCCTCGACTGGGACAAGATCGACCGCGCGCACGAGGCCGTTTTCAGCCTGGCCGCCAGGCATGGGCTGGGATTTTTCGACGTCAGCTCGGACCTCGCGGAAGTCTGGCTGCCCGACAGCAAAGGCGGCTTGCGCGTCGCGCACTCGGACTAGCCGCTTCCATGCACATGCAAAAATTAATCTCGGAATTAACCAGGCTATACCTGCCGGCAGGCGCTGCCGCGACGGCAGCGCTGACGCAGCACATCCTCGGGCACGCTACCCTGGCGACCAGCCTGGCCGGCGGCGATGGCCAGGTCCGCGCGATGGTCATCCCCTTTAACAAGACGAGCGAGGGTGACGAAGCGCAGCACTGGACACGCCTGTGCACGGTCGCCAATGCATTGCAGGCGCAACTGGGATTCCCGGCGCCCGCGGTCAGCATCTCGGGGGCGAACGGGTATGGGCTGTGGTTGTCGCTGGAGACGCCAGTGGGAGCGGCCCAGGCGCAGGAGTTCCTCGGGCTGCTGCGCCAGGCTTATTTCCCGGACGTCGACCTGCCGCCCGATTCGGTCAGCGCGCCGGTCGAACTGCCCCCTTGCCTGAACCAGGGAACCGGCAAATGGGCCGCATTCATTCACCCCGGCATGGGCGCGTCATTCGCCGAAGAGTCGGGACTGGACATGGCGCCGCCGCTGGCAGGGCAAGTTGCCTTCCTCGAAGGACTCCAAAGTATTAGTGAGGCACAGTTCCTGCGCGCGATCGATGTCCTGCGCCAGTCGGGCGAGGCGGCGCCGGAAGCAAGCGCGCCTGCGCCCGGACGCCTTGCCGGCATGGACGGCCTGCTATTGAAGGATGCGACGCTGGAGGACATCGTACGATTCCTCCACGCGAAGAATATCGAGCCAACCTTCCGGCACCTGCTTCCTGCCAGGTGAGCAAATCAGGCCGCCGCGCCGTCCGGTGCTTCGGCCAACACCTCGAGAACCCGAACCTGCACGGTCTGCCCGTCACGCCGTGGCCAGTCGATTTCGCTTCCTTCGGCCATGCCCAGCAGCGCGGTGCCGATCGGCGTGAGCACCGATATCTGGTTCGGGCCGCTGTTCAGGTCGGCAGGATAGACAAGCGTCAGGCAGAATTCTTCCCGCGGCTCCACGACCTCAAACCGCACTGTGGAATTCATCTGCACCACCCGGGCGGGCAATTCACCTGCCTCCACAATATCGGCACGTGCAAGCTCGTCGAGCAAGGCATTCTTGCAGTCGGCGGCCGAAGCGGGCAATCGGTCGGCGATCCGCTCGAGACGCTCGGCGTCTGAAGACAATACAACGATGTCAGGTTTCATTCTTAACTCCTAAAGTGAATCAGAACGGTCATTCCGCGATCAGGGCGGCCGTGATTAACGCGAGTTTGCATGCCACCAGAAGCTGGATGCGGGCGCGCGTTTGACGCCTTTTTTTGACGAGACCTGTCCTGCGGCGGTGCGTGCCGCTACGTGCCAGAAGCTGTTTCGCCCAGGCGCCGGCGTCCCGCGCTTGCGGTTGGCAATTGTTTGTCATGATGAATAACCCCCATCGCCCTGGCGGGCGAAGCAAATCAGCAATCGAACTGCATTACGACATCGGTGTTAATGCAGTGATGGGATTCGGGTGGCTCGGCGTGTTGGGGAACTGGTATTCAGTCCGACCGGCTCGCCGAGCCTAAGGGAGGCAGGCGAATGCCTGCCTGGTCTGGCGCCCGTGCGACGACATTACCATCGACAGCGGGGCGAAGTGCGCGCGCAACACATCCCTGCTCACTGAAGAGCACGAAGGGACTGGTTGAAGCAAACACTGTTTCATTGGATCTGCCGTAGAGGTTATCGACCCATTATAGCGCCGATGCGCGCGCACCGCCTCGCACCGCCGCGTTCATGTAAGATCGAATGGTGATACCGACCCATGACCTGTCAATGAGCGACACTGCCGGCAACAGCGCGGATGCGCGCCTTCATCGATACGGCGGCCTGCTGGCGTGCGCGCTGCTGGTATGCACGATCGCGGGATGCACCAGCCTGCCCTCGCTGGACAACCGTTCCCGCTCCACCGCGGACCTGGACACCGCGGGCACCCGGCTTGGCCGGATCGTCGCGCCCCGGGTTGCCGCGCATCCGGGGACGTCGGGTGTCTATGCGCTGCCCGGCGCGCGCGACGCCTTCGCCGCCCGGACCATGCTGGCGCGGGCGGCCGAGCGCACCCTGGACGTCCAGTACTACATCTGGCGCAACGACATGACCGGTTCGCTGCTGTTCGCCGCGCTGCGCGGCGCTGCCGACCGCGGGGTGCGGGTGCGGCTGCTGCTCGACGATAACAATACCGCCGGGCTCGATGCCGCACTGGCGACGCTTGACGCACACCCGAATATCGAAGTTCGCCTGTTCAATCCTTTTGTTTTCCGAACTATGCGTGTCTTCGGTTACCTGGCCGATTTTCCACGCGCCAACCGGCGCATGCACAACAAGTCATTTACCGCCGACAGCCAGGTGACCGTCGTGGGCGGGCGCAATGTGGGCGACGAATATTTTGGCGCCGCTGACGAGCTGTTGTTTGCCGACCTCGACGTGATGGCGGTGGGGCCTGTTGTCGCCGAGGTGTCGAAAGATTTCGACCGGTACTGGAACAGCCGTTCTTCCTACCCTGCTGACCGGCTGCTGGGGCGGGTCGACGGTGCGGCGGCGGAAAAGCTGGCGCTCGATGCGGCACGACTGGCCAGCAGCCCGGGCGCGCTGGCCTACGCGGGCACCTTGCGCAGTTCCGGGTTCGTCGACGATGTGATGAAGGAAAGCCTGCCGTGGGAATGGGCGGCGACGCGGATGATCAGCGACGACCCGGCCAAAGGACTGGGCCTGGCCCGGGCCGGCACCCTTATTTTCGACAAGCTGAAACAGGCCATGGGCCAGCCGGTCGCCGAACTGAACCTGGTGTCGCCGTATTTCGTCCCTACCGACGCGGGAGTGGACGCCTTCGTGGCGATGGCCAGGCGCGGCGTCAGGATCCGGGTGCTCACCAATGCACTGGAAGCGACCGACGTTGCAGCCGTGCACGCTGGTTATGCAAAACACCGCAAGTCTTTACTGGAAGCCGGGGTTTTGCTTTACGAACTGCGCCGCGTGTCGCCGGCTTCCGCATCACGTTCCGACGTGGGCCTGGCCGGCAGTTCGGCCTCCAGCCTGCACAGCAAGACCCTTGCGGTTGACCGGTCGCGGGTGTTCATCGGCTCGTTCAATTTCGACCCGCGCTCGGCCAGGCTGAACACCGAGATGGGCTTTGTTATCGACAGCCCGGTACTGGCGGGCCGTATTTCATCCGCATTCGATCATCGCATTCCGGTCGAAGCTTACGAAGTACGCCTGTCGCCCGAGCGGAAGTTGTACTGGCTTGAACGGCGCGGAAGCAGCGTCGTGCGGCATGACGTCGAGCCGGGCACCAGCTTGGGACAGCGGGCCGGCGTCTGGCTCATGTCGCTCTTGCCGATAGACTGGCTGTTGTAGGCGGCAGCTTGTGGATACAGGTTTTTGCGGATGCGTTCGACATGGCGATTCCGGTATAGTGTCTGAATGAACATTCCCGCCAAGACCGATCAATATGAAGTTCGCGTCAACGATCGCGAGCAACTCATCTATCTACTCACCGAAGCGGCCGAAATCGAGCATGGCCTGATGTGTACCTACCTGTACGCCGGGTGGAGCCTCAAGCAGTCTGCAGCGGAAGCGGTGACACCGGCCCAGCTCGAGGCCATCGATCGCTGGCGCAAGGAAATTCGCAGCGTTGCCATGGAAGAGATGGCACACCTGGGATCGGTGAACAATCTCCTGATGAGCATTGGCTCGCCGCCCCATTTCCGGCGCCAGAATTTTCCGGTACCGGCCGGATATCATCCCTCCAGCCTGGTGGTCCGGCTGGCGCCGCTCACGCGCGATACCCTCGCACACTTCATCTACCTCGAGCGCCCCGAGGGGATGGAGATGGCCCAGGCCAGGGGCTTCGAGTCGTCCACCGCCTATCAGCGCCATCCTCCGGCCGCCAGGATCACGCCGACGGCCGAAGACTTCGACACGGTGGGCCACCTTTACCGCGGCATCCAGCAGGGGTTCGAAACCCTGGCCGAACGCCTGGGCGAAAGCGCCTTGTTCGCCGGCGACCCGGCCGCCCAGCTCGGCGCCGACATCATGGACCTGCCCGGCCTGGTCACCGTCACCGACCTGCAGTCCGCGATCCACGCCATTGACGTGATCATCGAGCAGGGCGAAGGAGGACGGCGCGACAGCGAGGAGTCGCACTTTGCGCGATTCGTTGCCATGGCCGACGAATATGACGCCTTCTTGCATGACGATCCAACTTTCGTGCCGCACCGTGCGATCGTTTCCGACCCCGTCATGTTTGCCCCGATCGGAGAAGCGCCGGGCACCCATGTCAACGCCAGCGTCAGTGCCAATGTGCTTGACCTGGCCAACGCTACCTACGGCCTGATGTTGCGGCTGCTGGCGAGCGGAACGGGAATGGCGCAAGGCGGCCCGGCGCGGCGCCGGATCGAGATCGATGGCGCGGTTGGCTTGATGCATGTCCTCCACAAGCTCAGCGTCCTGTTGACGACCCTGCCGGCGAGCACCGAGCCCTCTCCCTGTGCCGGTATGAATTTCCATTTGCCGCGCGGCGGCCTGGCCCTGCCCCAGCGCGATGCGGGCGCGGCGCTGCTCGCTGAACGTGCCAATGAAATCGCGCTTGCGCTCGATGTGCTCGCAGCATCTTGCCCCGGCGTGGACGCGAAGCTGGCCAACCAGCTGCGTGGCGTTGCAGCAGCGCTGGTGGCGCCGGCGGTGGGTGATCCGGGTACTCCTGGCTGAGCCACTGGGCTGCGCGCGACGTGCGCGCATGGCATGTCTTGCTATTACCCCCCACGGGGTATTTCCTCGCGCCCCAGCCTGTTATTATTGATTCATGACGCTGCCGAGTGAGGAGCATCCCGTGACCGTTCCAATCGATCGTTCTGGCCTGACTGCAGCCGAAGCTTCGCGCCGGCTGGCAACGCACGGTCCAAACATGATCCCCGGTGACGGACGGCGCACGTGGCGCGATATCGCGATCGACGCCGCGCGTGAACCGATGTTCATGTTACTGGTAACCGCCGGCACCCTCTATCTTTTGCTTGGCGACCTGCTGGAAGGCGTCTTCCTGTTCGCCATGGTGTTCGTCACCATCGGCATGACGCTCTACCAGGAGGGCAAGACCGAACGCGCCCTTGACGCCTTGCGTGAGCTTGGCAGCCCGCGCGCCTTGGTGCTGCGCGATGGTGCGCCAGTCTACGTCGACAGCCGCACCATTGTCCCTGGCGACGTCGTGGTGGTGTCCGAGGGCGACCGCGTCTCTGCCGACGGCACCCTGCTCGAAGGTACTGAAGTAGAGGCCGACGAATCGCTTTTGACGGGCGAATCGCTGCCGGTGCGCAAGCAACCAGGAGTGCTGCCAGAGGTGCCGCCGCGTCCGGGCGGCGATGATACCCCCGCGCTCTATTCGGGCACCCTGCTGGTACACGGCCACGGGTTAATGCTCGTGACGGCAACTGGCGCCCTGACAGAAATCGGCCGAATCGGCAGTGCCTTGGCGAAGATCAGCCCGGAACGATCCCCCCTGCAGAAGCAGAACGCGCGACTGGTACGGATCTTCGCACTGATCGGCACTGGCATGAGTGTTTTGCTGGTTGTCCTGTTGGGCCTGCGAAGCGGCAACTGGCTTGAGTCGGTACTGGCCGGCATCGCGCTGGCCATGTCGATGTTGCCGGAAGAATTCCCCGTAGTGCTCACGGTGTTCCCCGCGCTGGGCGCATGGCGCCTGGCCCGGGCCAATGTCCTGACGCGGCGGCTTGCATCGATCGAAACGCTGGGGGCAACGTCCGTACTGTGTGTCGACAAGACTGGTACCCTGACCGAGAACCGGATGCGCGTGCGCGCCCTGTTTGCTGGCGCAGAACTGCATGAGCATGACGGCTCACCTCTCGCGCCGCCCTGGCGGGAAGTCGCCCGGTATGCCGCCCTGGCCAGTGCGCAGGCCCCCTTCGACCCCATGGAAAAGGCGATTATCGATCTCGTGCCGCCAGCCGGCATTGGCTGGCGGATGGCGCGCGAATATCCGCTATCCCCCAAGCTGCGGGCGATGACGCAAGCATGGGAAGTGCCTGGCCAGGCCGAATACCTCGTGGCGGCGAAAGGCGCGCCCGAGGCCATCCTGGCACTGTGCCGGCTCGGGAGCGACCAGGTCGCGTCCGTGAGCGCTGCGGCAGACCAGTTGGCGGGCAACGGCCTGCGCGTGCTGGGGGTCGCGCGCGCGCAGCATGCCGGCGACGTGCTGCCGGAGAGCCAGGAAGGCTTTGCGTTCACCTTCCTTGGCCTGTTGGGACTGGCCGATCCGCTGCGCGAAGAAATTCCTGCCGCAGTGGCCGCGTGCCGAACCGCCGGCATCAGGGTCGTGATGATTACCGGGGACTATCCGACAACCGCTGCCGCGATCGCCACGCAGGCCGGTATCGAGCCCGGGCGCATACTCACCGGCGCCGAACTGGACAGCCTGGACGACGCCGCCCTCGCCGAACGCGTGCGCGAAGTCAATGTGTGCGCGCGCATTGCCCCTGACGAAAAGCTGCGGCTGGTGCAGGCCTTCAAATCAACTGGCGCGATCGTCGGCATGACCGGCGACGGCGTCAACGACGCACCCGCGCTGCGCGCCGCCCATGTCGGCATCGCGATGGGAAAGCGCGGCACCGACGTGGCGCGCGAGGCGGCCTCGCTGGTTCTGCTGGACGACCGCTTCAGTTCCATCGTCGAGGCGATCCGTTCCGGACGCCACATCTACCAGAACATGCAAAAGTCAATGAGCTATATCGTCGGCGTGCACGTTGCGGTCGCCGGCATGGCACTGATACCGGTGCTGCTTGGCTGGCCGATCCTGCTGTACCCGATGCACATCGTTTTCCTGGAGCTGATGATCGATCCGACCTGCGCGCTGGCGTTCGAAAATGAACCTGCCGAACCGACGCTGATGCAGGCGCCGCCGCGTGACCCGGGAGCGCCGCTGTTCGGTGGCCGCACGCTCTTGTATGCGCTGTCGATTGGGATGGGCAGCCTGCTCACGGTACTTGCCGCCTACGGCGTCGCGCTGCGCTACCTCCCGGAAGACCAGGCGCGCGCCTTTGGCTTCAGCACCCTGGTTGCAGCGAACATTGCACAGATTTTTGCCAACCGCTCGCATGCGCGCAGCCTGCTCCAGGGTTTGCGTACGCCCAACCGGGTGATCTGGATCGTGGCAGGCGCAGCACTGTCGATGCTGGTCCTGGTCGTGTACCAGCCGCTGCTTGCCGGCCTGTTCCGGTTCCATCCGCTCGGCGCAGCCGAGCTAGGCGCGTCCATTGCGATCGGGGCCATGAGTGTCGTCTGGTTTGAGCTGGTGAAAACGGCGCTCAGGCGCCAGACCCCCTCGCCGGGGCGCGCGACGCAATACATCAGGTGAAAGAACCGTACACTGGAAAGCTTATGCCGATCAATTTCTCCCGCAATCTCACAGGACGCGTACGGACGGCGCACGCCGACCGGCAACTCGGCGCGGCGCTGGCCTTTGTTGCGGGTGCGACCAATGCCGGCGGCTTCCTGGCGGTCGGGCAGTACACTTCGCATATGACCGGCATCGTCTCGGCAATGGCCGACAACCTGGCGCTGGGGGCGGGCGCCATTGCGCTGGCCGGGGCTGCCGCCCTGCTCGCCTTCATCCTGGGCGCCACCTGCTCGACGATACTGGTGCGCTACTCGCGCCGGCGTGAGATGCACAGCCAGTACGCGCTGCCGCTGATGGTGGAGGCCTGCCTGCTGCTGTGTTTCGGCCTGCTCGGGGCGCGCCTTGCGGTGGCCGGCGACCTGTTCGTCCCGCTCACGGTGCTGCTGCTCTCGTTCATCATGGGCCTGCAAAATGCCGTCGTTACCAAGCTCTCCAACGCCGAGATCCGCACCACCCACATCACCGGCATCGTGACGGACATCGGGATCGAATTGGGCAAGCTTGCCTACCCCGATCCCGGGCGCAAGGAACCAGCGGCCATGGTGGCGGCCAGCCGACGCCGGCTCGGGCTGCTTTGCATGCTGTTCGCGTCCTTCCTTGCGGGCGGCGTTGCCGGCGCACTCGGTTTCAAGCATGTCGGCTTTGCGGCCACGGTTCCCCTGGCGCTGGCTCTCGTGTTGCTGGCAAGCGTCCCCATCGTGGACGACGTTCACTTCTTCTGGCGCCGCAAATCTTGAGCTGATCAGCGCTGCGCCATCCTGGAGGTGATGACGACCAGTTGTGCCAGGTTGCGGCCTGGCACATAGCTCATCGTCATTTCGTCACCGGCGTCTCCCTGGTTGAATTCCATCGTCACGTTGCCGTCGCGCGAGACGAACCTGTCCGGCGAAACCGCAAGCAGCCGCATCGGCTTTTCGCTGTCGATGGCTGCATCGATGTAACGCGAAGCGGGGCGTACTTTCAGGCTCCAGCCGTTCGACATCAGATAGGTTCCGGCAACCTGGCGGGCCTGGTCATCCCGAAGCCAGACTGACTTGACCGGCGCGGGCACTTGCACCGTCGAGACCGGGGCAGTGTCCGGGTGCGGATAGGGCAACGATTGGGCGCTTGCGCTGGCGCCGACGGCGAGCAGGGATGCGCTCAGCACGAGGGGCAAGGTATGCATGATTCTTCCTTCACAAAGCAGGGACGGGCATCGTGGCCAACGCATGATGGCTGGCCGCCGGCGTGCCGCAAAACCGCGATGTTAGATTGGGATTGCGGCTAATTCACTCTAGGGCGGCGCCTGCCAACCACAAGCGGCATCGTCGGGGCATCACCAAACAATCTCGGTTCGCATAAAGTCAGATCGACACGAAATTAAACAGAATGGGAATCTGGCGTGCGCTTTTCGTATCGGAATTGCGACATTTTCGCCCTATCGCGGGCGGCCAACCTGGCATGCGCAGCCCTTCCCTGGCTACCGGACTGCTCCGAATTCCTTAACGCAGTTTAAGGCTCGATTGCGGCTATCCGGGATACATTGCGCATACACCTTCCGGTGCCCAACTCCTTCCATCAAGCCTCTTGACATGAACCTTTCCCAGGTACTTCTTCACGCGCTGCGCAGCCATGGCGCCGGTGAAATCTTCGGGATTCCGGGCGATTTCGTCCTCGCCTTCTTCCGCGAGATCGAAACGACCGGCATCTTGCCGCTGTACACCCTGAGCCACGAGCCGGCAGTCGGTTTCGCCGCCGATGCCGCAGCGCGCCACCACAGCCGGATTGGCGTGGCGGCGGTCACCTATGGCGCCGGGGCGCTCAACATGGTCAACGCGGTGGCCTCATCCTACGCGGAGAAGGTGCCGCTGGTGGTCATTTCGGGCGCGCCCGGGGCGGCCGAACGCGCCAGCGGCTACCTGCTGCACCACCAGGCCAAGACACTCGATTCGCAACTGGCGATCTTCCGCGAGATCACCTGCGACCAGGTGGTGCTGGATAATCCGGAGCGCGCGCCGCGCGATCTTGCCAGGGTACTGGCCAGCTGCCTGAGCCAGTCGCGGCCGGTGTATATCGAATTGCCGCGCGACCTGGTTGATGCACCCTGCGCGCCTGCGCCCCGGCTGGCCGCGCCGCGCGCCGATCCCGTCATCGTGGCCGCCTGCGCCGCCGCCGTGCTGGCCCGCCTGGCGCAGGCCAGCGCGCCGCTGTTGCTGGTGGGTGTGGAGATCCGCCGCTTCGGCATCGAGCACAAGGTGGCGCGCCTGGCCCGCTTGCTCGGCATTCCGGTGGCCACCACCTTCATGGGGCGCGGCCTGCTCGCCGGGACCGACGCGCCGTTGCTGGGTACCTACCTCGGCGTGGCCGGCCCTGCCCCGCTGACAGCGGCGGTGGAGCTGTCGGACGCCTTGCTGATGCTGGGGGTGATTGTTTCCGATACCAACTTCGGCGTGTCCGGCAAAAAGATCGACTTGCGCCGCAGTATCCGGGCCAACGACGGCGCCGTGACGATGGACTACCAGGTCTACCCTGGCGTCACGCTCGAAGCGCTGGTCGATGCATTGCTCGAAAATGGCGAGGCGCTCGGCCGGGCCGCGCACGGGCTGCAGCCCGCCGTCTATCCCGCCGGGCTGGAGCGCGACGCCGCCCCCATCGCCCCGCGCGACATCGCGCGTGCCCTCAACGACGTACTGGCACATCACCCTGGCCTGCCGCTCGCATCCGACATTGGCGACTGCCTGTTCACCGCGCTCGATATCGCGCATACCGGGCTGGTCGCGCCGGGTTACTACGCGACCATGGGCTATGGCGTTCCGGCTGGCCTTGGCCTGCAGGCTGCCGGCGCCGGGCGCCCGGTCATCCTGGTCGGCGACGGCGCCTTCCAGATGACCGGCTGGGAGCTGGGCAACTGCCAGCGCTATGGCTGGGACCCGGTGGTGGTCGTGTTTAACAACTGCAGCTGGGAGATGCTGCGCGCCTTCGAGCCGGAGGCCCGCTTCACCGACCTCAGCGACTGGCATTTTGCCGACATGGCCGCTTCGCTAGGCGGCAACGGCTGCCGCGTGACTACCCGCGCCGAACTGGGCGCGGCCCTCGACGCCGCGCTGGGCAGGCGCGGGCGCTTCGAGCTGATCGAGGTGATGCTCCCGCGCGGCGCCGTGTCCGACACGCTCGCGCGCTTCGTCAACGGCGTGCGCCGGCTGCAGCGGCCGGCCCCTGCCGCGATTCCAGCGCCGGCCTCGCGCCTGCCCGAGCCAGCGCTGTGCCAACCTGCCTAACCGCCATGACGACATCAACCAAACACGCCGCGCCACAGGCGCCGGCCATGATTCCCGAGCTGGTCTGCCCCGCCGGCAGCCTGCCCGCCCTCAAGGCGGCGGTCGACAACGGGGCCGACTGCGTCTACCTCGGTTTTCGCGACGCCACCAATGCCCGCAATTTCGCCGGGCTCAATTTCGACGAGAAGGCGATCGAGCAGGGCATCGCCTACGCCAGCGCCCGCGGCTGCAAGGTGCTGGTGGCACTGAACACCTACCCGCAGGCCGGCAGCTGGCGCGCCTGGCGCAGCGCCGCCGAGCGCGCCGCCGGCGCCGGCGTGCATGCGCTGATCTGCGCCGACCCGGCCCTCATGTCCTGGGTGGCCGAACACCATCCGTCGATGCGGCTGCACCTGTCGGTGCAGGGATCGGCGACCAATTTCGAAGCCATCAATTTCTATCACCGGCACTTCGGCATTGCGCGCGCCGTGCTGCCGCGGGTGCTGTCGATGGCGCAGGTGCGCCAGCTGGTCGGCAACACGCCGGTGGAGATCGAGGTATTCGGCTTCGGCAGCCTGTGCGTGATGGTCGAAGGCCGCTGCGCGCTGTCGTCCTACGCCACTGGCGAATCGCCCAATACCCATGGCGTCTGCTCCCCGGCCAGGGCGGTGCGCTGGATCGGCACCCCGCAGGGCGTCGAGGCGCGCCTGAACGGGGTGCTGATCGACCGCTACGCGCCGGAGGAGAACGCCAGCTATCCGACGCTGTGCAAAGGCCGCTTCGACGTCGAGGGCGAAAGCTACTACGCGATCGAGGAACCGGCCAGCCTGAACACGCTCGAACTGCTGCCCCAGCTGATCGACGCAGGCGTGCGCGCGGTGAAGATCGAAGGACGCCAGCGCAGCCCGGCGTATGTCGCCGAGGTCACGCGGGTATGGCGCGCGGCGCTGGACGGCTGCCGCGACAACCCTGCGCGCTATTCGGTCCAGCCGGGCTGGAAGGCGGCGCTTGGCAAGGTGGCCGAAGGCCAGCAACACACATTGGGCGCGTATCACCGCGCCTGGAAATAACATTGACCGGAGTCTTACCATGTTAAAGCTGGCCCTGGGGCCTGTCCTGACTTACTGGCCGCGCGCCACCATGTTCGAGTTCTATCAGCAGGTGGCCGAAGGGCCGGCCGATATTGTGTATATCGGCGAAACCGTTTGTTCGCGCCGCCATGAGCTTAAGCTGAGCGACTGGCTCGACGTCGCCGAGCTGCTCGAAGGCGCCGGCAAGGAGGTGGTGCTGTCGACCCAGGCCCTGATCGAGGCGAACAGCGAACTGGCGACCTTGCGCAAGATTACGGGCAACGGCCGCTACCTGGTCGAGGCCAATGATTTCGGCGCCGTCCACAGCATGCCGCCCGGGTCGCGCTTCGTCGCCGGCCCGCACCTGAATTTGTATAACGGGCCGGCGCTGGCCCTGCTGGCCGAACTGGGCGCCGCGCGCTGGGTGCCGCCGCTGGAGATGGGCCGCGACCAGCTGGCCGAGGTCCTGCGCGACGGGCCGGCCGGCATCGAGACTGAAGTGTTCGCGCACGGGCGCATGCCGCTGGCGTTTTCGGCACGCTGCTTCACCGCCCGCAACCGCAACCTGCCAAAGGACGACTGCCAGTTCAGCTGCATTGAACATCCCGACGGCCTGCTGCTGCGCACGCGCGTACAGAAGCCGTTCCTGGTGTTGAACGGCACCCAGACCCAGTCATCAAGCGTGTACTGCCTGATTGGCGAGCTTGCCGAGCTGGCGGCGGCCGGCGCCGACGTACTGCGGATCAGTCCGCAGGCGAACGGCACTGCGCAAGTGCTCGACATATACGACCAGGCCAGGCGCGGCCTGCTGGGCGCCGGCCAGGCGCGCCTGCTGCTCGCGCCGCTGCTGCCGGGCGAACCCTGCAACGGCTATTGGCACGGGCAGCCCGGCATGGACCAGGTGGCCGCATGAGCTGGCGCCAGCGCAGCGGGCACGGTTTGCCGCCGCTGTCCCTGGCCGGGGTCACCGCCCGCCTTCCGCCCTATCCCGGCTCGTGGCTGTTCGCGCGCATGCTCAACGCCACCCTCTCCCCGCAGCTGCCGTCCGATGTGCGGGCCGCGCTCGAGGCCAGGACGCTGCGTCTGCGCGTGGCCGATCTTGGCATCGCGTTCGACATCGCCTGGCGCGGCAACGGCTTCGCGCCCCTGCGCCCGCGCGGGCAGGCCGACCTGACCGTGGCCGCGTCGCTCCACGACCTGTGGCTGATGGCGCGCCGCCTGGAAGACCCCGACAGCCTGTTCTTCAGCCGCCGCCTGCTACTCGAAGGCGACACCGAGCTCGGGCTGATCTTCAAGAACTGCCTCGATGCCTTCGACCTGGGCGCCTTCGACCTGTTCCTGCAGCGCCTTGCGCTGCTTTTCCCTCATTTTGCACCGTCTCGAAAGGACACACCATGACTTCCACCTTCACCGCCATCGTCGCCGCCACTTTCCTCGTGTCGCTGCCGGCACTGGCCCACACCGACGCCGGCGCTGGCGCCGCAGCCCATGGCGCCGGCGCGAGCGCGGCGGGCCGCGCCGGCGAGCGCTCCCAGGTAAGCCGCACTGTAACCATCGGCATGGCTGATGCGATGCGTTTCGCACCGGCCGAACTGGTGGTCGAACGCGGCCAGACGGTGCGGATCATCGCGCGCAACGACGGCGAAGTCCTGCACGAGATCGTGCTTGGCACGCGCGCCGAAATCGAGCAGCACCGCGCAGCCATGCGTGCCGACCCGGCCATGGCGCATGGCGCCCCATACATGGCGCACGTGGCGCCCGGCGCCTCCAGCCAGATCATCTGGCAGTTCGACCGCACCGGGACGTTCGAGTTTGCCTGCCTGCTGCCGGGGCATTACGAATCGGGCATGACCGGCTCGATCGAAGTAGTGTCGACCCAATCCACCTGACCCGGGACAAGAATGAACGCGAACGAAAAAATGTTTAACCAGGCGCTCCCGCCGCAGGAAGTGTCGGTCGACGTACTGCGCGAAAAATACGCGAAGGGCGACGAAGCGGGAATCGGCGCAGTCCAGGCGCGCGTGGCGCGTGCGCTGGCGCAGTATGAAACCGCCGAGCTGCGCACCGCCATGGAGGAACGCTTCCTGTGGGCCCAGCAAAATGGCTTCATCCCGGCCGGGCGCATCAATTCGGCGGTCGGCATGGGCATGAAAGCGACGCTGATGAACTGCTTCGTGCAGCCCGTCGGCGACTCGGTGACGGGCTGCCAGGACGGGCTGCCGGGCATCTATACGGCGGTGGCCGAAGCGGCCGAGACGATGCGCCGCGGCGGCGGCGTGGGCTACGATTTCAGCGCCATCCGCCCGTGCGGGAGCAAGGTCAAGGGCACTCATTCGCGCGCTTCCGGACCGGTGTCGTACATGGAAGTGTTCGACGCCTCCTGCAAAACGGTGGAATCGGCCGGCGCGCGGCGCGGCGCCCAGATGGGCGTGCTTCGCATCGACCACCCGGACATCGAACGCTTCATCGCCGCCAAGCACCATGGCGCCTTCACCAACTTCAACCTGTCGGTCGCCGTCACCGACGCCTTCATGCAGGCGCTCGAAGCCGGCGCGCCGTTCGAGCTGGTGCACGCGGCCGAACCGGCCGACGACCAGATCGCGGCGGGCGCCGCGCAGCGCCCGGACGGCAGCTGGGTGTACCGCACGCTCGATGCCGCGGCGCTGTGGCATGCGGTGATGACGTCGACCTACGACCATGCCGAACCCGGCGTCCTGTTCATCGACCGGATCAATGCGGAAAACAACCTGTACTACGCCGAGCGGCTGTGCGCGACCAATCCCTGCGGCGAACAGCCGTTGCCGCCGTACGGCTGCTGCGACCTCGGTTCGCTCGACCTGACCCGGCTGGTCGAGCATCCGTTTACGCCCGAGGCCGCGATCGACTTCGCGCGCCTGCGCGACGTGGCCGCCGTCGGCGTGCGCATGCTCGACCTGGCGCTCGACGCCACCGAGTGGCCGCTGGCGCAGCAGGCAGAGGAAGGCCGCAACAAGCGCCGCGTGGGCCTCGGCTTCCTGGGACTGGGCAGCGCGCTGGTCATGCTCGGCATCGCCTACGACAGCGACGCCGGGCGCGCCATGGCCGCCCGCATCGCCGAGGCGTTGCGCGACGCCGCCTACGCCGCATCGATCGCGCTGGCGCGCGAAAAAGGCCCGTTCCCCATGTTCGACGCCGATGCCTACCTGGCCGGCCAGTTCACCGCGCGGCTGCCGCCGGCCTTGCGCGCACAGATCGCCGAACACGGCATCCGCAATTCGCACCTGCTGTCGATCGCGCCGACCGGCAGCATCACGCTGGCCTTCGCCGACAATGCCTCGAACGGCATCGAGCCGGCGTTTTCCTGGGTGTACCAGCGCAAGAAGCGCATGGCCGACGGCAGCATCCGTTCCTACGAAGTGGCCGACCATGCCTGGCGCCTGTACCGCTACCTGGGCCACGATGTCAGCGACGAGGCGGCGCTGCCGCCGCAGTTCGTCACGGCGCTGCAGATGGCCGCGCGCGACCACCTGGGCATGATGCAGGCGGTGCAGCCGTTCATCGACACCGCGATATCGAAGACTGTCAACGTCCCTGCCGATTATCCCTACGAGGACTTCAAGGACCTGTACCGCGACGCCTGGCGCGCCGGACTGAAGGGGCTGGCCACCTACCGTCCCAACGCGGGCCTGGACAGCGTCCTGAGCGTGGCGCCGGCGGCGCAGCCGTCGGCACTGCCGGACGAAGACCCGCTGCGCAAGCGTTTCGACAGCCGCCCGCCCGGCGAACTCGAATCGGTTACCTGCAAGGTCCGCTACTCGACCCAGGAAGGCAGCAAGGCCGCCTACCTGACGGTCAGCTTCATCCGCGTCGAAGGACGCCTGGCAGGACAGCCGGTCGTCATCGAGCGGCCATTCGAGTTCTTCATGCCGGCCAACCAGCGCAGCGACGGCCAGCAATGGAGCACCTCGACCATGCGCCTGCTATCGCTGGTCGCGCGCGCCGGCAGCTCGGTGGCCAAGGCGCTGGCGGACATGCGCGAAGTGGTGTGGGAGAAGGGGCCGGTACGCTGCGGTACGCTGGCGCGCGAAGATGGCGCCGAAGTGCCGGTGTATCACGATTCGGAAGTGGCGGCGATCGCCTTCATGCTCCAGCGGGTGCTGATCCGGCGTGGTTTCCTCGACCGCTACGGCAACCAGGTGCCAGTGGCCGAACTGGCGCGCCAGCTGGCGGCAGGGTCTGCCGCGTCTGGCGTGGCGCCGGCGTTGGCGCCCGTGCAGATGGCCGCGGCGCCGGTGCAGAACGGCGGGCGCAAATGTCCGGAGTGCGGCGCTTACGCCCTGCGCAAGATCGACGGTTGCAGCCACTGCGCCGAATGCCACTACATCGGCAGCTGCGGTTAAGTTAACTGCAAAGGCCCGGCTTTCGCCGGGCCCGTCGCTCCTGCTGCTTCTGCTGGTTCAGTTACTGCGCCATCACCCAGCCGGCCAGCGTCTTTGCTTCGGCCGCGCTCAGGGCATTTGGCGGCATCGCCATCGGGCCCCAGACCCCTGTACTGCCCTTGGTCAGGCTGGCCACGATCTTGGCTTCCGCGTCCTTGTGGCCTTTGTACTTTGCCGCCACGTCCTTGAACGCCGGGCCCAGCACCTTTTTGTCGAGCGCATGGCAGCCCATGCAGTTTTTGGCCTTGGCCAGGTCGGCGCTGGCGCGCGCCTGGCCGCCCATCGCGATGCCTGCGCAGGCAAGCAAAACAAGTAATACGGTTTTCATTCACATCTCCCATAGAGCCGCAAACGCGGCAAAACAATTGTAGGCCCGGCCCGTTCGCAAATCCTTGAAGCACCTTAAGATCAGATGGTCTTCGAGTAGCGCATGCGCGTGAGCGGGATGTCGCTCGGCGTGCCGAAGTATTTATCGAACACCATGCACAGGTTACGCACCAGCAGCCGGCCTTTCGGCGTGACGGTCAGCCCGGTTTCCGACATGTCGAGCAGGCCGTCGGCTTCGAATTCGCGCAGGCGCGCCAGTTCGCCCGCGAAGTAGGCGCCGAACTCGATGCCGTGTGCCCGTTCGACCGAACGCAAGCCGAGCTTAAAGTCGCACATCAGGCGTCCGATCACGTCGCGCCGGATCACATCGTCGCGCGTGAGTTCGATGCCGCGCGCCACCGGCAGGTGCCCCTGGTCCAGCGCCGCGTAGTAGCGTTCCAGCGATTTCTCGTTCTGGCAGTACGCGTCGCCCACCGCGCTGATGGCCGACACCCCGCACGACACCATGTCGGTGTCGGCATGCGTCGAGTAGCCCTGGAAATTACGGTGCAGCTGCCCGCTGCGCTGGGCCACGGCCAGCTCGTCGTCCGGCTTGGCGAAATGATCCATGCCGATGTACACATAGCCGGCGGCGGTCAGGCGTTCGATGCACAGGCCAAGCATGGCCAGCTTGTCCTGGTCGGTCGGCAGGTCGGCGTCGACGATCAGGCGCTGCGACTTGAACAGCTGCGGCATGTGCGCGTAGTTGTAGATCGAGATGCGGTCCGGGCTCGCGGCGACCACCTTGGCCAGGGTCTGGCTGATGGTCGCCAGGGTCTGCTTCGGCAGGCCGTAGATCAGGTCGATGCTGATCGAGCGGAAGCCCGCTTCGCGCGCCGCGGCGATGGCGTCGAACGTGAGCGCGTCGGGCTGGATGCGGTTGACCGCCTTCTGCACCTCGGGATCGAAATCCTGCACGCCGAGGCTGACCCGGTTGAATCCCTGCCGGCGCAGCGAGCGGATGCGGCCGGCGTCGACCGTGCGCGGGTCGATCTCGATCGAGTATTCGCCCGTGCTGTCGTCGGCAAACTGGAAGCTGCCGCGCAGGTGCGCCATCAGCCGTTCCATTTGCGCGTCGGTCAGGTAAGTCGGCGTGCCGCCGCCGAGGTGCAGCTGCTCGACGCGCTGCTCACTTCCCAGCAACTGTGCCTGCATGCTGATCTCGCGCATCAGGTAGCCAAGATAAAGCTCGGCCTTCTCGTGTTCCTTCGTGATGATCTTGTTGCAGGCGCAGTAGTAGCACAGCGACTCGCAAAACGGGATGTGCAGGTACAGCGACAGCGGCAGGCGCGCGGCGGCCTGGCCAAGCCGCGCCACGACCGCCGCGTACTCATCGTGGCCGTAGCCGGCGCGGAAACGGTCGGCGGTGGGATACGAGGTGTAGCGCGGGCCCTGCTGGCTCATTTTGGCAATCAGCTGCGCGTCGAACTGCACGGCCGCGGACGGGGCGAAGGTGGTATCACTCAACATGTTCTCCTGAAGATAAGCGGCTGCCGCTAAACATACATTTGCCGCCCATGTTAGTGAGCGACACCGGACGCGGCAATATCAAGTGTGCGGTTTGATGACTATTTTTGCGCTCGAGGCTTCTTATCGGAAAAATTTGATCCACATCATGTTCGGCCCGCGGCTGGGCCAGCTACCATCGGCCCGTGCTGAAGAGTGTGGTCCGCCCTCCTGCACGCCAGTTCGGAAATACCTAAACCAGATCAATTTTAAACAGCCATTTCGTTTGCTGCTTTGAAAACATACCAATAAAATGCATCTTAACGTTCACCCTGCTTCACCTTCACAACATCAATAAGGAAATTGTCATGCACGCCACGCGCAAATTATGGACATGGCTAGCTGTCATCTGTGTACTTTCGTTCGCCACCCTCCTATGGGTCGGCCGCGAAATCTACCTGGAAAAGCCACCGATCCCGACGCAGGTTCGCACTGCCGACGGCGACATCCTGTTCTCCAAAGAGCACCTCCAATACGGCCAGCAGGCCTGGCTTTCCGCCGGCGGCCAGCAGCTGGGCACCGTCTGGGGCCACGGCAGCTATCTGGCCCCGGACTGGTCGGCCGACTGGCTGCACCGCGAGGCGCTCGCCTTGCAGGACCTGTTCGCACAGCGCGACTTCAAGCTCGCTTACGCCGAGCTTGACGCGGGCGACAAGGCGCGTATCGACGTGCTGGTCAAGACTGAACTGCGCACCAACACCTACAACGCCGCGTCGGACGTGCTGGTGATTTCGCCGATCCGTGCCGAGGCCATACGCCTGACCGCACAGCACTTCGACGACCTGTTCGGCGACGCCCGTGCACTCGACGCGCTGCGTGAACAGTACGCGATGACCCCTAACTCGCTGCCTGTTGCGCATGACCGCAAATCGCTGACCGGGTTCTTCTTCTGGACCGCATGGGCAGCGGCGACCGACCGTCCGGGCGAAACCAACCTGTCCTACACCAGTAACTGGCCGCACGAGCCCCTGGTTGGCAATACGCCGACCGCCGGCGCCGGCATGTGGTCGATCGCCAGCGTGATCCTGATGATTGCTGCGATCGCCGGCATGGTGTTCTTCCACGGGACGCACAAGGAAGAGGACGACCCGGCACCGCCCAAGAACGATCCGCTGTTCGACCTGAAGCCGACCGCGTCGATGAAAGCCACGCGCAAGTACTTCTTTGTCGTGGTGGCGCTGATCCTGGCGCAGGTAGGCATGGGGGTCATTACGGCGCACTACGCGGTCGAGGGCACCAGCTTCTTCGGCTTCCCGCTGGCCGAGATCCTGCCATTTACCGTCAGCCGCACCATCCACACCCAGTTCGCCGTGCTGTGGATCGCCACCGCGTGGCTGGCCACCGGCCTGTATATCGCCCCTGCCATCTCGGGCAAGGAGCCGAAATACCAGGCGCTCGGCGTCAACGTGCTGTTCTACGCGCTGCTGTTCATCGTGGCCGGCTCGACCATCTTCGGCTGGCTCGGCACCCTGCAAAAGCAGGGCACCGACTTCGCTTTCTGGATTGGTAACCAGGGCCTTGAGTTCACCAGTATGGGCCGGGTCTGGCAGATCCTGCTGTTTGTCGGCCTGCTGTTCTGGGCCACCCTGCTCGGGCGCGGCCTGTGGCCGGCGCTGAAGAAACCATCGGAGAGCCGCGGCCTGATCGCCATGGTGTTCCTGGCAGCTGTCTGTATTGGCGGCTTCTACGCCACCTCGCTCACCTGGGGCAAGACCACGCACTACTCGATGGTCGAATACTGGCGCTGGTGGCTGGTCCACCTGTGGGTCGAAGGCTTCTTTGAAGTGTTCGCCACGGCCGTCATCGCGCTGCTGTTCACCCGCCTCGGCCTGATCCGCGCCGCCTCGGCCAACAGCGCCATCGTGCTCGAAACCATCGTGTTCATGTTCGGCGGTATCCTCGGCACCCTGCACCACCTGTACTTTACCGGCACGCCGACCTCGGTGATTGCGATCGGCTCGATGTTCTCGGCACTTGAAGTGGTACCGCTGGCGATCATCGGTGTCGAGGCATTCCGCAACTACAAGCGTTCCAAATCGGCACCCTGGGTTGAAACCTACAAGTGGCCTATCCTGTGCTTCATCGCAGTCGGCTTCTGGAATGTCATCGGCGCCGGCCTGCTTGGCTTTACCATCAACACCCCGATCGCGCTGTACTACATGCAGGGCATGAACATGACCGCAGCCCACGGCCACGCCGCACTGTTTGGCGTGTACGGGATGCTGGGCATCGGCCTGATGCTGTTCTGCCTGCGCGGACTGACCGACCGGCTGGCCTGGTCCGATGCGGCCCTGCGCCCGATGTTCTGGCTGCTCAACCTTGGCCTGGCGATGATGGTATTCATGTCGCTCGTCCCGGCCGGCATCTACCAGGCCTGGGCCAGCATCACACGGGGCGTCTGGTTTGCACGTTCGCCCGAAGTGGTTCACTCCCCGTTCATGGAAACCATGGTCTGGCTGCGCGTACCGGGTGACATCGTGTTCTCGATCGGTATCATGTTCCTGACCCTGTTCATGTGGCGGCTGGTATTCCAGAAGCGGGCCGAGCGCAAGCTCTCGGCAGCCGCGCTGGCCGCCGCAAAGTAAGCGCACCGCGAAGCCGGCTGCCGCAGCACGCAGCCGGCCCTTCACAGCCGATTTTTTGGGAGATCCACATGCCACACGATTGCTCCACGCCGCAGGTCGACCAGGGCGTCTACGCCTTTGACGCCCGCGGCGTTGCCCGGCGCTTCCGCCACGCCGCCATCTTCGGCGCCCTGAGCGCCCTGACCGCCGGCGAGACCATGCGCTTTTATAACGATCACGATCCGCTGCCGCTGCTGCAGCAGCTGTCCCAGCACTTCGGGGCGCGGCTTCAGGCGGCCTACCTGGCGCTCGGCCCTGGCGAAGTGATCATCGACTTCAAGTTTGTCAGCTGACCCTGGCGCCCGGACACCGCCATGCGCCTGACCGACTACACCGATTATGCATTGCGCATACTGATGCACTTGGGGACGCACCCGGGCCAGACCATTACCATCCGCGAGATCGCCAACGCGCACGGCATCTCGCACAATCACCTGAGCAAAATCGTCTACCACCTTGGGCAGCTGGGCATACTCACAACGCTGCGCGGCCGCGCCGGTGGCATCCGGCTGGCGCGCGAACCCGGGCAGCTCATGCTCGGCGCGGTGATTCGTGCCACAGAGCCCGACTTCCAGATGGTTGAATGCTTTTCAGAGCAGACCAACACCTGCATGCTGGCCGGCCGCTGCAAGCTCAGGCACCTGCTGGCCGAGGCCACCGGGGCCTACCTCGAGCGGCTCGACCATGTTCCGTTATCGGCGCTGCTGTCGGTCCCGGACGGCCACCCCGGCTGCCAGCCCATGAACCAGATCAACCACCGCACCCATGTCCTACATCCTGCTTAAACACGTCCATATGACCCTCGCCGCGGCCAGCGCTTCGCTGTTCCTGGTACGCGGCATGTGGATGCTGGCCGGCTCGCCGATGCTGTCGCGCGGGTGGGTCAGGCGCACCCCGCACCTGGTCGATTCGCTGTTGCTGGCAACCGCGATCGCGCTGGCATGGTGGGCCGGCCTGTCGCCAATGTCGAGTCCATGGCTGGGCGCCAAGATAGGCGCGCTTGTTGCCTACATCGTGCTCGGTTCGGTCGCCCTCAAATACGGCAAGACCCGCATCGGGCGCCTTGGCGCCTTCATCGCGGCAATCGGCTGCTTTGCCTATATCGTCACCACCGCGGTAACAAAAAATCCCTTGTTCTTCATCTGACAGAGTCCCATGCCAACGCCCACCGACACCCCCGAAATCTTCCTTGACCTGCGCGGCATGTTTCCTCCCGAGCCGATGGAACACGTGCTCGACGCGCTGACTGTGCTGGCGCCCGGACAGCAGGTGCGCATGCTGATCGACCGCGAACCGCATCCGCTTTACCGCATCCTTGAGGCCAATGGCTACGCCTTCCGCTGCAGCGAACCGGAGCCGGGCCTGTACCAGGTCCTCATCCAGGAAAACTGATGCAGCGCGCACTGGCGTATGCGCTGTCGCCAGCACCCGGCGCGTCCCTGCGCTTCCTGCTGACGGCGCCCTGGTTCGCGCTGCTGGCGGCCTTGCTGCTGCTGTGGGCCGGGGACCAGGCATTCGTCTCGCGCTGGTCGGCGGCCACCCTGGGCGCGACCCACCTGCTGACACTGGGCTATTTGTCGATGGCGATGGCCGGCGCCATGCTGCAGCTGATCCCTGTGGTGACCGGCGCGGCGCTGGCTCCATCCCGTGGCATCATCGCCGCGTCCTGGTCCGGCCTGGCGCTTGGCGCGCTGCTGCTCGCCGCTGCGCTGGCCCGGAACGTCACGCCGCTGTTCCTGCCGGCCGCACTGCTGCTGGCGGCGGCGCTGGCCTTGATCATGGCGCCGCTCGCGCGCGCGCTGGCCAGGCCGGCCGCCCCAGCGGCCATGCCGATGGTGCGCGGCATGCGGGTCGCGCTTGGCGGCCTGCTTGCGACGGTGGCGCTTGGCGCCGCGCTGACGCTTCACCTGAGCGGACGCGCAAGACTGCCGGTCATCACCCTCACCGACCTGCACGCCGCGTGGGGCCTGGTCGGGTGGGTTGCAACGCTGGTGGTATGCGTCGCGTTCCAGGTCATCCCCATGTTCCAGTCGTCGAAGATTTATCCGGCGCTGGTGACCCGCTGGGCCGTATGGCTGCTTGCCGGGCTGCTGGCCGCGTGGAGTGCGGTGTGGGTGTACTGGCCCGCGCACGCAGGCACGGCGGGCATTCCGGTGGCGGCCGCGCTGGCCGCGTTTGCTGCGCTGACCGCCTGGCTGCTCATTCAACGCAAGCGCAAGGACACAGATGCGACCACGCTGTACTGGCGCCTGTCGCTGGCCAGCCTGGCCGCCAGCGCCCTGCTGTACCTGATGCCGGCCGGTGAAATGGTCGCGCTGGCCACGGGCGTCATGTTCGTCGCGGGGTTTGCGATGGGCGCGGTTAACGGCATGCTGTACAAGATCGTGCCGTTCCTGCTGTGGTACCACATGCAGCAGGACCCGCGCGCCAGCAAGGCGAACCTGCTGCCGATCCGTACCATCCTGCCCGATGCAAAGGCGCGCCGCCAGTTCTGGTGGCACGCGGCCGCGCTGCTTGCGCTGCTGGCCGCGGTGGCCTGGCCGGCGTGGCTGGCGCGCCCTGCGGCCTTCTTGCTGGCCGCCGCCAGCCTGCAGCTGGCGCTTGACCTGGGCGGCGCAGCGCTGCGCTGCCGCCGCGCGCGCGCGCAGTTTCAGCCTTCGTAGACGCGTAGCCTGCCGATATCGCAGATCGTTATCTGGCGGCCCTGGACCGTAATCATTCCCTGCTCGGTCAGGTCGTGCAGCACGCGCGAGAAGTATTCAGGCGTCAGGTTCAGGCGCGAGGCCAGCGATTTCTTGCTGACCTCGAGCGTGACCCGTGCACCGTCACCATCCGGTTCATCCTTGAGCAGGTAGCCAACGATGCGCTGGCTGCCCGAGCGCAGCGAGTACGATTCGACATCCTTGATCAGGCCGTGCAGGCGCCGGCTCATGCCAGCGAGCATGCGCCGCGCGAACGCAGGATTGCGTTCCAGCGTGCCGAACACCGATTCCTTGGCGATATGCAGCAGCATCGTATCGGCCAGCGTTGCGGCGCCCACGATGTAGGGCTTTTCCATGAACATCAGGGCTTCCCCAAAACTGAAACCGGGTCCGATGATCTCGATGATTTTTTCATCCCCGCGGGCCGAGACAAAGCCCAGCTTGACCTGGCCGTAAATGACGATGTGGAAGCCGCGGCAAGGGTCGCCCCGGCGGAAGATCTGCGTACCACGGGCAACATAGTGCTCCTGGGTTCCCGCGGCCAGGTCGTGCAGCTCGTCGGACGTGAAGTCGGCAAACAGCGGCAGCCGCTTGAGGAACTCGCGCGGGTCGATTTTCGACGTGAGCATGAGGCATCTTTCTTTAGAAGCGGCAGCGCAAACGCGCTACCGCAGAACGCAAAAAAGACCCGCATGTTGCGGGTCTTGGCGTGAAGCAATCAGATCAGTGACCCGAGTCGCCATCCGGCTTGCTGGACGTGCGGAACACGTCCGGATTTTCCTTGCCGGTCACGTACATGAAACCGGCCAGGCCTTTTTCCATGCGCGACAGCGCGTGGTCGACCAGGATATAACGGCCCGGCACTTCCACCTTGAACTCGACCATCGTGGCGCCGCCCGGGGCAACGCTGGTGGTCTGCACGTTCTTCAGCGGCGGCGAGGTCAGGTCGGCGTGCGAATAGACACGGTCGAACACTTCACCGATAACGTGGAAGCTCGATGTCAGGTTCGGACCGCCGACCCCGAAGAAGATGCGCACCGTTTCGCCTACCTTGGCTTCCATGCGGTGCGTCTTGGTCAGCGCATCGTGGGTGCCGTTGAACATCAGGTGTTCAGGCTGTTCGTTGAGCAGCTTCTCGAGCGAGAACTCGGCTTCGCCCTGGGTGCCGTGGCGCTGCGCCGTGTACAGCTCGCCCTGCATCACGTAGAACTCGCGGTCGACCTTGGCCAGGCCGCCTTCCGGCTCGACCAGGATCATGCCATACATGCCGTTCGAGATGTGCTGGGCCACCATCGGCGTGGCGCAGTGGTACACGTACAGGCCGGGGTTGAGCGCCTTGAACGTGAAGCTCTTGGTGCTGCCAGGCGCCGCCTGCGTCACTGCCGCGCCGCCGCCAGGGCCGGTCACGGCGTGGAAGTCGACCGAGTGGATCATGTGGCTGTCCTTGGCGTTGGCCATGTTGACCTCGACCGTGTCGCCGACGCGTACGCGGATGAACGGGCCCGGCACCTTGTTATTGAAGGTCCAGTATTTGTAGGTCGTGCCGTCGGCCAGCTGGCCGGTGATTTCCGTCGTCTCAAGGTTGACGGTCAGCTTTTTCGGTCCGCGGGTGCCGACCGGCTTGCCCACGTCCTTCGGGTTCTGCGAAATGTCCACGCCCTTGGCGACCGGCGCCTCGACTGCGCCGCCAACCACGATCTTGCCGATCATGCCGGCCGCTACGTGGCCAGGCAGGGTGCAGATGTAGGTGTAGACGCCTTTCTTGCCAACCTTGAACACGATCGAGGTACTTGCGCCCTTGTCGTTGATCTGGTTCGATTTCGCATTGAATTCCGGCACGCTGATATCGTGGGTGGCACCGTCGCCGTTGATCAGGTTGATCTGCACGACCGCGCCTTCAGGCACGTTCAGGGTCGGGTTGACCATGCCTTTGGTGGCGCCGGTTTCGCTGATGAACACCAGCTTGCCGTCGGCAATATCCGTACGCATGGTGAAGGTGACGTCAGGGCGGTACTGTACCGCCGAGCTGTTGTCGGCTTTGCCGTGGCCCGCATGCTGTGCAATAGCTGGCGCCATGGTAGCTGCGCCAATAACGAGTGCCAGGATGGCTTGGGAAATGATTGTCCTCTTCATGTTTTTATCACCTAGTTATGTCTGGTGCGGAAATGCACCGTTCGACCATGGGCAAATCATACATTTAGGAGGTATCTTAAAAAATTGACTCACATCAAAAATCTCGAAAGAGCCGCCTTTATTTATCCCTTTCGAAAAATTTTGATGTGGATCATATTTTTTTTCGCCTGGACGCTGTCCAGATGCCGGTCAGATTGAGGGACGAACCGGTGAAGAAGACGTCAGGCGGTCTTGCGCCTGGGTTTGAAATGCAGTTGCACGGCTGACGTTCCCGCGCTGGCCTT
>DASWSX010000122.1:0-7424 GCA_036402435.1 Telluria sp. | reverse complement strand
CTCCATGCCTTTCATCAGCCGCAGTGCGTCGCTGCTGGCGCCGGGCTGCTGCTGCAGCAGGGTCAGGTCCATCCGCAGCGAGGCCAGCAGCTGGCCGAGATCGTCGTGCAGCTCGCGTGCGATGTGGGTGCGTTCTTCCTCTCGGATAGTCTGCAGCGCCGCCGACAGCTGGCGCAGCTGGGCGTGCGAACGCGACAGCTTCTCCTGCACCAACTGGCGCTCGGTGACGTCGCGCAGGATGATCGTGTATAACGAGTCGCCGCTGTCGGTGCTGGTCGACACCGAACCTTCCAGCGGGAAGGTTTCGCCGCTGGCGCGAACGCCGGTGATGGCATAATCGGTGGCGCGGCGCCCGCTGCGCCCGGCACTGAACCAGGCCGACACCGCCGGGGCGGTGCCGCCGCCAGCCAGCAGCAGTGGATCGGGGTTGATGAAGCGGTTGAGCGGACTGCCCTGCATGTCCGCCACCGTGGTCGCGAACATCGCCGCAGCCGATGGGTTAGCCAGCACGATGTGCTGCGATTCATCGGTCGAGATGATGGCGTCGCTGGCGTTTTCGATGATGCCGGGGCTGCGATTGCGCAGCAGGCGCGGGCCGCGCCCGCCGTTGGCCGCGCGCGCCAGGGCCGCTCCGCTGGCCACGCCAACCAGGAACATCGCTGCCCGCAACGCCCTGCCGGATTTACGCATGTGGAACATAAGGCCGCCCGCCAGTGATGGGCCCGCGGAGGCGAGCCCTCTGCGTACGATAGATTCCGGAAAAATCAGTGTCTTGAGCTACGGCAAGCTTTGCAGTGGAGAAAGAATTGACGTGCCGCAGTCCGATGCGGGCAGGCTTTACATCTGCTTGAACAGATGCAGGAAACTGCGGCTCACCTCGAGCTTGTCAGGGCGGCCCTTGATCAGCACCAGGTGGCGCCCGCGGATATCGCGCGTGACGCCTTCAATCGCATTTACGTTGACCAGGGTGGCGCGGTGGATCTGCCAGAACAGCGACGGGTCCAGTTCCTCGGCCAGGTCGCGCACCGGCTTGCGGATCAGCGCTTCGAACTTCTCGGTCTGTACGCAGGTGTACTTTTCGTCGGAGCGGAAGAACAGGATTTCCTCGACCGGGATCATGCGCAGGTCCTGGCCGATGCTGGCCTGGATCCATTGCAGGTAGTTGGGCTTCGGCTTGGCCATCTTCTCGGCCAGCTGCGACAGCATTGCCGTCACGCTTTCGGCCACGGCTTCCTTCGGCCTGGCCAGGCGCGCCTTGAGGCGGTCCACGGTAATCTGCAGGCGCTCCTGCTCAGGCGGCTTGAGCACGTAATCGACCGCGCCGCGCTCGAACGCTTCCACCGCGTACTGGTCGTAGGCGGTCACGAACACCACGTTGCTTTGCGCGCCAATGTCGCGCGCGGCCTCCATCCCGGTCTTGCCCGGCATGCGGATGTCGAGGAAGGTCAGGTCTGGCTTGAGCTCGCGCACCAGGTCGACCGCCTCCTCGCCATTCTTCGCCTCGCCGATGATGTCGAGTTCGGGCCAGACCTGCCCCAGTCGCATGCGCAGCTGGTCGCGCATCAGTCTTTCGTCGTCGGCAATGATTGCAGTAGGCATGAGTCGGTCTGATTAAAGTGAGAGTGACAATTATTCAACGAAACCCGGTGTAAATCAATCGCTTACTTCGACACCTGGTAGGGAACTTCAATGGTCGCAATGACTCCGCTCGGCGAGTTGGCCGTGATGGTCAGCTTGCCCTGGTCGCCATGGAGCAGCTTGAGGCGCTCGCGGATGGTCGGCAGGCCGAGGCCGGTGCCGTCGCTCGGATGCACGCCGAAGCCGACGCCGTTGTCCGACACGATCACGCGCAGCTTGCTGCCCGCCACTTCCGCGGCGATCTTCAGGGTGCCGCCTTCCGGCTTGCATTCGAGGCCGTGCTTGATGGCGTTCTCGACCATCGACTGCAGCATCATCGGCGGGAACGCGGCGCTGCGCAGTTCGTCCGGGATCTGCATGTCGACCGTCAGCCGTTCTTCCATGCGCATCTTGAGCAGGTTCAGGTAGGCCTTCACCATGTCGGCCTCGCGCCCGAGGTTGGTGACCACCGCGTTGTCGCGCATCTGCGGCAGCACCGCGCGCAGGTACTGGATCAGGCTGCGCTGCATCGCCGAGGCGCGCGGCGGGTTGGTCTCGATCAGGTATTCGACCGAGGCCAGCGTATTGAACAGGAAGTGCGGCTCGACCTGGGCCTGCATCATTTGCATGCGCGCCTCCGACAGCTGGCGCTGCATCGATTCGCGCTCCGCGGCCGCGTTGGCGCTCTGGGTTTCCGCTTCGGCGCGCTTCTTGCCGCCCATCAGGGCCTTGGTGGCGAACAAGGCCAGCAGCAGCAGCGAGATGAAACTCTTGAACCAGGTCGATGCCTGGTTGTGATAGCGCGTCACTTTCTGCTCGGCCATGTCGTCCACCGCTTCTTCGATGGCGTTCGACAGTTCCTCGCCAATCTGCGGCGGCAGTTCGATGTGGACCGAGCCATCGTCCAGGCCGGTGCTGGCCGCAGCCGGCGGGGCAGGCGGCACCGGCAGTTCGCCGGCGGCCGGCGGCACCGGCAGTTCACCCGGCTCGGGTGGCTGCGGCGGCTCCGGCGGCACGGGCAGCTTGCCCTTGCGCGGATTGAAACGGATGCCGGTGTCGTCGATGACGATGTGCGGTTCGGAAGCGTCGCGCTTGCCGGCCTTGCTGTCGGAGCGGACCACCATCGGGCCGCCGCTGCCGGAGAACAGTTCCTCCTGCACGATCGAGGCGGCGATCAGCGACAGCGCGGCGAACAGGAAGAATTTCCACCACGAGAGCTGGGTGACCCAGGTCGCCGTCGCGTCAAAACCCTTGTGCAGCCAGGCGAGGCTGTTGGCGAAGGACTGCTGGTGGGGAGGGCGTGCTTGCATGTAGTTCGTTTTCCGTGGACGTCGTTTGCTTTTTTGTCACGCAGTGTAAGCCTGCGCAGCCCGAAAAGCCATTTTGCGGCGTCAAATACTGTTGGGATGTTGCAACTGTAGGCCCGCCACCGCCGTACGGCCATCCGTTTGCGACAGTCTGCACAATCGGGGTACTGGAATGCGCACCGAGCTTGTTGCGTAGCAAGGAAGCGGCCAATAGCTGTGTACAGGCAACTTCACGGTCGTATCATAGTCAATCGCACAGGCCGCTCCGGCCTTTTGTCATTTCTGATGGAAGGGTATGCCATGTCCGCTGAACCAAGAAAATTCCGCCTTGTGACCCGCAGCGATTTCGACGGCCTGGTGTGCGCCGTGCTGCTCAGGCACCTGGGCTTGATCGATGACATCCTGTTCGTGCACCCGAAGGACATGCAGGACGGGAAAATCGCAGTCACCGGCCGCGACATCTCGACCAACCTGCCGTACGTGCCCGGCGTGCATCTTGCGTTCGACCATCATCTGTCCGAAACGATCCGCAACAAGGGCGAGCGCGCCAACCACGTCATCCGGCCGTCGGCGCCGTCGGCTGCGCGGGTGGTGTACGACTACTACGGCGGGGCCAGCACGTTCCCGCTGGCGTGGAGCGCCATGATGGCGGCGGTCGACAAGGGCGATTCGGCCAATTTCACGCGGGAAGAGATCCTGGCGCCGCAGGGCTGGGACCTGCTCAATTTCCTGATGGACGCGCGCACCGGGCTGGGGCGCTTCCATGACTTCCGGATTTCCAATTACAACCTGATGATGGCCCTGATCGACGCCTGCGCGACCCACACGATCGCCGACATCATGGGCTTGCCTGACGTACTGGAACGCACCACGATGTACCTGGAGCACAGTCAAAAATGCAAAGACCAGATCCGGCGCTGCGCCGTGGTCGACAAGAACCTGGTCGTGCTCGACCTGCGCAACGAGGAAGTCATCTTCGCCGGCAACCGCTTCATCATCTACGCGCTGTTCCCGGAAACGAATATTTCGATCCACGTGCTGTGGGGGCTGAAGAACCAGAACACCGTGTTCGCAACCGGCAAGTCGATCCTGAACCGCACTTCGCAGACCAATATCGGCGCGCTGATGCTCGAGTATGGCGGCGGTGGCCACGCGAACGCCGGCACCTGCCAGGTGTCGAACGACATGGCCGGCGACGTACTGGGCGCGCTGGCGCGGCGCATTACCTCCGAAGGCTGACCTACAACGCGGGCGTCGTAGACGTCAGCATTCCCTGCAGGGCGGCTTCGGACAACGGTTCGGCAAACAGCCGCCCCTGCATTTCATCGCAGGCGTTGGCGCGCAAAAATTCCATTTGCGTGCGCGTCTCGACGCCCTTGGCAATCACCTTGATGCCCAGGTCGTGGCCGATGTCGATCAGCGCCTTGACCACCGACCCGCTGCGCGCGTCTTCGCTGATGCGGTTGATGGCCGAGCGCGCGACCTTGACGTGGGTCAGCGGCAGCTTCTGCATGTAGTTCAGGTCGGACATGCCCTCGCCAAAGGCGTCGAGCGAACGGCGCACGCCCAGGTCGCGCAGCTGGAACATCACGTCGAGGCCGAGCTGGTGGTTGTTGTTGAGGCCATCCTCGCGCAGCTCGATCTCCAGCATCTCCGGCCGTAGCTCATGGCGGTCGAGCAGCTCGGCGATGGTGGCCACATACCCCGGCTCGCGGAACTCGCGCGACGACGAATTGAGCGCGATCGGCAGCAGCGGCAGTCCGGCGCGCTGGCGCCGCGCCAGGAAGTCGCAGGCCTGCAGCAGCACTTCGCGCCCGATCGGGACGATCATGCCGTTTTCCTCGGCGTCGGACAGGAACGAGCCCGGCAGCAGCACGCCGCTTTCAGGGTGGCGCCAGCGCACCAGCGCTTCGAGCGCGCTGATGTAGCCGGTCTGCAGGTCGACGCGCGGCTGGAACATCAGGAACAGCTCGCGCCGCTCGATCGCGTTGCGCATCGCGTCCTCGCGCTTCTGGCGCGCCTCCGTGGTCGACTTCATGTCGGCCGAGAAGAAGCACGCCTCGTTCTTTTGCGACGCCTTGGCGTGGTACATCGCAACGTCGGCCGTGCGCACCAGTTCGACCGCGCAGGTGCCGTCATGCGGGTAGACGCTCACCCCGATGCTGGCGCCGGTGCCGATTTCGGTGCTGTCGAACACGACCGGGCGCGCCAGCGCGTCGCGCAGGCGTTCGATCATGCGCAGCGTGTAGCGCAAGGAAGGCTGGTTGACCAGCACCAGCACGAACTCGTCGCCTGACAGCCGCGCCACCGTGTCGCTCTCGCGCACCGACGCCTGCAGGCGCTTGGCGACCACCTTCAGCACCTCGTCGCCGGCCTCGTGGCCATAGCTGTCGTTGATCTGCTTGAAGCCGTTCAGGTCGATCAGCGCGGTGGCCACCAGCGACTTGTTACGCTGCGCCATATGGATGGCCTGCTCCAGCCGGTCCCACAGCAGCGTTCGGTTAGCCAGGCCGGTCAGCGGGTCATGGTTGACCTCGTGTTCGAGCAGGGCGGTGCGCTGCTTGAGCGCGGTGACATCGTTAATGACGCCGATAAAATGCGTTACCTTGCCGGTGCCATCCGCCACGGGGGTAATGGTCAGGTCGTTCCAGAACACCTCGCCGTTCTTGCGCAGGTTGCGGAACACCACGTTGACCTGCTGGCGCGCGCGGATCGCCTTGCGCAGGCGTACGCGCTGATCCTGGTCGAGACCGGGCGCGGCCATGAAGCGCGAGTCGCGCCCGATCACTTCGTCGGCGGAGTAGCCGGCGATGCGCTCGAAGGCCGGGTTGACGTATTCGATCGAGTTGTCGTCCTTGTCGCAGCGGGTGATCACCAGGCCGTTGCTGGTGGCGTGCAGGGCGCGCTCGCGCACGCGCAGCACTTCTTCCTGGGCGCGGCGGTCGGAAATGTCGATGCCCATGCCGCACAGGTAGCGCTGGCCGCGGCATTCGATGCGCGCGCCGCACAGCAGGTAGGGGGTGGCGTTGCCGTACTTGTCGAGGTAATTGGCCTCGACATAGACCTCGACGTCGTTGTCGAACACTTCCTTGACCTTGGCGGCGATGATGCGCTTGTCGGTAATGTCGTACATGTCCAGCGCGTGGGCCACCTTCAGTTCCTCGGGCGTCATTGCGGTAACCCGTTCCAGCGTCTTGTTCCACAGCGCGAAGGTGCCATCCTCGCGGATGACATAGAAGGTTCCGGGCAGCACATCGATCACGCCACGCAGCGGCATTCTTCCGATCAGGGACAGTTCGGCACCTTCGGGTTCGGCCACGAAGAAGGCGACAAAGCCGGTCAGCAACTGGCCGGCGCCAAACTGGGGAATCAGGGTCAGCTCGGTGCCGCGGCGTCCGCCGTCCGGCATCGGGATGTCGAGCTGGAGGGCGTCGCAGTGGGCGTTATGGCCTGACCAGCGCTCCAGCAAGGCGTCGCCGGCGGCCGGATCGACCAGGCTGGCGAGCGGGCGGTTCAGGGCGCCCGTGGCAGGGATGCCGAACAGCTGTTCGCAACCTTCGTTCCAGGTTGTGACCTTGCCAGTGGCATCCGTGAGGAGGCCCGCAAATACGGTGTCTTCGCTGACAAGCATGGGTTCCCCTGTGGCCTTATTCCTTTGACCAACCTGTGACCGCGAGGTTCGAAATGATCATCGCACTTTTTTGGTGCGTGAGCCAGCGCCTGGCGAATGGCGCGAGGAATGAAAAAAGCCCGCGGCGGGCGCGGGCTCTCAGGCAGGGCAAGGCAGCTCAGGCGAGAACGCTTTCCTGCTTTTCCGGCAGCGCGACCTGGTTGTCGACGCTGAACTGGTAGTCCTTGAACACGTGCTCCGCGGACAGGACCTGGTAAGTGCCGTCCGCCAGCTTGTGGGTGGTGTCCTTCAGGCGGTAGGTGTAGTGGCCGCAGGTCCAGCAGTTGAAGTTGCGCATGTGCGTGCACAGGCAGGTCTTGTCCATCACCACGATCGTCTTCGAGTCCGGATTGGCCATCACTTCGCGGTTGTACGAATTGATGTACGAGCAGTTGCCGGTGGCGTCGAGCAGGTAGCCGTACGACTCGCAGCCCGGACGGATGCCCGAGCCGATCGCCGGGGTGTTCTTCAGCATGCGCATCGGGTAGCCGGTCGGCGAGACGCCGTTGACGATGATGTCTTCTTCCGACGCCTTGTAGTACTCCTGCTTGACGTTGTCGGGCAGGCCACACTCGTGGGTGACGGTGAAGCGCGTTGCGACCTGGACGCCGGCGGCGCCTTTTTCAAGGAAGCTGACCGCGTCGCTGCCGGTGAAGATGCCGCCGGCGGCGATCAGCGGGATATTCAGCTTTTCCGCGCGCATGAAGGCGTGGATCTCGTCCATGATGGTGTGCAGGTCGTATTCGGCCCAGTCGAGCCCGAAGCCGAGGTGGCCGCCGGCCAGCGGGCCTTCGACGATGACGTAATCGGGCAGGCGGTTCAGCTTAGAA
>DASWSX010000121.1:0-25919 GCA_036402435.1 Telluria sp. | reverse complement strand
TGTGCAAAGGCCCGCTCGAATACGATAAAAAAGCGCAGGAACTGATCTGCCGCGGCGACCGCCTGGCGTTCCCGGTGCGCGACGGCATTCCGATCATGTGGGCCGACGAAGCGCGCAAGATCGAGCCGCAGTAATGGGCTTTATCGTCATCATCCCGGCACGCCTGGCCTCGACGCGCCTGCCGAACAAGCCGCTGGCCGACCTGGGCGGCAAGCCGATGGTCGTGCGCGTGGCCGAACGTGCGCTGCTGTCGGGCGCTTCGCGCGTGATCGTCGCCACCGACCACCTCGACATCGCCGCCGCATGCGCGACGCATAACGTCGAAGCCTTCATGACCCGCTCCGACCATCCGTCCGGAACCGACCGCATCGCCGAGGTGGCGCGCGCGCTTGGCCTGGCGCCGGACGAAGTCGTGGTCAACCTGCAGGGCGACGAGCCGCTGATCGACCCGGCGCTGCTGGCCGCGTGCGCGTCGCGCATCTCGCCCGAGGTGCAGATGGCGACCTGCGCCCATCCGCTGTCCAGCATGGATGACTGCTTCAACCCGAACGTGGTCAAGGTGGTGCTCGACAAGCACGGCCGCGCGCTGTACTTCTCGCGTGCCACGGTCCCATGGCACCGCGACGCCTTTGCGCAGTCGAAGGAGGCGCTCCCTGCCGGTTATGCACCGCTGCGCCATATCGGTCTTTACGCGTACAGCAACGCCTTCCTGCAGGCCTATCCCGGCCTTGAAGCGTCGCCGCTGGAAGAGGTGGAGGCGCTCGAGCAGCTGCGCGTGCTGTGGCACGGTTTTCCGATCGCGGTACATATCACCGACAGCGCGCCGGCTGCCGGCGTGGACACGCCGGCAGACCTGGCCCGTGTCCGCCAGCACTACCCGACAGCGGCGTAACAGTTGTGTGACAGCGCACGTTTAGTTCAGTTCGCTTCGGACAAACTGAACAAGCCCTGCGCCAGATCAATCAAAAAATGGCAAAGCATTTCCAAATTGGGTAATTCCGTGACTTTTGTGGTAAGTTTCGTACCAAGGTAGTCAGATATGCATCAATGTGGATTTGTTGCCAAAAATATAATCAAATTTAAATCAGTCTAGGAATTTTCATGCGTCTCATTTTGTTAGGAGCACCGGGTGCCGGCAAGGGTACCCAAGCTAACTTCATCAAGGAAAAGTTCAACATCCCGCAAATTTCGACTGGCGACATGCTGCGCGCCGCGATCAAGGCCGGGACTGAGCTTGGCCTGGCCGCCAAGAAGGTAATGGACGCAGGTGGCCTGGTGTCGGACGACATCATGATTGGCCTGGTCAAGGACCGCCTGAAGGAAAAAGACACCGAGAATGGCTACCTGTTCGACGGCTTCCCGCGCACCATCGCGCAGGCTGACGCCATGAAGGAAGCCGGCATTGATGTCGACTACGTGCTCGAATTCGACGTGCCCGACGAACTGATCGTCGAACGCATGAGCGGGCGCCGCTCGCACCCGGCTTCCGGCCGCGTGTATCACACCAAATTCAATCCGCCAAAAGTGGACAATGTCGACGACATCACCGGCGAGCCGCTGGTACAGCGTGACGACGACCTCGAAGAGACGGTCAAGAAACGCCTTGCCGTCTACCACAACCAGACCGAAGTTTTGCTCGGCTACTACAACCAGTGGGCCCAGTCCGGCCTGCCCGGCGCGCCGCAATACCGCAAGATTTCCGGTGTCGGACCAGTCGACGAAGTGCGCGAGCGCGCGTTCGCGGCCCTGTCGAAATAATCAATCAAAGCGGACCCGGGTCCGCTTTTTTTTATGCGCGATGAGTGAGCCCGCGCGCGGCAGGGCGCTTGCGCCGGGCGCCGCCGGTCTCCAGGTTTTTCAGTTTCAAAGTTTTGCAGCACGCAGTTGTTTGACTGGTAAGCGGTCTTTCGGATGTGTTTTTGTGTACTTGATTAGAAAAACAAGGGGACTTTTATGGCAGCGAGCTTTCTCGTATTTGCAGTTGTATGTGGCTTCATCGCGGTAATCTACGGGCTGTGGTCACGCAGTTGGATTCTCAGGCAGGACCCTGGCAACGCCAGGATGCAGGAAATCGCGCAGGCGATCCAGGAGGGGGCTGCCGCCTACCTGGCCCGCCAGTACCGCACCATCGGCATCGTCGGCGTGGTGCTCCTGATCGCGATCGGCGTCCTGCTCGACATGAATACCGCGATCGGTTTCCTGATCGGCGCCGTGCTGTCCGGCGCCTGCGGCTTCATCGGCATGAACGTGTCGGTGCGTGCCAACGTCCGCACCGCGCAGGCGGCCACCAAAGGCATGAACGAAGCGCTCAACGTGGCCTTCAAGGGCGGCGCCATCACCGGCATGCTGGTGGTCGGCCTGGGCCTGCTGGGCGTCACGCTGTTCTACTGGTACCTGACCTGGTACGCCATCGGCGACGCCAGTCCCCATGACATTATCGAGCCGCTGATCGGCCTCGCGTTCGGCGCGTCCCTGATCTCGATCTTCGCGCGCCTGGGCGGCGGCATCTTCACCAAGGGCGCCGACGTCGGCGCCGACCTGGTAGGCAAGGTCGAAGCAGGCATCCCGGAAGACGACCCGCGCAACCCTGCCGTGATCGCCGATAACGTGGGCGACAACGTCGGCGACTGCGCCGGCATGGCGGCCGACCTGTTCGAAACCTACGTGGTGACCCTGATCGCCACCATGCTGCTCGGCGCGCTGGTGTTCGCCGACGAGAGCGCCCTCCAGGCCATGGTCTACCCGCTCATGCTTGGCGCGGTATCGATCCTCGGCTCGATCGTCGGCTGCTCGATGGTCAAGGCCAAACCGGGCAAGAAGATCATGTCGGCCCTGTACACCGGCCTGTGGTGGGCTGCCATCCTGTCGCTGATCGGCTTCGCCGGCGTGACCTGGATGGTGTGGGGCGACGATGCGATGCGCATGACGATGATGGGCTGCGCGGTAGTCGGCATCATACTCACCGGCCTGATGGTCTACATCACCGAGTACTACACCGGCACCGAGTTCAAGCCGGTACGCCACATCGCCGAGGCATCGACCACCGGCCACGGCACCAACATCATCGCCGGCCTTGGCGTGTCGATGAAGTCGACCGCCTACCCGGTGCTGGCCGTGTGCGCCGCGATCCTGGCGTCGTACCAGATGGGCGGCCTGTATGGCATCGCAATCGCCGCCACCTCGATGCTGTCGATGGCCGGCATTATCGTCGCGCTTGATGCGTATGGCCCGATCACCGACAATGCCGGCGGCATCGCCGAGATGGCAGGGATGCCTGATTCGGTGCGCGCGATTACCGATCCGCTCGACGCGGTCGGCAACACCACCAAGGCTGTCACCAAAGGTTATGCAATCGGTTCGGCCGGCCTGGCTGCACTGGTGCTGTTCGCCGACTACACCCACGCGCTGGAGGACGTCGGCCAGGACATCTCGTTCGACCTGTCGAACCCGATGGTCATCGTCGGCCTGTTCATCGGCGGCCTGATTCCTTACCTGTTCGGCGCCATGGCGATGGAAGCAGTAGGCCGCGCGGCCGGTGCGGTGGTGGTGGAAGTACGCCGCCAGTTCCGCGAGATCAAGGGCATCATGGAAGGCACCGCCAAGCCGGAGTACGACAAGGCGGTCGACATGCTGACCGCGTCGGCGATCAAGGAAATGGTGCTGCCTTCGCTGCTGCCGGTCGTGGTGCCGATCGTGGTCGGCATGCTGCTCGGGCCTGCCGCGCTGGGCGGCCTGCTGATGGGGACCATCGTCACCGGCCTGTTCGTGGCCATCTCGATGACCACCGGCGGCGGGGCATGGGACAACGCGAAGAAGTACATCGAAGACGGCAACCACGGCGGCAAGGGCTCGGAAGCGCACAAGGCGGCCGTCACCGGCGATACCGTGGGCGACCCGTACAAGGACACCGCCGGCCCGGCTGTGAACCCGCTGATCAAGATCATCAACATCGTGGCGCTGCTGCTGGTGCCGCTGCTGCCTGTTACCGGCTGGATCGCCGTTAGCGAGCCAGCCGCGGCACATGCGCCGGCCCCGGCTGCACCTGCCGCGGTCGAGGCGCCCGTCGCCGCTCCGGCACAGTAATCGCAAGAAGCGCCGTTCCCGCTGCTATTGGCGGGAACGGCCGCCGCCGCGCCAGCTTGAACTCCCCCATCGCCTACCTATACTGAAATCTGCGGATGACCTGTCGCAGGAGGATGTCATGGGACGCAAATTCATCGATTGCCGCGAGGTGCCGAGCGAGACCAACTGCTCGCTCACAATTGCCGCCGACAGCGAGGCGGAACTGATCAACGCAGCCGCGCAGCACGCTGTCGCCGTGCATGGGCACCAGGACAGCCCCGAGCTGCGCAGCCAGCTCAAACAGGCGATACGCGAGGGTACGCCTCCCGCCTAGCCGGCGTAGCGTTCGATTCTCAGAATACGCACATGTTGTTGGCGGCCTCGCGCAGCGACGGGCGGAAGTCCGGGTGCGCGATGGCGATCATCGCCTGCGCGCGCTGCTTGGCCGATTTGCCGCGCAGCTGGGCCACGCCGTATTCCGTCACCACGTAGTTGACGTCGTTTTTGCTGGTGGTGGCATGCGTGCCCGACGAGAGCATCGGCACGATGCGCGAGATGCTGTCGTCCTTCGCTGTCGAGGGCAGCACGATGAACGACTGGCCGCCGCGCGAGCGGTTCGCGGCCCGCACGAAATCGACCTGGCCGCCGGTGCCGGAATAGGGCAGGTGGGCGATGCTCTCCGAGCCGCACTGGCCGAGCAGGTCGACCTGCAGGCTGGCGTTGATCGACACCAGCTTGTCGTTCTGGCCCGCGATGTACGGGTCGTTGGTGAAGTTCGACGGGTGCATCTCGACCATCGGGTTGTGGTGCATGAAGCGGTACAGCTTTTGCGACCCGAGCGCGAAGGTCGCGACCATCTTCCCCGGCATGAAGGTCTTTTTGCGGTTGGTCACCGCGCCCGATTCGATCAGGGTCAGGATGCCGTCCCCCAGCATCTCGGTGTGCACGCCAAGGTCGTTCTTGGACGTGAGCTGCATGACCACCGCGTCGGGGATGCCGCCGTAGCCGATCTGCAGCGTCGAGCCGTCGACAATCATGTCGGCCACGTATTTGCCGATCGCTTCCTGCACCCGCCCGATCTTGGGGAGCCCGACTTCGAGGATCGCGTCTTCGCTCTCGACCAGCGCGGTCACCTGCGAAATGTGCACGTGGCACTGGCCGTGCGCGAACGGGACATTGGGATTGACCTCGAGGATTACCGCGCGCGCCTTTGCCACCGCAGCCATCGTGTAGTCGGTGCCGAGGCTGAGCGAGAAGAAGCCCTGTTCGGTCATCGGCGAGGCCATCGCGAATACCACGTCGGACGGCATCAGGCCGCGTTCGATCAGTACCGGGATCTCGGAGAAGTAGTTGGGGATGAAGTCGCACCAGCCGCCCTGGCCGGCGCTGCGCGAGGCGCCGCCGAAGAACAGCGCGGCGTGGCGGACGTGGTGCGCGGTCTCCTGGTCGAAATACTCGAACTTGCGCATGGCGAGGATCTGCGCGACACGCACGCCGTTGAAGCGGCGGCGGTGGGTCGATAGCGCGGTTAGCAGGGAAGGCGGCTCGCCAACGCCGGTCGGCACGATGATCATGTCGCCGTCACGAACGTGCTCGAGCGCCGCTTCCGGGCTGACCAGCTTGCCCAGGTATTGTTGCTGTGGATTTTCCATTGCTGTCTCCTTATGGCCCCATGCTAGCCCGGCAAACTGACCGCGCGCTTACTTGCATGCATTGTTACGATGTGTATCGAATCAGGCGTGCGCGCCGCGCATGGGCAATAATGACAGCATACGCATCAGGCGGCCGGAGGGCACCATGAAATTGACGACATTTTTGTTGATACTAGGTACCGCCTGCGGCGCAGCCAGCGCGCAGGACGCGCCGCCGCAGGCGGCGGCACCGGCCGTTGCCGAGCGCGAAGCATTGCCGCTCAAGCCAGATCCCTCCAAACTCAACAAGCCGCTCGTCAAGCGGCGCGCGGTCCAGCAGCGTATCGAACGCATGCCGACGCCGGCGCCGATCGTCACCGAGGGCTACCGCCCGATCCTGACCGTGCGCCCGCCGTCCGTGTACGGCCAGCCGACGCCGGCCCTGCCGCCGCCAGCGGCGCCCGCGCAGGTCAACAGCTGCGACGGCGGCGGCTGCACCGACACCAACGGCTCGCGCTACACCGGCGGCGTCGGCAATACCGTGCTCGACCAGAACGGCCGCAACTGCACCCGCACCGGCACCATCATCCAGTGCTTTTAATGCCATTTTTCCGCTTGGTCCAATCAAAAGTTCGCTACAATCCGGTTGGTTGACGTTTACGTAAACGTTAAAAAGAACTTTCTGAGGAAAACCATGCAAATCCAAAACAATGTCTTCATCGTTACCGGCGGCGCGTCGGGCCTGGGCGCCGCGACCGCGCGCATGATCACCGAAGCGGGCGGCAAGGTCGTCATCGCCGACGTGCAGGTGGACGCCGGCACCGCGCTGGCCAAAGAATTGAACGCCGAATTCGTCAAGTGTGACGTGACTTCTGAAGCCGACGGCCAGGCGGCAGTTGCCGCTGCCGTGGCGATGGGCACGCTGCGCGGCCTGATCAACTGCGCGGGCGTCGCGCCGGCGGTCAAGACGGTCGGCAAGGACGGCCCGCACCCGCTCGACGTATTCCAGCGCACCGTCAACATCAACCTGGTCGGCACCTTCAACATGGCGCGCCTCGCGGCTGACGCGATGAGCAAGACCGAAGCGGGCGACTCGGGCGAGCGCGGCGTCATCATCAACACCGCGTCGGTGGCGGCGTTCGACGGCCAGATGGGCCAGTGCGCCTACGGCGCTTCCAAGGCCGCGGTTGCCGGCATGACCCTGCCGATGGCGCGCGACCTGGCCCGCAACGGCGTGCGCGTGATGACCATCGCTCCGGGCATCTTCGAGACTCCGATGCTGATGGGCATGCCGGAAGAAGTGCGCGAATCGCTCGGCAAGATGGTGCCGTTCCCGCCGCGCCTCGGCCGCGCGACCGAATACGCCCACCTGGCCAAAGCCATCATCGAAAACACCATGCTCAACGGCGAGACCATCCGCCTCGACGGTGCGATCCGCATGCAGCCGAAGTAATTGATGTAGCATTGCAAGAGTATCGGGCGCGCGGCCCTGGTCGCGCGCCTTTTTTATTTTCTGGAGAGATTGCATGGTCAAGTTGAAGATGCTGGCGCTGGCGGCGCTGCTGGCAGGCGCGTTCGCCCCGGTCCACGTGGTGGCGCAAGATGCGGCCCAGGCCGCGCCGGAAATCGGCATCAAGTACACCGACAAGGCCGGCTGGGCGTCGAAGAAGTTCATGGTGGCCGCGGCCAATCCGCTGGCGGTGGAGGCGGGCTATACGATCCTGCGCCAGGGCGGCTCGGCGATCGATGCTGCCATCGCGACCCAGCTGGTACTGACGCTGGTGGAGCCGCAATCGTCCGGTATTGGCGGCGGCGCGTTCCTGGTCCATTACGACGGCAAGGACGTGCAGGCGTTCGACGGCCGCGAGACCGCACCAGGCAAGGCCACCGAGACCCTGTTCCAGAACGCCGACGGCACGCCGGTGTCGCGCGTTGAAGGCGTGGTCGGCGGGCGCTCGGTAGGTGCGCCGGGCGTGCTGCGCATGCTCGAGCTGGCGCACAAGGAACACGGCAAGCTGCCGTGGAAGGCGCTGTTCGCGCCCGCCATCGACCTGTCCGAGCGCGGCTTCCCCGTCAGCGAGCGCCTGAACGGCATGCTCCTGTGGGACAAGCATGTGCGCAAGGACCCGGTGGCCGCAGCTTACTTTTACGATGCGGCCGGCAAGCCATGGCCGGTCGAGCACCTGCTGAAAAATCCCGAGCTGGCCGACACGCTGCGCGCCATTGCGGCCGGCGGCGCCGACGCCTTTTACAAGGGCTACATCGCGAACGACATCGCGGCCAAGGTAGCGGGCCATCCGACCAATCCGGGCCTGCTTACCGCGCGCGACATCGCCGGCTACCAGGCCAAGGTGCGCAAGCCGGTATGCAACGACTACCGCAGCTTCACGGTGTGCGGCATGCCGCCGCCGTCGTCGGGCGGCATCGCGGTGGCGCAGATGCTGGGCATCCTCGAGACCAGGGACATGCGCGCCCTGGCCCCACGCGATGGGAAGGTCGGCGCCGACGCGGTGCACCTGTTCTCCGAAGCCGGGCGCCTGGCTTACGCGGACCGCAACCGCTACGCCGCCGACACCGACTTCGTCCCGCTGCCGGGCCGCGGCATGCCGAGCCTGCTCGACAAGGGCTACCTGGCCGAACGCGCGGCGCTGATCGGCGAACGCTCGATGGGCGTGGCAAAGGCTGGCACGCCGCCCGGCATGGAAGTCGCATGGGGCATGGATAACGCCATCGAAACCCCGTCGACCTCGCACCTGGTCGTCATGGACGGCAGCGGCGCCGGCCTGTCGATGACCACCACCGTTGAAGATGCCTTTGGCGCGCGCCAGATGGTGCGCGGCTTCATGCTGAACAACCAGCTGACCGACTTCTCGTTCGACTCGCGCGACGCCGACGGCCCGGTGGCCAACCGGGTCGAGCCGGGCAAGCGCCCGCGCAGCGCGATGTCGCCCACCATCGTGTTCGACAAGAAGACCAAAAAGCTGGTGCTGGCGGTCGGCTCGCCGGGCGGGCCTGCGATCATCAACTACGTCGCCAAGGTGCTGGTCGGTACGCTGGACTGGGGGCTGAACGTGCAGCAGGCGATCAGCCTGCCCAACTTCGGCAGCCGCAACGGCCCGACCGAACTGGAAGCCGGGCGTTTTTCACCCGCTGTGCATGAGGCGCTCAAGGCGCGCGGCCATACGCTGCGCAGTTACGACATGAACTCCGGGCTGCATGGCATCCAGCGCCTGACCATCCACGGCCAGCAGTACTGGTTCGGCGGGGCCGACCCGCGCCGCGAGGGCGTTGCAAAGGGCGACTGACGGTCCAAAAACGGTAACTTTTGCTACCTCAAGGTGTGCATAGCCTGATAACCTTGCCGTATGGGATTAAATCAGAAAACCGGGCTGATTCTGACCGGTGGCGGGGCACGCGCGGCCTACCAGGTCGGCGTGCTGCAAGCTATTTCGCGCATATTGTGGGAAGCCGGCTGGCCGCCCGCGCGCTCGCCATTCGATATCATCTGCGGCACCTCGGCCGGGGCGATGAATGCCACGGCGCTTGCCTGCCGCGCCGATAACTTCGGCGAGGGCGTCCAGAAGCTGCTCGACGTCTGGGAAAACATCACGGTCGAACAGGTCTACCGCGCCGACTCGCTCGGCGTGCTGCGGTCCGGCGCGCGCTGGCTGTCGCTGCTGTCGTTCGGCTGGCTGCTGCGCAAATGGCGCGCCGCGCCGCCCGCATCCCTGCTCGACAACACGCCGCTGGTCGGGCTGCTCCACCGCATGCTCGACCTGCCGCGCCTCGACGCCGCGCTGTCGGAAGGGCTGCTGCACGCGCTGGCCGTCACCGCCTCGTCTTACACGGCGGGTAACCACCTCACCTTCTACCAGTCGGCGACCGAGATTGCGCCGTGGGTGCGCATGCAGCGGATCGCGCTGCAGAGCCAGGTCGGCGTCGAGCACCTGCTGGCGTCGTCGGCGATTCCTTTCATCTTCCCCGCGGTGCCCTTGTACGTGGACGGCAGGCGCGAATATTGCGGCGACGGCTCGATGCGCCAGCTGGCGCCGATCTCGCCGGCCATCCACCTTGGTGCGACCAAGGTGCTGGTCGTCGGCGCCGGGCGCCTGGCCGAACCGCCGCACGCCGGCCCTGTCAATGCCAGCTACCCGAGCCTGGCGCAGATCGCCGGCCACGCGATGTCCTCGATCTTCCTCGACAGCCTGGCGGTCGACATCGAACGCCTGAACCGGATCAACCTGACCTTGTCGCTGCTGCCTGGCGAATACCGCGAAATGACGCCGCTGCGGCCGGTCGACCTGTTGGTGATCGCGCCGTCCGAGCGGCTCGACGACATCGCCAGCCGCCACGTGCACAGCCTGCCGGCGCCGGTGCGCACGCTGTTGTCGGGGATCGGCGCCACCGAAGCGCGCGGCTCGGCGCTCGCGTCCTACCTGTTGTTCGAGGCGAGCTACACGCGTGAACTGATCGCCCTCGGCCGGCGCGACACCGAACAGCGCAAGGACGATGTGCTGGCCTTCTTCGCATCATGAGGATCCCGATGACCCACACGATGAAACACCTGATTGCTGCGTTCGCGCTGTTCTGCATGCTGGTTCCGGCCAGCCAGGCGGTGGCGCCAACGCGCACGCTGCGCTTCGAGCACCTGAGCGTGGAGCAGGGCCTGGCGCAGGAGTCGGTACTGGCGATCGTGCAGGACCGCGATGGCTTCATGTGGTTCGGCAGCCAGGCCGGCCTGTCGCGCTTCGATGGCTACCGGGTGGTGGTCTACCGCCATGAGATCGGCAATGCGAAAAGCCTGGTCAACAACTGGATCCGCGTGCTGCACGTGGATGCCCGCGGCGACCTCTGGATCGGCACCGACGGCGGCATCGACCGCTATGATGCGGCCACCAACTCGTTCACCCATTACGTGCCGCAGGAGGCGGTCCGGCGCGGCAACGGCAACCGCCACATCCGCGCCATCACCGACGACGGCGCCGGCGGCCTGTGGATCGCCACCAGCGATGGCCTGCAGCACCTCGACGTCGTCACCGGCAAGTTCACCGTATGGCACCACGTGCCGGGCGATCCGGCCAGCCTGGCCGACAACCAGGTCAACGCGCTCGCGGTGGATGCAGGCGGCCGCCTTTGGGTAGGCACCGCGGCAGGACTGGACAGCCTGGCGCCCGGTTCGCGCAGCTTCACGCACCACCGCGTACCTGACGGCGACCTGCGCTACAACGCGGTGCAGGCGCTGCTCGTCGATGCCCAGCAGACGCTGTGGATCGGCAGCACGGGCGGCCTGGAACGCAGCACCGGCGCAGTCGGCGCGGACCGCGGGCTGCCCGGACGGGAGCGGCTGGGCGCCGCCACCGGCATCCGGCCCGGAATCATCGCCAGCCTGTACGAAGACCAGGACGGCACGATCTGGGTCGGCAGCTACGCCGATGGCCTGTACCGCTGGGATCCGCGTGCAAGCCGCTTCCAGAGCCATCGCCACCTGCCTGGCGACGCCCACAGCGTGGCCGACCAGCGCATCTCGGCGCTGTACCGCGACCGCCTCGGCACGCTGTGGGTCGGCACCTGGTTCGCCGGCGTCAGCCGGGTCGACCTCAACAGCGGCGGCTTCTCGCGCATCCTGCGCCAGCCGGACGCACCGGGCGCACTGTCGGGCAACAAGGTGCGCGCGATCCTGGGCGACGGTAACGGCAAGCTGTGGCTCGGCATGAACAGCGGCCTGAATCACTACGACCCGCTGACCGGCATGGCGCGGGTGTACCGGCATGAACCGAATAACCCGAACAGCCTGGCCGATGCCGCTGCCGGCGCGCTGGCGAGCGACCGCGCCGGCGGCCTGTGGATCGGCGGCGACAGCGGCCTGACCCGGTTCGATCCGGCCAGCGGCCGCTTCACGCGCCTGCCGCTCGGCGATCCGGAAAGCGACAAGGTGCGCGGCATGCTCACCGACCGTGCCGGCAAGATCTGGGTTGCCACGCGCGGCGGCCTGCACCGCGTCGACCCGGTATCGCGCCAGGTCGCCAGCTGGCGCCACGATGCGTCCGACCCCAGCACGCTGGCCGACAACGTGGTGCGCCCGATCCTCGAGGATCGCGCCGGCCGCTTCTGGGTCGGCACCTTCGACGGCCTCGACCTGATGGACCGCGCGGCCGGCACCTTCCGCCATTTCCGCCACAACCCGGCCGATCCGAATACCCTGTCGCACGACGAAATCCACTACCTGCTCGAAGACAGCAAGGGCACCGTGTGGGTCGGCACCGCCGGGGGGCTGAACCGGATGCGGATCGACAAAACCGGCAAGGTCAGCTTCCAGCGCTACACGGTCCGCGACGGCATGTCCGACGACGCGGTCGCCGGAATCCTTGAGGACGGGGCCGGCTTCCTGTGGGTCAGCACCAATACCGGCATCTCGCGCCTCGAGCCGGTGACCGGCAAATGGCGCAACTACAGCGCCATCGACGGCACCATCGAGGGCGCCTACTTCGACGGCTCGGCGTTCCGCGCGCCGGACGGCACGCTGTACTTCGGCGGCTTCAATGGCGTCACCGCCTTCTACCCGCGCGCGATCACCGATAACCGGCTTCCGCCGCGCGCGGTGATCACCGGCTTCCAGATCTTTAACCAGCCGGTCGAAGTGGCGCGACCGGGCCTGCTCGAAGGGCCGGTGGAGCGCGCCCGCGCGATCACGCTGAACGCGTCGGACTCGGTGTTTTCGCTGGAGTTCTCGGCGCTGCACTACGCGGCGCCCCAGCGCAACCGCTTTGCCTACCAGCTCGAAGGCTTCGACAACGACTGGGTCGACACCAGCGCCGGGCGCCGCTTCGCGACCTACACCAACCTCGATCCTGGCACCTACACCTTCCGCGTCAAGGCGGCCAACAAGGACGGCGTGTGGGGCGTGCCGGGCGAGCCGCTGACCATCACGATCCTGCCGCCGGTATGGAAGACCTGGTGGTTCCGCACCATGGCAGGCCTGATGCTGCTGGGTAGCGCCTGGCTGGCCTACCGCGCGCGCCTGTCGGGCCTGCGCCGCCAGAAGGTCCTGCTGGAGCACCAGGTGCAGGCGCGCACCGAGGAGATCGGGCAGCAGAACCGCCTGCTGGAGCAGCAGAAGCGCGAACTGGAAGCCGAACGTTTCGAGGCCGAGCGCCAGCGCGCCGAAGCAGAGCGGCGCCGCGCGGACGCCGAGCGCCAGAAGGAGGAGGTGCAGCGCCAGAAGGAAAACGTGGAGCAGGCGCACCGCGACATCTCGGTGCTGTCCGAGCGCCTCAGCCTGGCCAAGCGGCGCGCCGAGGATGCGACGCGCCAGAAGTCGGAATTCCTTGCCAATATGAGCCATGAAATGCGCACGCCGCTGGCCGGCGTGATCGGCATGCTCGGCTTCGCGCTGCGCGACGCCGCGCTGCAGCCGGCCACGCGCGAGCAGGTGGTGCGCGGCCAGGCCAACGCGCAGTCGCTGCTGGCGATCATCAACGACCTGCTCGACTTTTCCAAGATCGAAGCGGGCAAGCTGGCGCTGGAGAACATCGATTTCAGCCTGGACGACAAGATCGCCACCGTGGCCAGCCTGTTCGAGGAACAGGCCGCGTCGCACGGCGTCGGCTTCGACATCGAAGTGGGCGACGGACTGCCGCGCTTCGTGGTGGGCGACCCGACCCGGCTGCGCCAGGTGCTGGTCAACCTGGTCGGCAATGCGTTCAAGTTCACCAGGCAGGGAAAGGTCACGCTGCGGGTCGAGCGCGTCGCCGCCGACAACGCGGACGGCGTCAACATGATCCGCTTCTCGGTGCAGGACACCGGCATCGGCATCGCGCCGGAAGCGCTGGCGCGCCTGTTCCAGAAGTTCGAGCAGGCCGACAGCACTACCACCCGGCGCTACGGCGGCACCGGGCTGGGGCTGGCGATCTGCCGCCAGCTGGTGCTGCTGATGGGCGGCACCGTGTCGGCCGAAAGCACCGAGGGCGTGGGCAGCACCTTCAGCTTCGTACTGCCGCTCGCCGACGGCAGCAAGCCCGCGCCGGCGCCGCAGGTCCCGCGCGTGCCGCATTCGCACCGGCTGTCGGTGCTGTGCGCGGAGGACTTCCCGACCAACCAGATCATCATCCGCACGATGCTCGAAGACCTCGGCCATCACGCCGAAATCGTGCCGAACGGGCTGCTGGCGGTCGAAGCCTGCGCGCGCAGCGATTACGACCTGATCCTGATGGACGGTCGCATGCCCGAGCTGGACGGGGCCAGCGCCACGCGCCTGATCCGGGCCGGCGGCCGGCCTGACGCGCCGGTGCGCGACCGCGGCGTGATGATCGTCGCGCTGACCGCCAACGCCAGCGAGGAAGACCGGGCGCGCTACCTTGCCGCCGGGATGGACGATTTCCTGACCAAGCCGATCGACGAATGGGCGCTGTACTCGCAGCTGGGCCGCGCGGTGGTGCGCCAGCTGGCGCGCGGCGTGGCGCTGGTACCGATGCCGCCGCGCGGCCCCAGCACCAGCGAGCTGGACGCGATGTTCGGCGTGGTGACGGACGGGCCCGGGTTTGCGGAGCAGGGCGAGGCGCACGACGCCGCGCTGCTGCGCCGCATCCGCGCCGCCTTCGCGGCCGACCTGCCGGCCCGCCGCGCCGAGCTGGAAGCGGCCATCGCGCAGCGCGACCAGGATGCGGCGGCGCGCCTGCTGCACGGGATGAAAGGCAGCGCCGGCCACCTGCGCGCGCCGGCACTGGTGGCGCTGTGCGGCGAGCTTGAAACAGCGGCCGACGCGGGCGACTGGAACGCGATCGGGGCAGGCCTGGCGCAGCTGTACCTGCTGCTCGGCGAATTCGATACGGAGAACGCATAGATGGCTATTGGAGAAGGCGGATGAAAGTACTGGTGGTCGACGACGACGTGGTTTCGCGCATGGTGCTGATGCACCTGGTCGACAGCTGCGGCAGTTATGACATCGTGGAAGCGGCCGACGGACAGGACGCGTGGGAGCAGCTCGAGGCCGGCCTGCGGCCGCAGGTGCTGTTCTGCGACCTGCGCATGCCGCGCCTGTCGGGCATGGACCTGCTGGCGCGGGTGCGCGCCAGCGGCGCCTTCGCCGGCCTGCCGTTCATCCTGGTCACCTCCAGCACCGACACCGGCACGCTCGACCAGGCCGCCGACCTTGGCGTATCGGGCTTCATCGTCAAGCCGTTCCAGGCCGCGCAGGTGCGGGTGCACCTGGTCGCGTTTTCCAGCCCGCCTGCAGGCTGGGTTCACCGCGCCGAGCCGGCGGCGGCGACCGTGGCGCGGCTCGGGATCGACGGGCGCCGCCTGCTGGCCTACCTGGGCGGCTTCCGCAACCAGCTTACCGCCGCCAGCGGCGAGATCGACGCGATGCTGGCGCGCGGCGAACAGGACGCGGCGCGCGAACGCATCGCGCGGCTGCGCCACGGCTGCGTGACGCTGGGCCTGGCCGCGGCCGCCGACGGCTTCGATGGACTCGGCGCGGAGATGCCGGAAGGCGACCGCGTTCACGTGGTGCTGGCCGAGGCGGTGCGCACCGTGATGGTCCAGGCCGACAACGTCCGCGCCATGCTGGCTGGTCATTGACCCAGATCAAATAGGGCTTGCTGACGGTTTTGTTTAGGTTTAAAGTTCCTGCGAACTATCCGACTCAACTTTACCTCGGGGCGATTATGGCAAGCTTGACCGCAGCAGAACTGAGCCAGTCCGGCTATGCCGACAATTTCGCCCGCGAGCACCTGCCTCCGCCCGGCCAGTGGCCCGAATTCCTGTTCGACCTGCCGGGCCTTGAGTACCCTGAACGCCTGAACTGCGTCGCCGAACTGCTCGACGCCGCCGTCGCGCGCGGCGAGGGCGGTCGCACCGCCGTCATCGGCGAGCACGAGACCCTGACCTACGCCCAGCTGCAGGCGCGCGTCGACAGCTTTGCCCACGTGCTGCGCACCGACATGAGGCTGGCGACCGGCAACCGCGTGCTGCTGCGCGGCGCGAACAACCCGGCCATGGCCGCGGCCATCCTGGCCGTGATGAAGGCCGGCTGCATCGCGGTGCCGACCATGCCGCTGCTGCGCGGGCGCGAACTGGCCACGATCATCGACAAGGCCCAGGTGGACGCGGTGCTGTGCGCGGCCTCGCTGCGCGAGGAGATCGACGCGGCGCTCGGAATCGCCCGCCAGGGCCAGGTCGCGCGCGCGGCGCTGTACTTCAATGACGGCGCCAGCGAGAGTTCGCTGGAAGCGCTGGCGGCGCGCCATGCAGGGCCGTTTGAGGCGATCGACAGCGCCGCCGACGACGTCTGCCTGATCAGCTTCACGTCGGGGACCACCGGCATCCCGAAAGGGACCATGCACTTCCATCGCGACATCCTGGCGATCTGCGACTGCTTCCCGCGCCACGTGCTGAAGTCGCAGCCCGGCGACGTTTTCATCGGCACGCCGCCGCTGGCGTTTACCTTCGGCCTGGGCGGCCTGCTGCTGTTCCCGCTGCGGGTCGGCGCGGCCGGCGTGCTGCTGGAGAAGCTCACGCCTGAGACGCTGTTGGCCAGCATCGAGAAGTACCGCGCCACCGTCTGCTTTACCGCGCCCACCTTCTACCGGCAGATGGCGCCGCTGGCCTCCAAATTCGACTTGTCCAGCCTGCGCCAGACGGTATCGGCCGGCGAAGCGCTGCCGCTGCCCACGCGCGACGCCTGGAAGGATGCCACCGGCCTGGCGATGATCGACGGGATCGGCGCGACCGAGATCCTGCATATCTTTATCTCCGCGGAGGGCGACGACATCCGTCCGGGCGCCACCGGCAAACCGGTGCCCGGCTACCAGGCCTGCGTGCTCGATGCGGACGGCAAGCCGGCCGCGCCCGGCGTGGTCGGGCGGCTGGCGGTCAAGGGCCCGACCGGGTGCCGCTACCTGGCCGACGAACGCCAGCTGAACTACGTGGTCGACGGCTGGAACCTCACCGGCGACGCCTACGAAATGGACGCCGACGGCTACTTCTACTACCGCTCGCGCACCGACGACATGATCATCTCGGCCGGCTACAACATCGCGGGGGCGGAGGTCGAGGACGTGCTGCTGCGCCATCCGGCGGTGGCCGAATGCGGCGTGGTCGGGCGCGCCGACGAGGAGCGCGGCCAGGTGGTCGAGGCGCATGTCGTGCTCAAGCCGGGTTACACCGCCTCGCCCGAACTGGCGCTGGAGCTGCAGAATTTCGTCAAGGCCGACATCGCGCCTTACAAATATCCGCGTTCGGTGAAGTTCGCCGACAAGCTGCCGCGCACCGAAACCGGCAAGCTGCAGCGCTTCAAGCTGCGCGCTCCTTAACCCAGGCTTTCAACGAGTACGCGATGCGCGACAAAAAAGACCAGGACGCGAACGACCAGCCGGACCTCGCCAGCCGGCTCACCGACGACCATCACCAGTCGCTCAAGCTGTGGCTGCGCATGCTGTCATGCACGGTGCGCATCGAGAACGAGATCCGCAGCCGCCTGCGCGCCAGCTTCAACATCACGCTGCCGCGCTTCGACCTGATGGCGCAGCTGGAGCGCCATCCGGAAGGGCTGCGCATGGGCGAGCTGTCGAAGCGGATGATGGTCACCGGCGGGAATGTCACCGGGATCACCGACCAGCTCGAGCGGGAGCAGTTGGTGGTGCGGGTGCCGCACGCGACCGACCGGCGCGGCTACAGCGTCAAGCTGACCGACGACGGCCGCCGTGCGTTTGCCGAGATGGCGGCGGTGCATGAGGAGTGGATTGCGTCGATGCTGAAGGAGATGACGGCGGCCGAAAAGGCCCAGATGATCGCGCTGCTGGCCGGGATAAAGCAGCAGCTCGACGCACTCGACCAGCCCGGGAAATAGGCGCGCGCGGGATGCGCGCGGTTCCGATTGATCGCCGACAAAGCACCTGTGGACACCGACGCCCGAGGCGCCGCGCTGATCGACAGCATCAGCGCAGCCGCTTCAGGATCTCCGGCAGCCGGTACGGCTTGGCCACGAACGCAAATTCGTCAATGTCTCCCTGCTGCTGGCGCAACGCCGGCACCGGATAGCCGGAAGCCAGCAAGATCCGCGCAGCGGGATAGTCGCGCCGAACGATGCGGGCCAGCTCGATACCCGACATCTGCGGCATCATCACGTCGCTGAAGACCACGTCCACGTCGGGGTTGCGCTCCAGTAGCGCGAGCGCGTCCTTGCCGTTGTTCGCCACCAGCACGTCGTAACCGAGGCTTTCGAACAGCGTTGCTGCCAGCACCGCCAGGTCTTCTTCGTCCTCGACCACCAGTACTTTTTCGCGGGCGTTGCTGTCTGAGGTGCGCCCGCCGGCCTGTCCTGTGCTGGCAGGCAGCATGATGCGCAGCGTGGTGCCGGCGCCGAGGGCGCTTTCGACCTCGATGTCGCCACCGGACTGGACGATGAAACCGTGTACCTGGGCGAGCCCGAGGCCGGTTCCCTTGCCAATTGGCTTGGTCGTGAAGAACGGCTCAAACACGCGCGCAGCCACGTCGGGCGACATGCCGGCGCCATTGTCGGCGACAGTGACCTCGACGTAGTTGCCCGGGGCCAGGCGGTTATGCGCCGTGAGCGCGACATTGCTGGTACGGATCACCAGCTGCCCGCCCGCGTGCATGGCATCGCGGGCATTCACGACCAGGTTCAGGATCGCGGTTTCAAAGCGCGCTTCGTCGATGCAGGCGTTGGCCAGGTCGCCGGCCAGGTCGAGCTGGAAGTCGATCGTCGAGTCGACCGCGCGCCGCAGCACGCTCTCGAAGCCCTCGATCAGCTTGTTGATGTTGTGGACCTCCGGCGCCAGCGGCTGCTGGCGCGCGAATGCCAGCAATTGCTGGGTCAGCGAGGCGCCGCGCTCGATTGCCCGGTTCATGCTGTCGATCACCCTGGAATCGATGCCGCAGTCCTGCGACTTGATGATTTCAAGTCCGCTTGCAACCACCGACAACAGGTTGTTGAAATCGTGCGCAATCCCGCCGGTCAGCTGGCCGATCGCTTCCATTTTCTGCGACTGGAACAGGGCGGCGCGCGCCTGCTCGAGCGACTGCGCCGCTGCGCGCTGTTCGGTGGCGTCGCGCGTGATCTTGGCAAAGCCGATCAGCTCGCCACTGTCGTTGCGGATCGCGTCGACCACCACGTGGGCCCAGAAGCGCGAACCGTCCTTGCGCACGCGCCAGCCTTCCGACTCGTAGCGGCCAGCCTGCCGGGCGGTGGCCAGCGCAAGGGCCGGTACGCCATCCTTGCGGTCCGGCTCTGTGTAGAAGCGGGAGAAATGCGATCCGACCACCTCGGAGGCCTGGTAGCCCTTGATCCGTTCGGCGCCGGCATTCCAGTTCGATACCTCGCCGCTTGGCGACAGCATGTAGATGGCGTAATCCACCACGCCCTGGACCAGCAAACGGAAGTTCTGTTCGCTGGCGTGCAAGGCATCGCGGGCGCTCTTCTGTTCGGTGATGTCGCGCGTGATCTTGGCAAAGCCGATCAGTTCGGCGCCATCGAATACCGGGTCGATCACCACGCTGGCCCAGAAGCGCGAACCGTCCTTGCGCACGCGCCAGCCTTCGCATTCGAACTTGCCTTCGTCGCGGGCGGTTTGCAGCGCCCGGGCGGGAATCCCGCGCGCCTGGTCCTCGGGCGTGTGGAAGCGCGAGAAATGCTGGCCGACGATCTCGTCCGCGGTATACCCCTTGAAGCGTTCCGCGCCGGCATTCCACGAACTGACGTGGCCCTCCGCGTCGAGCAGGTAGATGGCGTAATCGCGGATGCTGGCGATCAGCAGCTGCTGGCGCTGTTCATAACTCAGGTAGGGAATCTTGGTGGTCATGGTTCCAGGCGTTCTCGAACAGGTAGCAGGCGACGGGCGGACACCTTGTCCGATAGTTTCTTTTGGGTACTAATTGAGCATTATATAAGCAATGCGAATGGTACGGGCTGGCGCTGGTCGGCTAGCGAATGGAAGGGGGAAACGCGCCGGGCCTGGCGGGGACAAACATTGGTCCCCCCGACTGGAATCGAACCAGTATCCCACGCTTAGGAGGCATGTGCACTATCCATTGTGCTACGGGGAGGACTCTGCGGTTCGGCGATCGGCCGCGCCGCGCTAGGCAAGGCCGGTGTCGTGAACCGAGCGCAATTATAGCCGAGGAAGGGCGACAAATAGAATGGAGTTGCCGATCTATCGGTACAATGCGTCTTTCTTTCATTTCGGCCCTGCCTCCTGGCACGGCCTCGCACCGGTAAATTAGTCATGGCTGTCATCTCCCTCTCGTCGGCGCAACTTGCGTTCGGCCACGTCGCGCTGCTCGATCACGCGGAATTTTCCCTTGAAACCACGGAGCGCGTGGGTCTGATCGGCCGCAACGGCACCGGCAAGTCGTCGCTGCTGAAGGTCATTTCTGGCAAGTTCAAGCTCGACGACGGCCTGATCGTCATGCAACAGGGCATCAAGATCGCCTATGTCGAGCAGGAACCGACCTTCGATCCGTCGATGTCGGTGTTCGATGCTGTCGCCGCCGGCATGGGCGACCAGGCCGCCATGCTGGCCGAATACGAGACGCTGACCGGCCAGTTCGGCCAGGGCGACGACGACGCCCTGATGGACCGCATGCACGAGCTGCAGGTCAAGCTCGACGCAACCGACGGCTGGAGCATGCAGAACAAGGTCGACACCACGCTCGACCGCCTGAACCTGGCCGGCGCTTCGCTGATGGGCACCTTGTCCGGCGGTATGCAAAAGCGCGTGGCGCTGGCCGTCGCGCTGGTGTCCGCGCCCGACGTGCTGCTGCTCGACGAGCCGACCAACCACCTCGACTTCAAATCCATCATGTGGCTCGAAGGGCTGCTGCGCGACTTCAAGGGGTCGGTGCTGTTCATCACCCACGACCGCAGCTTCCTCGACAACGTGGCAACCCGCATCATCGAACTGGACCGTGGCAAGCTGCTGTCGTATCCGGGCAATTTCTCGGCCTACCAGACCCGCAAGGCCGAACAGCTGGAAATCGAAGAGGTTGAAGCGGCCAAGTTTGACAAGTTCCTGGCGCAGGAAGAAGTGTGGATCCGCAAGGGCGTCAAGGCGCGCCGCGTGCGCGACGAAGGCCGCGTGCGCCGCCTCGAAGCGCTGCGCCTGCAGCGCGCCGCGCGCCGCGAACAGCAGGGCCAGGTCACGCTGGCGGTCACAGCGGGCGACCGCTCGGGCAAGATCGTGGCCGAACTCGAGAACGTCAACAAGAGCTATGGCGACAAGGTCATCGTCAGCGATTTCAGCGGCACCATCCTGCGTGGCGACAAGGTCGGCCTGATCGGCGCCAACGGCGCCGGCAAGACCACCCTGCTCAAGATGATCCTGGGCGAAGAGGCGGCCGACAGCGGCAAGGTCAAGCTCGGCACCAAGCTGCAGGTCGCGTACTTCGACCAGATGCGCGCCCAGCTCAATGAAGAAGCCAACCTGATGGAAACCATCGCGCCGGGCAGCGACTGGGTCGAGATCAACGGCGCCAAGAAGCACGTGATGAGCTACCTGAACGACTTCCTGTTCGCGCCGGAACGCGCGCGCTCGCCGGTCAAGTCGCTCTCGGGCGGCGAACGCAACCGCCTGCTGCTGGCGCGCCTGTTCGCCAAGCCGGCCAACTGCCTGGTGCTGGACGAGCCGACCAACGACCTCGACATCGATACCCTCGAACTGCTGGAAGAATTGCTCGAAGACTATACCGGCACCGTGTTCCTGGTCAGCCACGACCGTACCTTCCTCGACAACGTCGTGACCCAGGTGATCGTTGCCGAAGGCGAGGGCAAATGGCGCGAGTTCGTCGGCGGCTACAGCGACTGGGAGCGGGTCAAGTCGCAGATGCCTGCGCCGGCGCCGAAGCCAGCCGCAAAGCCGGGCGCGGCGGCTGCCGCCCCGGAAGCCCCGGTTGCCAAAAAAGTAAAGTTGAGCTACAAGGAACAGCGCGAGCTGGAAGACCTGCCGAAGCTGATTGCCAGCCTCGAGGACGAACAGAGCGCCATCACCCTGCAGCTGAACGCCCCTGACTTTTACAAGACCAACCCAGCCGACGCGCGCCGCATCAACGCGCGCTTCGCGGAAATCGAAGAGCAGCTGCTGGTGGCGCTGGAGCGCTGGGAGACGATCGAGGCGCGCGCAAACGGGTAACCATCCAGCGGGGAGTGCCATGCCAGAAAAAGACCAGACGCCCGCGCGCGCTGCAAGCGCAGCCGCACGGGCCGGGGCCGCCGAGGGCCTCATGTTCAGCCGCGCCGCCTGGGCGCGCATCCTGCCGTTCATCACCTATATATTTTTCATCCTGGTAACCGACCTGCTCGGACGCCTCGGATGGAATGCACACGACTTGAGATGGCTCTACGCCGTCAAAATCAGCGCCGTCATGCTGGTGCTGTTCATCTTCCGCCGCCACTACACCGAGCTGCGCGATGCCCGCCTGGGCTTCGGCGCGGCCGTTGTTGCTGTCGTCACCGGGGTGGTGGTGCTGGCGCTGTGGGTCAGCCTGAATGCCGACTGGATGATCGTCGGTTCGCCCGATGGCTTCAATCCGGTCACCGACGGACGGATCGACTGGCTGATGGTCGGCGTGCGCATTTTCGGCGCCGCGCTGGTTGTGCCTGTCATGGAAGAACTGTTCTGGCGTTCGTTCATGCTGCGCTGGATCGAGGCGCCGGATTTCGAAGCGGTGGAGGTGGCAAGGGTGGGCGCCAAGGCAATTGTTGTCTCGGTGCTGCTGTTCGGGTTTGAACACAATCTCTGGCTGGCCGGCATCGTCGCCGGCGCGGCCTATACCGTTTTATATATCCGGCATCGCACGTTGTGGTCGCCGATTTTGGCTCATGCTGTAACCAATGGGCTGCTGGGCGTGTGGATCGTCTACACCGGTAGCTGGACTTACTGGTAGCAGGCGGGACAGGTTTCCGGCAGCCCTATCAAGATAACGATAGGTGACATGTTGAAACCTCTCCACCATCTCATGGGCGCCCATGCGCCGCGCGCCTGCCGCATCGCCTTGCTGGTCGGCGCCACCTGCAGCGGGCCGCTGTCGCTGGCCGCGCCCGGCGACGAAGGCGTCGACCTCACGGCCGGCCTTGGCTACTTCCACGACGACAACCTGTTCCGCCTGCCGGACGAGCATCCCGGCTTCGACAGCCAGCGCAGCGATTCGGCGCGCCAGGGGCATGCGGGGGTGCTGTTCAACAAGACCTATGGGCGCCAGAAAATCGCCGCCCACGCCAGGTTCACCAAAGTCGACTTCCAGCACTTCGACCAGCTAGATTACAACGGCAAGGATGCGCAGGCGCGCTGGGACTGGCAGCTGGGCAACCGCTTCGAAGGTTCGCTGGGCGCGAGCTACGAGGAAACCCTGGCGCCGTACACCGATTTCCGCAGCAGCCAGCGCAACCTGCGCGAACACCGGCGCCAGTTTGCCGACGGCGCCTGGCGCTTCCACCCGAGCTGGCGCGCGCGCGCTGGCGCCGCGCATGACAAATACGATTACGAGCTGCTGCTGCAGCGCATTAACGACCGCACCGAGGACGCCTTCGAGATCGGCGCCGACTACCTGCCGCCGAGCGGCAGCTCGATCGGGCTGGTGGCGCGCAGGATCGAAGGCGAGTATCCGGGCCGGCGGCTGTTCGGCACGCTGCTGTTCGACGAAAGCTTCAGGCAGGACGAACTGAAGGCGCGCATCCACTGGATCGCCAGCGGCAGCACCACGGTGCAGGTGCTGGCCGGGCATGCGAAGCGCAAGTACAGCTCGCTGTCGGAACGCGATGCCAGCGGCTTCAACGGCAGGATCACGGCGGTGCACCAGCCGGTGGGCAAGCTGCGCTATACGGCGGCGGCGTGGCGCGAGTTTGCCGCGGTCGAAAGCAACGTCATCACCTTCAGCCTGAACCGCGGCGCCAGGGCCGGCGTCACCTGGGACGCCACCGCCAAAATCAAGGTCGACGCCAATGCCAGCTACGAAAAGCGCGCCTACAACGCGCGCCTGCCGCTGAACGCGCCCCAGGACCTCGACGATTCGCTGAAGTCGGCCACCGTGGCGGCCACCTGGAGCCCGTTGCGCACCGTCGCCATCACGGCCTCGGCGGCGCGCCAGGAGCGCAGCGGTTCGCCTTTCCTCGGCCTCGGCCGCTTCGAGGCCAACACCGTGACGCTGGCGGCGAACCTGCAGTTCTGAGCATGACCGTCAATGACATCCCGCTGATCTCTTTCTTCCAGCGGGTCCTCGATCCCCTGATCATCATGGGGACGCTGTACGGCGTGACGCTGCTGTACCAGCAGCCGTTCAACGGCTATTCGCTGGTGCTGATGGTGCTGGGATTCTTCATTTCCGGCGCCGTGTACCAGCATGTCGACCCCTACAAGCCGTGGCGCCGCGGCCGAATGGTTGCGTACGTGCGCGATACCGTGCTCGGCTGGGTCCTGACCATTGCCGTGCTGTTGTTCCTCGGCTCGGCCAGCGGACTCTCATACTATTATGAGGAGCGGGTGGTGCTGGCCTGGTTCCTGGTCACCCCGGTCATCCTGCTGGCCAGCCACCTGGCGGTGCGCCGCTCGCCGCTCGGGCTGCGCAGCGAGCACGGCGTGCGTTCGGTGGTGGTGGTCGGGGCCAACAGCGCCGGCCTGAAATTCGCCGGCAACTGTGCAAGCCAGCCGAACCTGTTCATGGAAGTGCGCGGGTTTTTCGATGACCGCGCCGCCGAGCGCCACCCGGAGTCCTTGCCCCATCCCATCCTGGGCCGGACCGACGACATCGCGGCCTATGTGCGCTGCCATAACATCAAGATGATCTTCATCAGCCAGCCGATCTCGGCCCAGCCGCGCATCCGCAAGCTGCTGAGCGACCTGCAGGACACCACGGCGTCGGTGTATTTTTTGCCCGACGTGTACGTGTTCGACCTGATGCAGGCGCGCTTCGACAACATCGGCGGCATGCCGGTGGTGGCGATCTGCGAGAGCCCGTTCATGGGGATCAACAGCACGGTCAAGCGCACCAGCGATATCGTGTTTGCCACGGTAATCCTGCTGCTGGTGCTGCCGGTGATGGCGCTGGTCGCGCTCGCGGTGCGCCTGACGTCAAAGGGTCCGGTGATTTTCCGGCAGCGCCGCTACGGCCTGTATGGCGAGGAAATCATCGTCTACAAGTTTCGCTCGATGACGGTCACCGATGACGGCAACACCATTGCGCAGGCGCGCAGGAACGATGCGCGCCTCACGCCGGTTGGCGCTTTCCTGCGCCGCAGTTCGCTCGACGAGCTGCCGCAGTTCGTCAACGTGCTGCAAGGGCGGATGAGCATCGTCGGCCCGCGCCCGCACGCGGTGGCGCACAACGAGCAGTACCGCAAGCTGATCCGCGGCTACATGCTGCGCCACAAGGTCAAACCGGGCATCACCGGCTGGGCCCAGGTCAACGGCCTGCGCGGCGAAACCGAGGTGCTCGAGAAGATGGAAGCGCGCGTCCGGTACGACCTCGACTACCTGCGCAACTGGTCGCTGTGGCTGGACCTGTGGATTATCTTGAAGACGGTCAAGGTGGTCGTGATGCGCCACAACGCACATTAAAAAGTTCCGGCTATCGACACCAAGTTCAACCCTGCGTAAGCAAGCTAGGCACAGTAGGCGCGGCGATTGAATTTGATTTCGAGCGCGTTAAAATGGGCCGGTCATTGCCAGGATTTCAACATGAACGCGACGGCATGGCATGATGGAAGTGCATATAACAACAACGGGCAGTATAGCAATTTCATTGGAGTGAGTTTTGAACAAAGAGCAACCACGTATTTTCGTCGCCGGCCACAATGGCCTGGTCGGTTCGGCCATCGTCCGCGTGCTCAGGGCACAGGGCCTGACGAACCTCGTCACGCGCAGCCACCGCGAACTGGAACTCACTGACCAGGCCCAGGTGCGCGAGTTCTTCCGCACCGAAAAAATCGACCAGGTCTACCTCGCTGCGGCCAGGGTCGGCGGCATCCACGCCAACAACACGTATCCGGCCGAGTTCATCTACGACAACATGATGGTGCAGGCCAATGTCGTGCACGAGGCGTGGAAGAGCGGCGTGCACAAGCTGCTGTTCCTCGGCTCCTCGTGCATCTATCCGCGCCTGTCCGAACAGCCGATCCGCGAGGAATACCTGATGAGCGGCGCGCTGGAGCCGACCAACGAACCGTATGCGATGGCCAAGATCGCCGGCATCAAGCTGTGCGAGAGCTACAACCGGCAGTAC
>DASWSX010000120.1:0-116597 GCA_036402435.1 Telluria sp. | reverse complement strand
CATTCATGACGGCAGGGATCGCCTGGGTCTGGATCGGGGTCGGCTGGGTGTAGCCGGCTTCGGTGACTGCGCGAACGATGGCGTCGGACAGCCCGAGAGTGGTAAATGACATTGTGAACTTTTTAGTAAGATCGGCCCATCGCACCACAGGGGGGCGCCAGTCGCAGGCAATCGATTGAAAAATCAGAGGCGGCAGGGAGACTGGAAGCGGTGCCGCTTAATGTTGCAGTATAAACACAGCTATTCCGAAAGGAAAGATATAGTTTCGCCGTGGAAATTACTGCTGGAGAGGGAAGGGGCCGGGAGCCCCTTCGTCAGGTCAGTGCGTATTCTACGCGATACAGCAAAAAGCTGCTTAAGCGAACGGGGCAAGCAGGGTCACCATCTGGCCGAAGACCTTCGGGCTGGCGGCGATGATGTCGCCCTTGTGCAGATAATCGGACTCGCCGCTGAATTCGCCGACAATGCCGCCCGCTTCCGTCACCAGCAGCGCGCCGGCGGCGATGTCCCATGGCTTCAGGCCTTTCTCGAAGAAGCCGTCGCTGCGCCCGGCGGCCACGTTGGCCAGCTCGAGCGCGGCGGCGCCGGCGCTGCGGATGCCGTGGCAACGCTCGGCCATGACGCCGTACATCTTCAGGTATTCCGCCAGCGCGCGCGGGCCGGTGCCGTGGCCGGCCGACAGCAGCGTGTTGCCGACGCGGTCGTGCTTGGTCACGCGGATGCGTTTTTCGTTAAGGAAGGCGCCGGCGCCCTTGGTGGCGGTAAACAGGTCGTTGCGCACCGGGTCGTACACCACCGCGTTGGTGGTGATGCCGCGCTGCTGCAGCGCGATCGAGATGCAGTAGTTCGGGTAGCCGTGCATGAAGTTGATGGTGCCATCGAGCGGGTCGATGATCCATGAATATTCACTCTCGTCGTTCAGGTTGGCCGATGCACCCGATTCCTCGGCCAGGATGGCGTGGCCGGGATAGGCCTTGAGCAGGGTCTCGATGATCGCCTGTTCGGCTGCCTGGTCCACGTCGGTCACGAAATCGTTGTGTTGTTTTTCGGTAACAGTGACGCGGTCGACGTCGAAGGCGGCGCGATTGATCACGGTGGCGGCGCGGCGGGCGGCCTTGATCGCCGTGTTGAGCATTGGGTGCATGTGGGCTTTCCGTTGAATAGAACGCTAACGCGCACGGCGCCCCTGACGGGCGCTGTGTGCGCTAGTGAAACAAGAATGAATTAAAGAGCGGTGCGGCGTCGAACTGGTTAAAATCGCGGGCTTGGAAGCCCTGGCTTTTTACACTCGACGCGGCGCGATGGCGCTATTTTAAATGATCATGCCCGAAACCAGCACATCTCTTTTCACGCGCCTGCGCTTTATTCTCGTAGAAACGAGCCGGGCCGGCAACATCGGTTCGGTTGCGCGCGCCATGAAAACCATGGGTTTTTCCGACCTGGTGCTGGTCAATCCGCGCTTTGCCGATGCGCTGTCGGACCCCGAAGCGGTGGCCTTCGCCAGCGGCGCCGGCGACGTGCTGGCCAACGCGAAGATCGTCGGCAGCATGGCCGAGGCGCTGGAAGGCTGCCATTTCGCGGCGGCCGTGTCGGCCCGGCTGCGCGAATTCTCGCCGCCGGTGTGGACGCCGCGCGCCTTTGCCGGCCACGTGGCCGCCCAGCACGAGCTCACGGCTGCGGTCATTTTCGGCAACGAACGCTTCGGCCTGCCAAACAACATCGTCGAGCAATGCAATGTGCTCATTAATATCCCGGCCAACCCTGATTACTCCTCGCTGAACCTGGCCCAGGCCGCGCAGGTGCTCGGCTATGAGTGCCGCATGGCGACCGAATCGGGCGAAGCGCAGCCGTCGGCCGTGGGCTTCCATGGCGAGGCCGCCAGCGTGGTGCAGATCGAGGGGATGTACGCCCACCTCGAGGAAGCGCTGGTAGCGATCGATTTCCTCGATGCCGATAATCCCAAGAAGCTGATGCCGCGCCTGAAACGGCTGTTCTCGCGCACCCAGCTCGAGACCGAGGAAGTCAACATCCTGCGCGGCATCGCGCGCCAGATCCTCAAGAGCAAGGGCTGAGATGAGCGCGCGCCGCTTGCTGCAGCTGCTGTTGCTGGTACAGGCGGCCGCCGCCGGGACGATCGCGCTGGCCCTGGCGCGCTATCTCGGCATCAATGCGCTGGCGGCGCTGGCGCTGGGGGTGGCCCTTGTCGTCTTCGTGCGCGCGCTGATCTCGGCGAACAATTTCATGATGAGCACGCGTGTGGCCAGCCCCACGCCGCCCGAATTCCAGCTCAATCCCGCTGCCCGGCTGCGCCTGTTCGCCGAGGAATTCCGCGCCTCGATGCTGCAGTCGTCGTGGATCATGCCGCGGGCGCGGCCGGTGCAGCGCATCCATCCCGGATCGCAGCTGCCGCCGGTACTGCTGCTGCACGGTTACGGCTGCAACAGCGGCTACTGGGCCCACCTCACGCCGCTGCTCGATGCGGCCCGCATCAGCCACGCCTGCCCGGACCTGGAGCCGCTGGGCGCGGCGATCGACGATTACGTGCCGGTGGTGGCCGGCGCCGTCGAGGCGCTGTGCCAGGCCAGCGGCGCGCCGCAGGTGGTGATCGTGGCCCACAGCATGGGCGGGCTGGCCGCGCGGGCCTACCTGCGCGCGCACGGCGAGGCACGGGTAGCGCGCATCATCACCCTGGGTTCCCCCCATTTCGGCACCTGCCTGGCCAGCCTGGGACCAGGCGCCAATGCGCAGCAGATGCGCCGGGCCCGCTGCGGCGAGGCGCCCGAAAGCGCATGGCTGCACAGCCTGGCCGCGGGGGAGGGCGCCGGGGCGCGCGCGCTCGTCACGTCCATCTACAGCCACCACGACAACATTGTCTCGCCGCAAACCTCGAGCTGCCTGGACGGCGCCCGGAATATCGCTTTCGGCGGGGTCGGCCATGTCGCCCTCGGCTCGAATCCGCAGGTGCTTTCATGCATCATGCATGAGCTGGAGCGGGAGAAAATTGTTTCGTAATCCGGCACTGTCCAGCCCGGTACATGTTACATTTGACGCGCGCTTGTCGAGGATTCTGTGACAGAACGCAATTGCTTACCGGCGGGAAAATGTGTCACGATGTTACAAACGGGCGTCGAGCGTGCTCACCCCGTCGCGGCAGCCATGCTCATTGATTTGGCTTGCCGCTAACACCTGGCCAGGTTTAATCAACGGGAGTGCATTAGTGCCAGCACGCATCCTCATCATCGAAGACAACCCCACCAACATGGAGTTGATGGTCTATTTGCTGACTGCATTTGGCTTCACCCCTTTGACGGCGAGCGACGGCATCAGTGGTATCCAGGCCGCCCGCGACACCTCTCCCGACCTGATCATCTGCGACGTGCACCTGCCGCGCCTGGACGGCTATGGCGTGGTCGCCGCGCTCAAGCAAGACCCGGTGCTGCGCTCGATCCCGGTGCTGGCCGTGACCGCGCTGGCGATGGTGGGCGACCGCGAACGGCTGCTCGAAGCAGGCTTCGACGGCTACATCGCCAAGCCGATCGAACCCGATACCTTCGTCGTCCAGCTGGAGGAATTCCTCGAACCTGGACGCGCACCGGCGCCCGCCGTCCCGACCGGCCAGGCCACGATCCTGATCGTCGACGACCATGTGCTGAACCGCGAATTCCTGCGCACGCTGCTCGGCTACGGCGGCCACCGCCTGGTCGAAGCGGCTAATGGCGTCGACGCCCTGAAGATGGTCAGGGAATGCAAGCCTGACCTGGTCATCTCGGACATCCTGATGCCCGGCATGGATGGCTATGAACTGGTGCAGCGCCTGCGCCGCGACCCGGCCACCGCCAGCCTGCCGGTGATCTTCTACACCGCGCTGTACCGCGACCGCGAAGCGAGCAAGATGGCGCTCGAGTGCGACGTGCGCTGGGTGCTGCCGAAGCCGTCGGCCCCCGACGTTATCCTGCGCACGGTGCACGAGGCGCTCGGCATCGGCGACGGCGCCAGCCTCGCGGGCAGCGGCAATGAAGCCGGTTTCGTGGTCGGCGACGCCGTCGCCGATTACCTCGATGAAGTCGACGCGGGCGGGCTGGCGCCGCGCATCGCCGACCCCGGCGATGGCTCGACGGTGTCGGAGCGCCTGCAGATGACGCAGCGCCTGTCCACGTCGCTATCGAGCCTGCAAGCGGTCAGCCTGCGCCTGACGGCGCTGATCGAACTGGGCATCGAACTGGGCGCCGAGCGCCAGCCGGCCGCGCTGATCGACAACGGCTGCCGCGTGGCGCACAGCATTTGCGGCTCCAAATACGCCTGCATCGGCATGCTCGGCGAAGGCATGGACACGCTGCAGTACTTCGCCGTCTGCGGCGACGGCGGCAACGCGCAGCTGGTGCGGGCCGCGCCGCGCGCCGGCGTGCTGGGCAAGCTGCTGGGGCAGCGCACGCCGGTGCGCGTCAGCGGCATCGACGGCGAGCCGGGCGTGCTCGGGCTGCCGCAAGGCCACCCGCCGGTGCATTCCTTCCTCGGCGTGCCGATCGCCTCGCGCGAACGCGTGCACGGCTGGCTGTACCTGGCCGACAAGCTCGACGCCACCGAATTTTCCGAAGTCGACGAGCGGGTGGCGGTGACCATCAGCGCGCAGATCGCGGCGGCTTACGAGAACCTCGCGCTGTACGAGGAAATCCAGCGCCACCACGCGCAGCTGACGGCCGACATGGAAGTGCGCATCCGGCTCGATGAAGACCTGCGCCGCTTCCGCACCGCGATGGACGCCACCGGCGACGCGATTTTCCTGATCGACCGCGCAATTAATAGTTTTGTCGACGTCAACGCCACCGCCTGCCGCATGCTCGGTTACGAGCGCCCCGAATTCCTCGCAACCGGCGCCACCGGGCTGCATGTCGAAGTGCGTTCGCGCCTGCGCGACCTGCTCGGCAAGCTGGAAGGAGGCGAGCACGCCGAGGCGATGGCCGAACTGATCGTCGAACGGCGCGATGGCTCGACCGTGTCGGTCGAGGTCCAGCGCCGCACGCTGCGTTCCGGATCGAACTGGATCCTGGTGGCGGTCGCGCGCGACATCACCGAGCGCAAGCACGCGCAGGAACAGCTGGTGCAGCTGGCCCACTTCGATACGCTGACCGGCCTGCCCAATCGCAGCAAGTTCCTCGACAAGCTCACCGCGGCGCTGCAGCACGCCGAGGAAAACCACTGGGCGGTCGGCGTGCTGTTCCTCGACATCGACCGCTTCAAGACCGTCAACGACACCCTCGGGCACCCGATCGGCGACGAGCTGCTGCGCCAGTTCTCGACGCGGCTGGTCAACAGCGTGCGCCCGCGCGACTCGGTCGGGCGCTTCGGCGGCGACGAATTCGCGGCCATCATGGTGCTGCCGGATGGGCCGCAAACGGCCATCCCGGTGATCGACAAGATCCGCGAGGCGCTGCGCAGGCCGTTCGACCTGCACGGGCATGAAGCCACCGTCACCGCCAGCATCGGCATCACGATCTATCCGGATGACGGCGAGGACGCGCAAACCCTGATCAAGTACGCCGACACCGCGATGTACCGCGCCAAGGAGGCCGGGCGCGACGCGTTCCGCTTCTTTACCGCGGAGATGAACGCGCAGTCGATGGCCCGGCTCGAGATGGAAAACGCGCTGCGGCGCGCCATCGACCACGGCGAATTCGTGCTGCACTACCAGCCCAAGGTGCACATCGCCTCGCGCCGCATCAGCGGGGCCGAGGCGCTGATCCGCTGGAACCGCCCGGGCCACGGCATGGTGTCGCCCGCGCTGTTCGTGCCGATCCTCGAAGAGACCGGCCTGATCGTACGGGTCGGCAACTGGGTGCTGAACGAAGCGTGCCGCCAGATCGGCGCCTGGGGTGCATCGAAAGTGGGGCCGGTACGGCTGTCGGTGAATGTCTCGGGCATCCAGTTCTTTGCCGGCGGCCTCGAAGCCGAAGTGCTCAACGCGATCAGGGAGCACGGCATCTCGCCCGAGCTGCTCGAATTGGAGCTGACCGAAAGCTCGCTGATGTCGAACGCGGAGGACACCATCGCGGTGCTGCGCAACCTGAAGGCGCTCGGCATCGAGATCTCGATCGACGATTTCGGCACCGGCTATTCGAGCCTGGCCTACCTGAAGCGCTTCCCGATCGACAAGCTCAAGATCGATATCGCCTTCGTGCGCGAAGTGACCTCGAATCCGGACGACGCGGCGATCGTCCTTGCGATCATCAACATGGCCCACAGCATGAAGCTCGACGTGGTGGCCGAGGGCGTCGAAACCGAGGCCCAGCTGTCCTACCTGCGGCGCCATGGCTGCGACGAGATGCAGGGCTATTATTTCAGCCGCCCGGTGCCGGCCGCCGAATTCGAACGCATGCTCCTCGAAGGGAAGGGACTGAGCGCGCCGGCCGACGAAACCGCCGAACACCGCCAGACCCTGCTCATCGTCGACGACGACGCCTTCATGCTCGACGTGCTGTCGGACTTCCTGGCGCAGGACGGCTACCGCATCCTGACCGCCCAGACCGCGGCCGAAGGCTTCGAGATCCTGGCCCGCCACAACGTGCAGGTGATCCTGTGCGACCAGTGCATGCCGGTGATGAGCGGGACCGAATTCATGGAACGGGTCAAGCACCTGTGCCCGCACACCTTCCGCATCATGCTGTCGGCGTATGCCGACCTGACCCCGATCATGGCCGCGATTAACCATGGCGCCATCGACCGCTTCTATACCAAGCCGTGGGAAGGCGCCGAGCTGCGCGAGAATATCCGCGAAGCCTTCCGCGCCCAGGCGCACCTGCACGGCGGGGCCGGCCCCGCGCTCCGCTAGCTTTCGGTTTGCCTGCACGGCCCCGGTACGGTACGCTACGCGTTTGCCACACCGGGCCCGCCCGCAAAGGATCTTGGTTTGACCAGCAAGTACCGCACCCGCATTCTCGTCGCCGCAGCGGTGACCGCCGCCGCAGGCGCCGTCCTCCTCTTGCCGCAGGGCCCGGCATCGCGCATCACCGCCAAACTGGGAAGCATCGCCCAGCCGGGCACCGGGCTAGGCTGGCCGGTGTATGTCACCACCGTCTCCGGCGGCGGCGCGGCCGGCTTTGCCGACCCGTTCGGGCTGGCCATCGACCGCGCCGGCAACCTGTATGTCGCCGACGCCGGCGACAATAACCTGATCCGCAAGGTCGCGCCCGACGGCAGCGTCGTCACCGTGGCGGGCGGGCATGAAGGCCTTGCCGACGGCGCCGGCGCCGCCGCTGCCTTCCATACGCCGTCGGCGATCGCGATCGACGCCGACGGCAACCTGTTCGTGGCCGACACCGGCAATCATGCGATCCGCAAGGTCACCTCGGCGGGCGTCGTGACCACCCTGGCCGGCAACGGCGAACCGGGCTACCAGGACGGCAAGGGCGCCGCCGCGCGCTTCAACGGTCCGGTCGGCGTGGCGCTCGACCTGGCCGGCAACGTGTACGTGGCCGATACCTACAATGACCGCATCCGCCGCATCGCGAAGGACGGCACGGTGACGACCATCGCCGGCGACGGCATCCCCGGCGACCTCGATGGCGCGGCGCTGGCGGCGCGCTTCGATACGCCGGCCGCGCTGGTGGTCGACAGGGCGGGCAATGTGCTGGTCGCCGACACCCAGAACGGCGCCATCCGCAAGGTGGCGCGCGACGGCCAGGTATCGACGCTGGCGCGCGCGCCGCTGGACGCAAAGGACGCGCTGCTGCGGCGCCCGGTCAGCCTGGCGCTGACCCACGACGGCTTCCTGTACGTGGGCGACATGGCGCGCGGACGCATCCTGCAGCTGGCGCCCGGCGGCGAACTGCGCGGCCTGACCGGCATCGGCATCGACTTCCATCCGGGCGACGAACGCGCGGCGCGTTTCGCCCGGCCGGCCGGCATCGCGCTTGGCCGCGACGGTTCGCTGTACGTGGCCGATTCGCTCAAACGCGCCGTGCGCAAGGTGGCGCGGCGCGAGGGCGCGGCCGCGCCGCAGCTCGACGACCAGGCAACTGCGCACGCCGCGCCGCCGGCGCCTTTCCCGTGGCCGGTGCGCCCGCAGCAGGGCTGGCACGAAGTGGTCGGCATCGTCGGCGAGGTGCGCGGCAGCTACGAAGGTGAGAGCCGCCACCATTTCCACAATGGCCTGGACGTGCAGGCCGCGATGGGCGAGACAGTGCTGGCGGTAGCCGCCGAAAAGGTCAGCAGCCCGTTGCCCAACTGGGGCTACGGCGGACTGGGGGAGGGCGTTGCCGTGGGCGACTTCAGCTACATTCACATGCGGGTCGGGCGCAACGCCCACGACCAGCCGCTCGACCCGGCGCGCTTCGCGCTGCTGCGCGACGACGCCGGCAAGGTGGCGCGCGTACGCGTCCGGCGCGGCGAGCGTTTCGCCGTCGGCGATGCGCTGGGGAGCGTGAACCGCATGTACCACGTGCACCTGGTGCACCGTCCCGGCGGCGTCGAACGCAATGCGCTGGCGCTGCCGTTCCCGGGCCTGTCCGACCGTGTCGCTCCGCGCATCAACAGCATCGCGCTGGCCGGCCGCGACGGCCAGCCGCTCGCGGGCAAGCGCGGCAAGCGGCTGGCCGTGCCGGCCGGCGCCGGACCGCTGTCGATCGTCGTCGACGCGTTCGACCAGGGCGATGGCAATGCCGCGCGGCGCAGGCTGGGACTGTACAAGGCCGGCTGGCAGCTGCTCGGCGCCGACGGTGTGCCGCTGCCCGGGTTCGAGCAGCCGCGCATGAACATCGAATTCAACCGCCTGCCGCCGGATGACGAGAGCGTCAAGCTGGCCTACGCGGAGGGCAGCGGCATCACCGTCTACGGCAGCAAGGCGACGCGCTTCCTGTACCTGGTGACGAACACGGTGCGCGATGGCGTGGCGCGCCAGGGCAGCTGGAATCCGGCCGGGCTGGCCCCGGGCGACTACACGATCCGCATCACGGCCGCCGATTATGCCGGCAACGAGGCCGCGGCCGGGCGCGACCTGCCGCTCACGATCGAGTAGCGATGGAGCAAGGGCCGCCGATTATGGCCGCGCGCCATTCGGTGGTATCCTTTGCGTAGAAAAACTCGTCCCCTCGCCATGCTCCAGAAAGCTCCACGCCGTACCCGCGAACGCATCCTTGAATTGTCCCTGGGGCTGTTCAACGAGTTCGGCGAACCGAACATCACGACCACCGTGATCGCCGAGGAGATGAACATCTCGCCGGGGAACCTGTACTACCATTTCCGCAACAAGGACGACATCGTCAATTCGATCTTCGTCCAGTTCGAAGCAGAAATCGAACGGATCCTGACCGTGCCCAACGGGCGCCGCTCCAACATCGACGACGTCTGGCTGTATCTGCACCTGATGTTCGAACTGATCTGGCGCTACCGCTTCTTCTACCGCGACCTGAACGACCTGTTGTCGCGCAACCGCAAGCTCGAGCTGCACTTCAAGCTGATCCTTGCGCACAAGATCAAGGTGGCGACCCAGTTGTGCGAAGACCTGCGCAGCGAGCAGTCGCTGGAAGCGTCGGACGCCGAGATCAGCGCGATGGCCACCAACATGGTGGTGGTGGCGACCTACTGGCTGTCGTACGAGTACGTGCGCAACCCGCGCAAGTACACGGAGCAGCAGGCCATGGCCGATGCGCTGGCGCGCGGCTGCTACCAGGTGCTGTCCCAGCTCGCCCCCTACCTGCGCGGCGAGACCCGGGTGCTGTTCAACAAGCTGTCCGAAGACTATCTGAAAAAACTCAAGTAAAAGCAGGTAAACAATGAAGTCGATTGCAGTCTATTGCGGCGCCTCGCATGGCGCCTCCCCCATCTTCGACGAATCTGCCCGCGCCATGGCGCGCGCGCTGGTCGACCATAACATCGCGCTGGTCTACGGCGGCGGCAACGTCGGCCTGATGGGCGTCATCGCCGACGAGGTGCTGAGCCTTGGCGGCGAAGTCTCCGGCGTGATCCCGCGCCAGCTGGTCGAGCGCGAACTGGCGCACGCCGGCCTGACGCGCCTGTTCGTCGTCAAGGATATGCACGAACGCAAAGCGATGATGTCGGAACTGTCGGATGGCTTCATCGCGCTGCCGGGCGGAATGGGCACGCTGGAAGAGCTGTTCGAGATGCTGACCTGGTCGCAGCTGGGCATCCACGCCAAGCCGGTCGGCGCGCTCAACGTCGACGGCTTCTACGACGGCCTGGTGAGCTTCATCGCGCACCAGTGCGAGCATGGTTTCGTCAAGCCCCAGCACAAATCGCTGCTGCTGGTCGAAGACCAGCCGGACGCGCTGATCGCCCGCCTGCGGGGCGGCTGAGCCTCAGGCTTCGGCGATCCGGTTGCGGCCCTTCGCCTTGGCGTCGTAGAGCGCCTGGTCGGCGCGCGTGATCGTTTCGGCGAACGGTTCGCCGTGCCGCCTTTGCGTCACGCCGGCCGAGAAGGTGATGCGCAGGTCGCGGTCGATGGCCGCCAGCGGCACCGCGCCGACCCGCTCGGCCATGCGGCGCACCACCATCGTGGCCTGCTCGAGCGACGCCTCCGGCAGCAGCAGCAGGAACTCCTCGCCGCCCCAGCGCGCCAGCACGTCGTGCGAGCGCAGTTCGGACCTGGCCGAATTGGAGAACGCGCGCAGCACCGTGTCGCCGGCCGCGTGGCCGAAGCGGTCGTTGACGCTCTTGAAGTGATCCAGGTCGATCAGCGCGACGCAGGTGGGCTTGCCGGCCGCGTCCTGGCGCCGCTCTTCCTCCACCAGCACTTCGTTCATGTGGCGCCGGTTCGCCAGCGAGGTCAGTTCGTCCAGCGTGGCCAGCTTGCGGATGGTCGCCATCGCGCTTTCGAGGTCTTCCTTCTGGCGCTTCATGCGGGTCCGCAGCTTGCTCATCTCGCCGGTCAGCAGGGTGACAGAAATCAGCGCGCAGGCGGCGAAGGCGAAGTGCATCGCCTCGACGTGGACGGGGTAGAGCGCGGGGGCGTCGGCGACCAGGCCCGCCATCGTCCACCCCAGCATCGCCAGCGCGGCGGCGCACAGCATCATCGCGTGCTTCGGGCGCAGCGAGAAAGCGCAAAACACCATCACCACCAGCAGGAACATCAGCCAGCCGCCGCGCAGCGGGCCGGTCACCGCGTATGCGGCGATATTGCAGGCGATGGCAAACACCGACTGCGGGATCGCCAGCTGGGAAGGGCGCAGGCGCAGCACGGAGCTGGCGCGTACCACCACGCCGGACACCGCGATGCCGGTAAGGCCGATGGCGAGCAGCCATGTGGCGCCGCCGCGGTCCGCAGTCCCGATGCTCACCTGTACCATCAGCAGCAGGGCGCAGGCGATATATAACGCGGCCACCGCAGCCCAGTAGCCGAGCATGCGCGCCAGGCGCGGGTCGGACCCGAGCAGGATCCGCTTCATCGTTTTTTTGAATGGCGCCATCAGGCGGCTCCCGCCGGTTCGCGGCGCAGCAGTTCGGCGATGCCTTCGGGCGCCAGCGGACGGCTGAACAGGTAGCCCTGCATCTCGTCGCAGTCGTTCTCAAGCAGGAAGCGGCGCTGCTGCTCGGTCTCCACGCCTTCGGCCAGCACGCGCAGGTTGAGGCGGTGGCCGAGCGAGATCACCGCCAGCGCGATGGCCTGGTCGCCGGCATTGTCGGCCAGGTCGCTGACGAACGACTTGTCGATCTTCAGTGTGCTGATCGGGAATGACTTCAGCGCCGACAGGCTGGAGTAGCCGGTGCCGAAGTCGTCGATCGATAGCGCCACGCCCATGTCTTTCAGTTCACCCATTTTCCCTACCGATTGCGCCAGGTCGCGCATGATCAGGCCTTCGGTCACTTCGATTTCCAGCGCCGCGGCGGCCAGCCCGCTGTCGCTCAGCGCCTGCGCCACGCGCTCGACCAGGCGTTTTTCCTCGAACTGGCGAGGCGATACATTAACAGACATCGTCAGCGGCGGCAGTCCCGCTTCGCGCCAGGCCACGGCCTGGCGGCAGGCGGTTTGCAGCACCCAGTCACCGATCGGGATGATCAAGCCGCTTTCCTCGGCCAGCGCGATGAAGCGCCCCGGCGCCACCATGCCGTGGTCCGGGTGCTGCCAGCGGATCAGGGCTTCGACGCCGAACATGCGGCCGCTGCGCAGGTCGACCTTGGGCTGGTACAGCAGGTGGAACTGGCCGCATTCGAGCGCATTGCGCAGGCCTTCGAGCAGGACCAGTTTTTGTTCGACGCTGGCGTTCATTTCGCGCGCATAGAACTGGAAACTGTTCTTGCCAAGGTCCTTGGCGCGGTACATCGCCGCATCGGCGTTCATCATCAGGGTGTTCGGGTCGTCGCCGTCGCGCGGGTACATCACCACGCCCATGCTGCAGCTGACCTGGACTTCCTGGCCTTCGAGCAGGACCGGCTCGTTGACCGCCTGGCGCAGCTTCTCCAGCACCGGCGCGACCGCCGTGGCGTCGTCGGGCTGGTCGGCCAGGATGATCACGAATTCGTCGCCGCCGAAGCGGCCCAGCATGTCCTCGCGCCGCATGCAGCCGGCCATGCGTTCGCCCACCACCTTCAGCAGGTCATCGCCGGCGTTGTGGCCAAGGCCGTCGTTGACCAGCTTGAAGCCATCGAGGTCGATGAAGACCACGGCCACGCAACGGCCACTGCGGCGCGCCTGGTGGATCGCCTGATCGAGGCGGTCGCGGATCAGGCTGCGGTTGGGAAGGCCGGTCAGTTCGTCGTGGTGGGCCATGTGGCGGATGCGCTCCTCGGCCAGCTTGCGTTCGGTGATGTCGCGCACGATCGCCACCACGCCGCCTTCGACCGGCACCACCTGGCGGTGCATCCAGCGATCGGCGATGGCCGGATGGCTGCTCTGCCACTCGGCTTCGTGCACGCCGCCCAGGATCGCGACCTTGACCAGGTCGTCGAAGATGCCGTTCTCGCGGTAGGACGGCATCACCACGCACAGCTTCTGGCCGTGCAGCTGCTGCTTGCTCATCCCGCTCATTTTTTCGGCGCGCGAGTTGGTCGCTTCGAGCACGAAGTCGACGATCGCGCCGCGCTCGTCGCACACGCTGCGCATGACGAAGAAGGCGTCGACGCTGGCTTCCGATGCCGCCGCGTAGGTCTCCTGCGCGCGGCGGATCCGGCGCCGGGTCTTGGCCAGCTGCCAGGACCAGAAGCCGATCAGCGCCACCAGCAGCACCAGCGCGGCGCTGCCGCTGGCCGCCAGCCACAGGTAGTTGCGGCGCTGCTGCTCGAAGCGCGCCATCTGCTCCGCTTCGGCCAGGCCGACGATCACGTTCAGTGAAAAACCGTGCAGGCGGCGCACGCTGGTGTAGCGCGGCACGCCGTCCCAGGCGCTGGTCACAAGCTGGCCCGAGTCGTCGCTCAATGATGGCGCGCCGGCGCCCCAGGTGACGTTGTCGCCCACGCGCAGCGCGCGGAACACGCCGTCGGCGCCGAACAGGCCGAGCGCCCCGCGTTCGCCCATGCGCGAGCGCTCGTAGCCGCTGGTGAAGTAGGCCGGGTCGACTGCCACCACGACCGCGCCGGCAAACCTGCCGGCGGCATCGTTCAGGCGCCGCGAGAAGTGGACGTGCCAGTCAGGCATCGCGTGGTCGGTGACGGTATTGCTCACGTAGGGCGTGTCGGCGCTGCTGTGCTGGTGGAACCGGTAGAACGCCTGGTTCGAGACGTCGGCGGGGCCCAGGTCCGGATTGCTGGCCGCGATGCGGCCATGGCGGTCGACCACCAGCACCGCGAACACCAGGCCGGAGGGCAGCAGGCCTTGCCGGTTCAGCGCGGGCAGGGCGCCGGCCGCGCCGTTCAGTTCAACCGCGTACTTGAGCACCTTCAGGGTCTGGTCGATGCTGCCCAGGTTGCGCGCCACCTGCGCTTCGTAGGTGTCGGTCATCTCGTGGCTCGATGCGCGCGCGGCCAGCTGCGCGGCGGCGCGCTCGTTCGAAATGGTGCGCAGCGTGAGCACCCAGATCGCCACCAGCAGCATGGCGGCAAATACCGGCAGCGAGATGTGGGTTTCCAGCCCGAGGCCGAGCCAGCGGCGCAGCCCCGCTTTGGCGGCGGACGCCGGCGCCATGTTGCCCATGTCGGCGAGGGTCCTGAGTCGGTCGGCCTGGCTTTGCATCGGGCGGTTACCTGATCACCAGCACGGGCCGGACGGAGGCGTCGAACGAGGCCCGGTCGATATAGCCGATCAGGGCCGGATTGCCGGCCACCTGCTGGCGCACCGCTGCGCTGTCGGGAAGCTCGCGCGGCGGCTTGCCGCGCCCGGTGAAGATCATCTTGCTCCAGTAAACCTTCAGCGCGGTCGGCGATGTCGCCGCGACCCGCATATAAAACGCGTTGCGCAGCGGCGAGCCGAGGCCCTGGTCGATGGCGACAGCTTCGCCGCCATCGGGAAAGTGGCCGGCGCGGCCGAGGAAGATGTCGGCGACCTGGTCCTGGCGCAGCGACGCCACCGGGCTCCTGGCCGACACGATGACGACCATGTCGACGGCGATCGCCGGCAGCGCCAGCAGCGCGAAGGCGAGGGCGAGGAGGGGACGGAAGCTCGGATGGCGCATCATCCGGCCTCAGAACACGAAATCGAGCGACGCGCTGGCGACATGCACCGGGCGGCCGGACTCGAAACCGGGCTTCAGGTTGATCAGGGTGCCGCGCGAACCGGCCCGGGGGCGAACGCGGTCGTACTGCAGGGTCAGCGACAGGCCCGGCCGGACATCCCAGCGCACGCCGGCGCTGGCGGTCGCCTGCACCGCGGCGGTGGCGAGCAGCTCGTTGAGCTGGCCGTTCAGGAAGGCGCCCGCTTGTGCCTGCGCCGGCGCCATGCCGTCCAGCGCGAGACCCGGGTCGGATGTCGCGCTGTCCGGGTCCACTCCGGCATAAACCAGATAGGCCGTGATCGCATCGAAACGGTAGCCGGCGCTGGCGTAACCGGTCCAGGTGTCGCCAAGGTAGGACGCCCCCGTTTTTATCCGTCCCAGTTCACCCATGGCGAACCACTGGCCGGGATCGTAGTTCACGCCTGCGCTCACCGCGCTTACGCGGCGGTGGACGACGTCGAAGCGCTGGCCGAGGGCGGCGCCGGGCGCGCCGAACTGGCGGTAGGCGTCGAACAGGTGGCGCGCGAGGTCGATGTCGACCTTTGCCTTGAGCAGGCTGACGCGCACGCTGGCGTCGCCCCAGGCGGTGGTGTGGGTCAGCCCGTTGATGCCATGCGCCTTGATCCTGGCGCCATCCCACAGCGGCTTGCCGGTGTTGCCGACGAAGACCTGGGTGACGTTCTTGAGCGCGCCATGGTTCCAGCGGTAGCTGGCGTCGACGCCGTCGCTGTTGGACAGCGGGATGGCGTCGTACACTTCGACCGGCGTGCGGATCCATGGGTAGGCGTAGCCGATCTTGCGGTAATCGGCGGCCAGGAACATCGGCAGCGCGATACGCCCGAGGCGCAGCGACAGGTCGGGCGTGAACTGGTATTTGATGTTGGCCCACTCGACGACCGGTTTGTAGCTGCCGTCGCTGCGCTGCTCGCTGATGGCCTGGACCACGGCCGACCACCGCGGGCCATGCTCCAGGTCGAGCTGCGCGCCCAGTCGGCTATCGACGTGCGGGCTCCAGCGCCGCGATCCGCCGGCGCCGGAAAACTTCATGATGCTGGACGTGAAATCGGCCGTCCTGGTGCTGGCATGGGTAGCCGCAATGCTGCCGAAGCCGCCGAACCTCCAGTCCAGGCCGCCGTCTCCCTGGGCTTGCGCGCCGCTGCACGCCAGGGCGGCGCAAACCGCGGCCGACAGGCGCAGGTGAAGGGTGGGCGAAAAGGCGGGTTGCTGCATTGCTGGTGTTCTCTTCATTGGCATGCCTCGGGCCGCGGCAAGCGTCGCATTCATGGAGTGATCGGCGGGAATGTCGAGCCGGCGGGGGCGTCGCAGGGCGCCTTCACACAGGGTGAGCGCGGACAGTCACGACTTTATAGTGACCCACGGCAATTGTCGAGATTATTCATATTAAATAATATCGATCAGGCAATATTGTGTGCGAAATTGCAACATCCGCGGACGGGTGCAGCCCCTACCAGATGCGCTGGCCGGACAGGTCGAGTTCGGTGAGGTAGAGGCGCAGGTCGAACTCGTACTGGTGGTAGTTGGGCTCCATGTACGTGCACAGCTTGTAGAACGCCTTGTCGTGCTGCTTTTCCTTCACGTGCGCCAGCTCGTGCACGGCGATCATGCGCAGGAATTCGAGCGGCACGTCCTTGAACATGGCGGCAACGCGGATCTCGTGCTTGGCTTTGAGCTTGCTGCCCTGGACCCGGGAAATCGACGTGTGCAGGCCGAGGGCGTGCTGGATCACGTGGATCTTGCTGTCGAAGGCGACCTTGTTGATCGGCTCGGCATTGCGCAGGAACTCGGTTTTCAGGTCCTGGATGTAGCCGTACAGCGCGCGGTCGGTGCGGATCGCGTGCGCGGCCGGGTAGCGCTGGCGCAGCACGCCGGCCAGCTTGTTCTGCTCGATCAGCAGGCTGACCTGGGCCCGCGTCTGGTCGGAATACGCGCTGAGATATTTCATCGGTTGCATGGCGCGCAATGTATCACATCGCCGCGCCATGCACCTGGCTCAGGCGGCGATAATGCCGAGCTGGAGCAGCGCGATGACAACCAGGCCGAGCACGATGCGGTAGATGACGAAGGGCCAGTAGCCGCGCACGCTGACGATCCGCAGGAACACCACGATCACCCCGTAGCCGACCAGGAAGGCGACGACCGTCGCCAGCGCGGTCGGTGCCATGCCGACCGGGCCGGGAATGCCCCAGCTTTTGAAGAGCTGGTACAGGCCGGACGCGAACACGGCGGGGATGGCCAGCAGGAACGAGTAGCGCGCCCCGGCCTCGCGGGTGTAGCCCATCAATAAACCGGCGGTGATGGTGCCGCCCGAACGCGACACGCCGGGGATCAGCGCCATCGCCTGCGCGAAGCCAAAGATGATCCCGTCGCGCCAGGTCATCATTTCCAGCGGGCGCTGGCGGGCGCTGTAGCGGTCGGCCACGCCCAGCAGGATGCCGAACATGATCAGCATTGCGGCGGTCAGGTACAGGTTGCGCAGGTGGGTCTCGATGGCATCCTGGAAAATCAGGCCGAGCACGGCGATCGGGAGCGAACCCAGGATCACCAGCCACCCGAGCCGGGCGTCGCCGCACAGCGCGGCGCCACGGAAGACCGATCCCAGCCATGCCCTGGCGATGCGGGCGATGTCGTTGCGGAAATAAACCAGCACCGCCAGCTCGGTGCCGATCTGCGTGATCGCCGTGAATGCCGCCCCCGGGTCGGTACCGCTGGGCAGCAGCGGCCCGAGGATGCGCAAGTGGGCGCTGGATGAAATGGGCAGGAATTCGGTCAGGCCCTGGATCAGGCCGAGCAACACTGCCTCGAACCAGCCGACCGCCGACGCGCCGGTCATGGCGCAGCGGCGCCAGGCTGTTCGCCCTCCGGCGCAAGGCGGTTGACCAATACCGTGGCGATGCGGCGTCCTTCCAGTTCCAGCACCTTGAAGCGGAAGTCATCTATATCGATCGATTCGCCCACGGCGGGCAAGGTGGCGAAGCGTTCCAGCATCAGGCCGGCCAGCGACGTGAATTCATCGTTGTCGCCGAGCAGGGCGTCGGTATGCAGCACTTGCTGGAGGTAATGCAGGTCGGCGCTGCCGTCGACCTGCCACTGGCCCGGCCCTTGCGGACGCACCACCGGCTGCTCATCCTCGTCCGGGAATTCCCCGGCGATCGCCTCGAGGATGTCGATTGGCGTGACCAGCCCCTGGATGGTGCCGTATTCGTCGGCGATCAGGACCAGCTGGCCTTGCGAACGCTTCAGCGTTTCCATCACCTGCAGCACGCCGGCGGAATCGGGCATGACGATGGGCTCGCGGACATGGGCCAGGTCGATCTTGCCATGGAGCGATAGATCGCCGATCAGGTCCTTGGCGCGCGCCACGCCGATGATGTCATCGAGCTGCCCGCGGCATACCGGGAAGAAGCTGTGGGGCGTTTCGAGGATCTGTTCGCGCAGGGCGGCCGGGTCGCCGTCCAGGTTGATCCAGGTCATGTCGGAGCGGATCGTCATGATCGATTTGATCGAGCGTTGCGACAGGCTGAGCACGCCGCTGACCATGTTCCGTTCCTCGCTGTCAAAGGCCGATTGCTCCGATGGCGCCTCGGCGCCGTCGAGTTCGCGGCTGATCTCTGCGCGCGACCTGTTTCCCAGCAGGCGCAGCACAGCATCGGCGGTTCGCTCGCGCAATGGAACGTGGGCTTCTTGCTTGGCGAAACCGCGGTGCACGAGCTGGTTGAAGAACTCGATGACGATCGAGAAGCCGATCGCTGCGTACAGGTAGCCTTTCGGGATCTTGAACCCGAGTCCTTCGGCAACCAGGCTCAGGCCGATCATCAGCAGGAAGCTCAGGCACAGCACCACGACGGTAGGGTGGGCGTTGACGAAACGGGTCAGCGGCTTGGAAGCGAAGATCATCACGGCCATCGAAATCACGACGGCAGCCATCATCACGCCCAGTTCCTCGACCATGCCGACTGCGGTGATGACGGCGTCGAGCGAGAAGACGGCGTCGAGCACGATAATTTGCGCGATCACGGCGCCCAGGCTGGCGTACACGCGCGGGCCGGTTTGGACGTGCGACTTGCCTTCGACCCGTTCGTGCAGCTCCATGGTGGCTTTAAACAGCAGGAAAATGCCGCCGATCAGCAGGATCAGGTCGCGTCCCGACAGGCTTTTTCCCATCACGGCGAACAGCGGCTCGGTGAGCGTGACCAGCCATGAGATCATGGTCAGCAGGCCGAGGCGCATGATCATGGCCAGCGACAGGCCGATCAGCCGCGCCTTGTCACGCTGGTGCGGTGGAACTTTTTCAGCGAGGATCGCAATGAAGATCAGGTTGTCGATGCCCAGCACAATCTCGAGCACCACCAGCGTGAGCAAACCCACCCAAATATTTGGGTCCATAAACCATTCCATTGCAAAACCTTTGTGTAGATGAGTGACGCCGCCGGGGCCTTATGCTACAGCAACATACGCGACAGCATGAAGATGATACCTTTGACAATGCCCCAGATGACGCCCGATACGACCACGGCCGAGACCAGCGCCGCCAGCAGCCCCGTCACGATGGCCCATCCATCGCGCGCCAGCAGTCCGAGCGCGAACAGGCTGATCGACAGCGCCGGCAACATATTACCCATGGGAATTGGCAAGGTCAGGACGATTGCCAGCAGCAGGCAGACCAGTCCGACGGCATACTCGACCGGCGGCAGCGCAAGGATGCTGCAGCGCGGGCGCAGCAGTTTCTCGGCACGCTGCAGCCAGGGACTGATGCGCCCGACCATGCCGAGGAAGTCGAGCCGTGACATCGACCGTTTGCTGATAATCGCAGGCAGCCACGGACGCATGCCGAACGTGAGCTGCGCGGCCAGGAACAGCAGCGGCGCACCGAGCACGGCCGACATTCCAGGTGGCATCGGCAGGGTATTTGGCACGGCAAACACGAACAGCAGGGCGCCGATGGCCCGGTCGCCCATGGCGTCCAGCAGGTCGCCCACGGCGATACGTTCGCCGGTGGCATCGTCTGCCACCTGGCGCAAGAGCTCGGACAGGGCCAGGCCGTGGCTGGCGCCCGTCATAGGATCACATCACTGTTCAGCATAAAATTGGAGGCGGCGCGCGACTCCCTTTGTCGTCGAGCGCGATTGTAGCCGGCCAATCTTAATCAAGGCTTAATGGCCTGCTGGCAATTCCAATCCAGGCCTGAACGGGGGGCACCCACATAAAAAAACCGGACGGGAAGTGTTCCAGTCCGGTGCAACAGAAGAGCGCGGTTATCGATTCGATGGCGCCAGGCGAGGCGCATGGCAGGAGTTATTGTTTGTCCTTGCCTCCCTGCCGGTTGCCCTTGGGTTCTGCCGCGCCAGCGGCGCCGCGCTCGGCCTGCGCTGCACGGCTGGCCGATTGCCGGCTTTCTCCTCCCTTGCGGCCAATGTCGGCCATGTGTTCACGGTTGCGGCTGACCACTTCGCCGCCTTTTTGTCCGGCACGGCGTGCTTCTTCCGAATCGAATTCGTGCGCCGTTCCTTTTTGGTGAGCAGCCTGTCCGCCCTTGCTGGCGATCTCGCGCTGCTGGTTTTCATCCATCGCGGCAAAGCCGCGCTTGGCCGGGCCCTGGCCGCTGCCGCTGCCGCTCTTTTGCTGCGAGCCGGAGCCCTTGCCGCCTTCCTTACTTGTCGCCATGTCGATCTCCCTGTGTGCATTGTCAGTTGCAGGAACTGGAGACGGCCGGAACGCCTGCCGCACCGCCCTCCGTGCATCGAGCGCCGTCAATTGCCGCGCTCGTGGGTTAGAGGCAGGGTCCAGTCTTTAGTTCCAGCTTAGTTGGGTGGACGCGACGGCCGCCGGCTGCTCTCGCGCGGCTCGATCGCGTCGATCGAGGTGGCCGGCGAGGACAGGTCTTCGTCCAGTTCGTCCTTGCGCGCGGCCAGCTGCGCGCCCAGCTCGTCGAGATCGAGCCCGGCCTGGCGCGCCGCGTCGAACATGTCGGATTCTTCCTTGTCGATGTGGTGCGCGATTTCCTCGCCCAGCACCGTCACGGTGGCGTCGTAATGGTCGTCGCCCGGGTACATCACTTCGAGCTGGCTGATCAGCTCGCGCGCGCCGGCGTGTTCGACGTCGGCTTCGTCCATCATGTCGTCATCGTCGATCACCGAGCGCAGCACCGGATAGAAGATCTCGTCCTCGATCATCGTGTGCACCGTCAGCTCGTAGCAGATTTCGTCGACCAGTTCGCCCTTGCGCTCGTCTTCGTCGTCGCTGCCGCGCAGGTCTTCGAATTCGCGGAACAGGCCTTTTACCTTGTCGTGGTCGGCCTTGAGCAGGTCAAGCGCGTCCGGCGCCGAGCCTGGCTTTTTGTGGGATTTGTCCATGTTTGACTCCGTATCGTTGGATGAGGGCTCAGCTGGGGGTGTACGGGCTGCCGTTCGGGCCGTTCGGGGCGGGCGCCGCGCTGCCCTGGCGCTGCATGCTGGCGAAGGCGGCGCCGGCATCGAGCGAGCGGCGCGCCACGTCATCGGCGAGGGCGGCAGCGCTGCGCCCGGCTTCGGGGAGGTGGGCTTCGGCCGCCTGGGTCAGCCCGGCCTGGGCCCCGGCCGCCAGCGCCGCCAGCTGCTGCTGGTAGGCGCGCAGGTGCTGGACCAGCGGCTCCATGCGCTTCATCGCCAGCGCGCTCATCTGGTACGGATCGGTGCACGCCAGCATCTGGCGGCCCGTGTCGATGGCGTCTTCCATCAGTTGCTGGCCGAGCCGCAGGTTGAGTTCGCTCAGCCTGCGCGCCGTATCGAAGCTGCGATGCGCCAGTTCGGTAAAAAAATTGATCTGTGTCTCGACATGGGATCGGAAGGCGGGGTTGTTGGCAAGGGATTGCATAGGCTACCTCGGCATGGATCGATGAATGACGCCGCTGGGGCAGCGGCGAACGTGCTCGGGCGAGCATTCGGATAGACGTTGTTCGGGCAGCCAAGTTCCGCCGGATGCTGCATTGCGGGGTTTGCATCAAGCCGCGTGCACGGGAGCAACTGCACGTGCGACAATACGGGGTTCGCCGCTCATCGCTATTATCATGGCCCCCATGCACCCGGAATACATCCTGACCCTGTCCTGCCTCGACCAGCGCGGGATCGTGCACCGCGTGTCCGGCTTTTTAACCGAGCACGGCTGCAACATCATCGACTCGGCCCAGTTCGGCGACCCGGAGTCGAAGCTGTTCTTCATGCGCGTCCACTTCGCGCTCGAGGATGCGGGCGTCGGCGACACGGTGTTGCGGGCCGGTTTCGCGGCCCTGTGCGCGGCGCTGCAGATGACCGGCCAGCTGCACGACGCGCGCGCCAAGCCGCGCGTGCTGCTGATGGTGTCGAAGATCGGCCACTGCCTGAACGACCTGCTGTTCCGCTACAGGAGCGGGTTGCTGCCGGTCGAGATCCCGGCGATTGTGTCGAACCACATGGATTTCTACCAGCTGGCGGCGAGCTACAATATCCCGTTCCACCACCTGCCGCTGGCGGCCGGCGCGGGCGAGGAGGCGAAGCTGGCGCAGGAAGCGCGCATCCTCGACCTGATCGACACCCAACAGGTCGACCTGGTAGTGCTGGCGCGCTACATGCAGATTTTGTCGCCCGGCCTGTGCGCGGCATTGAAGGGCAGGGCGATCAACATCCACCACTCGTTCCTGCCCAGCTTCAAGGGTGCGCGCCCGTACGCCCAGGCGCACCTGCGCGGCGTGAAGCTGATCGGCGCGACGGCGCACTTCGTCACCGGCGACCTGGACGAAGGTCCGATCATCGAGCAGGATGTGGAACGGGTCGACCATGCGATGAGCGCCGAGGCGCTGGCCGCGATCGGGCGCGACGTTGAATGCGTGGTGCTGGCGCGGGCCGTCAAATGGTTCGTGGAGCACCGCGTGCTGCAAAACGGCGACAAGACTGTCGTCCTCTAAATAACTACTCAGGCAAGAAGCATCAATGGCACTTAAAGCGACAATCTACAAGGCGGACGTCCAGATCGCGGACATGGACCGACACTACTACCAGGACCACGGCCTGACGCTGGCGCGCCATCCGTCCGAGACCGACGAGCGGATGATGATCCGTCTGCTGGCGTTCGCGATCCATGCGAATGAAGCGCTGACCTTCACCAAGGGCCTGTTCGACACCGATGAGCCGGACCTGTGGCAGAAAGACCTGACCGGCGCGATCCAGCTGTGGATCGAGGTCGGCCAGCCCGACGAGAAGCGCATCATGAAGGCGTGCGGCCGTTCCGAGCAGGTGATCGTCTACAGCTACAGCGCGACCAGCCATATCTGGTACAAGCAGATCGCCAACAAGCTGGAACGGGCGCGCAACCTCACCATCATCAACATCCCGGCCGAAGCCAGCGCGCAGCTGGAAAAGCTCGCCAACCGCAACATGCAGCTGCAGTGCACGATCCAGGACAGCCAGATCTACCTGACCGACGGCGCCGAGACGGTGCTGGTGGAGCGCGAGACCGTCCGCGGCGGGCGCTGACCGGCGGCGCCCGCGTGCGGTTATAATCTGCTCCTGACGCCTGGATCCTGACGAGATAGCCCATGAAAAAACACCTGATCGCCGTGACTGCCATGCTGGCCCTGTCGACCCACGCCCTGGCGCAGGTCAGCGTCACGGCGCCCTGGATCCGGGCCACCGTTCCGCAGCAGGAAAGCACCGGGGTGTTCATGCACCTGCAGTCGGCGCAGCATGCGCGGCTGGTGGGCGTCAGCACTCCGGCGGCCAGCAAGTCGGAATTCCACCAGATGGACATGCGCGGCCACACGATGAAAATGCAGCAGGTCGATTCGATCGACCTGGCGGCCGGCAAGGGCGTCAACCTGGCCTCGGGCGGCTATCACATCATGCTGATCGGGCTGAAACGCCAGCTCAAGCCGGGCGAGGTGGTGCCGCTGACGATCATCGTCGAAGGCGCGGGCAAGAAGCGCGAGACGATCACGCTGAAGGTGCCGGTCAAGCCGCTGACCTTCGCGGGCCCCGCCGCGGGCCCGTCGCGCCACCACTAAACCGCGTTTAGCGCGCTGCCGCAGCGGTCCCCGCAATGCGCGTCACATCCCCGGAACCGACCACCGAGCGGCTTACCTTCGGCTCGCCGTAATAGTTAACGTCGCCGGACCCCGCGATCGTCGCGCTCAGCGCATCGCGCGCCCATACCACCGCCGTACCGGAACCGGCCACGCTGACGCTGGCCTGGCTGGCGGCCAGGCGCCCGACGTCGACGTCGCCCGAACCGCCGATCGACACCGACACCGTGTTCGCGCTGCCGCCGCCGGCCTTGAAGTTGCCGCTGCCGCCGACCGTGACCGCGACCGCGTCGCCGTCGATGCTCTTGACGTCGATCGAACCGGAGCCGCCCAGGTCGAAATGCATGCGCCCGCCGCGCAGGGCGTCCGAGCGGATGGCGCCGTTGCCGCCCAGCGCGATGCGGTCGATCGCGCGCGCGTGCACGACGATCTTCATGCTGGTCGCATTCAGGTGCATGTTCTTTTTCACCGGACGGATCGTCAGCGCGCCATTGTCGATGACGGTTTCGATCAGCGGCAGCAGGTTGTCGTCGGTTTCGATGGTGACGCCCTCGCTGTTGCCGATCCTCAGTTCGAGCTGGGCCGGCACGCTGAGCGACAGGCCGGTGAAGTGGGCCACCGCGCGCATTTGCTTCTTGATGGCGCCGCTGCCGCGCACGCGCTCGCCGCCGACCCAGTCGAGCGGCGAGGCCGATACCGTCGCAACGGGCGCGGCCAGCGCGAAGGCGGCAACGGCGAGCACGGCGTGGCGCAGCCCGAATGTGGTCGTGGTGGTTTTCATGTGGTCTCCTTGATCATGGTGTAAAAATAGAACTTTCGAGCATGATATGAGCCTGCACGAGCGCCGGCCACCGCTTTGCGACAGGCTGCAGCCAGCGCCTGCCAGGATGCGTGTTGGTGCGATATTCCGCCTCGGGCGGGGCGCCGCGTTGTATCATGCCGCCCCGGACGCGGTTCCGGCCCATCATCTTTTCTGGAATTAACATGCTGATCATTACTATCAAACAGGGCAAGGAAAAAAGCATCCTGGCCGGCGATCCGTGGATTTACGCATCCGCGATCGAGCGCGTCGAAGGGCGCAACAGCGAAAAGATGAAGCCCGGCGCCACCGCGATCGTGCAGTCGTCGGCGCGGACCTTCCTGGCGCGCGCCGCCTACAACTCGCGCTCGCAGATCCGCGCCCGCGTCTGGACGCTGGACGAGGCCCAGCCGATCGACCACGCGCTGATCAAGCGCCGGGTCAAGGCGGCGCTGGAAAAGAGCGCGCCGGCGGCGGCCAAGGCCAAGCCCGGCCAGGTGGTGCGGCGCGTGAACGCGGAGGACGATGGCTTGCCGGGACTGCTGGTGGACGGCTACGGCGGCAAGGATGGCTGGCTGATCTGCGAATTCCAGGCCGGCGGCGTCGACGCCTGGAAGGTGCCGATCGTGCAGGCCCTGCTCGCCGAAACCGGCTGCCCCAACGTGTGGGAACGCGCCGATCACCTGGTGCGCAAGGGCGAGGGACTGCCGCCAACCAGCGGCGCGCTGGCCGGCGAGGAGCCGCCCGATGAAGTCATCGTCAATGAGGGCGGGGTGCAGTTCTCGCTCGACCTGAAGACCGGTCACAAGAACCGGTTCCGCTAGCGCGGCTGTGCCAGCCTAGTAACGCCCGCCCAGGTTGCTGGCCAGTTCGCCATGGCAGGACAGCGACAGCCTGAACGATTCCTCGGGCGTGTCCATGGCCACCTGGGCCACTTCCATGGCGGCGATTTCGCGCCGGACGAACGGGCGCAGCCAGTTGTCGACTTCCGACTCCAGTGCCGCCAGGCCGGCGCCACGCGCCGCGTACAGCGGGCGGTCGCCAAAGCGCGCCGCCAGGCCCTGGCGTACGCGCGCTTCGAGCAAAGGGAACTGTTCGCGGTAGAGCCGGACGTGGCGCAATTCGTGCTCCAGGATCGTCCGGTAGCTGCACGAAGCGGGCGAGAACTCGCGGGCGACGAACACCGACATGCGCGGGAAAACCAGGTCGACGCTGATGCGCGGCGCGACACACTCGCGCCCGCTGGCGTGGTCGGCCAGGGCAGGGCCGTCGAACAGCACCTCGGTGCGCGCCTCCAGCGCGGTCATCCCCAGCATCAGCTCCCCGGCGTAGTTGTGCGCGCTGCGGTTATTCAACACCCGGCTCGACACCGTGTTATCGACCCGGTAGCCGGTCTCGCGCAGCCTGACTTCAAACTGTGGCCGCATCTCGCGCTCGCACCGTTGTTCGAAGGGGACATCGGACGGGCCCGCGGCGTGCGCCGGAACCGATAGCGGCGCGCCGAGCGCGAGGGCCAGAAGCAGGGATGTTTTCACGATATTCTCCTGTACGTACAAGGCGATGCTGCGCCTTCCGGCCGTGTTTGCCAAGCAGATTCCGCGGGCTGCGCGCTTGTGGCCCACAAATTTATCTTTCGGCGTTGCAATTTCTTGGCGGTAATAGTCTTATAATTACCGTCACTTCCGTTCCCACGCCATCCGAGATCCCACATGGAAAACCACGAGTCGTCGCAAATCCGAACCTTGTCGTATGTGGAAAATGAAGACCATCCTGTGTTCGGCACCCTGGTCGAACAGATCCTGCACCTGCTCAATTCGCGCCTGGTGTTCTCCGACATCATCATTCACCAGAACAGCCCGCTGCTGCTGCGCCAGCCGAAGGGCCTGGTGGCGGTGACCGATTCGCCGATCACCAAGGAAGAGCTGGAAGAATTCTTCGAAGTGATCGAGCCCGACTGGGCCGAGCGCATCAAGGCCCGCGCCTTCGACCGCTCGATCGACCTGCACACCGCGCGCATCCGCGCCAACTGCTTCACCTTCCAGGGGGGCAAGCGGCTCGGCTGCGTGATCCGGCGCTTCCCGAAAGAGCCGCTGGCGCTGGCCAGCCTGGGCTTGCGCAGCGCGGAGCAGGACTTCGCGCACCTGACCTCGGGCCTGGTGCTGATCATCGGCGACACCTGCCAGGGCAAGTCGACCACGATCGCCTCGATGGTCGATGAAATCAACAAGACGCGCTCGGGCCACATCATCACCATCGAAGACCCGGTCGAGACCCTGATCCCCCAGCGCAAGTGCATCATCACGCAGCGCGAAGTGGGGCAGGACGGCGACGTCGACAGCTACTACCTCGGTGCGTTGGACGCATTGCGCGAGCGTCCCGACGTGATCGTGATCGGCGAAATCCGCGATGCCGAAACGGCGCAGGAAGCGCTGGCGCTGGCCGAATCGGGGCCGCTGGTATTGGCCTCGCTGCACGCGCGCTCGACCGAACTGGGACTGCAGAAGATGAACCGCTTGCTGGGCAATTCGGAAGCGCAGTCGCAGGCGCTGGCCAATGCGCTGCGCGGCGTTCTGTGCCAGGCGCTGCTGCCGTCAATCGACGGCGACCGCTACCACCTGGCCACCGAGTGCCTGACGTCGAACCCGGAAGTGGTGCGCATGGTGGAGTCGGCGCGCTTTGCAGATGTGCGCACGCTGATGGATGGCGGCACCGGCAAGTTCAACGCGGGCTGCCATTCGATGAATTCGGCGCTGGTGTACCTGCTGCGCGAGAAGAAGATCAGCATGGAAGACGCGCGCAATGCCACCACCGACCGCATCGGATTTGCCGATGCCTGCTACGCGGCGATGCTGAACGCGGCCTGAGTAGTATGTTCTGGTGGGGAAGCTGACAGTCGTATCCGGTCGTCCGACGTGACGGGCGCAACACGCAATAGATGAGCGACTTGCATCGGGCGCCGCATTCCGGTCAAAAACATTGGGCGTTCGTATCCGACATTAAAGAGGCTAGAATGGGGCGAGTCCACCGTTTGCGCACAAGCGGTGCCTTTAGGGCCGACGCGACCGGAGGGTAAAAAGATGGACCGCCAAAATGACTCTCGCCCCGAGCGCCCGAAGGATGCCGGCGCCGGACGGCCTGCTCCGGCTCACCTTGGCGACATGCTGGATAGCCTGAGCGACGGATTCATGTCCATGGATAGCTCCTGGCGCTTCACCTATCTCAACCATACAGCTGAACGATACCTGCAGCAGAAGCGGGAAGACCTGCTTGGGCGCGACATATGGCAGTGTTTTCCGGAACTGGGAGACTCAGACTACGCCCGGGTTTATCGGCAGACGGCGGCAACCGGACGGCCCGGCCGGCACACTGACTATTACGCACCGCTCGGCACCTGGTTTGAGGCGCGCTCGTTTGCCCACGACGATGGCATCACAGTCCTCCTGCGCGACGTTACACGCGAACAAGAGCACGCGGCGCAGCTGGAATTTGAAGCCAGTCACGACTACCTGACCGGATTGCCCAACCGGCGCAAGTGCATGGAAGTGCTGTCACGCGCGGTCGCTGAGGCTGCTTCCCCAGACGGTAAGCGGGGCGCTTCTCTGGCGGTGCTGTTTATCGACCTGGACCATTTTAAGGAAGTCAACGACGCCTGCGGCCATGCGGTCGGCGACAGGGTGCTGGGCGACTTTGCGAAAAGGCTGCTCGCAATTCTCGACCCTGCTATTTTCGCCGCGCGCGTCGGGGGCGATAAGTTTGTTCTCTTGTTACGCAATACGACCGAAAGCGCAGCAGAGGCGTGCGCGCACGCCGTGCTCGGGGAGTTCGCAACGCCATTCGAAGCATGTGGAAAACCAATCTCCCTGTCCGCCAGCATCGGCATCGCGCTACTGAGCGAAGCCCCCGAATCAGCCGAGACGCTGCTGAGCCAAGCTGACACGGCCATGTACGCAGCGAAGTCATCTGGCGGGTTCCAGGTGCGCATGTACGATGAAGCACTCGACCGGGGCATGCGTGACCGCCTGGCTTTGCGTATGGATCTTCGTGAAGCGTTTGCCGCGAACCAGTTCGAGCTTCATTTTCAGCCCCAGATAGCGCTCGCTGACGCTGCGCCGGTCGGTGCCGAGGCGCTGCTTCGCTGGCGTCATCCTGAACGAGGCTTGCTCACGCCCTACGCATTCCTGGATGTGTTACTTGAATCGCCTTACGAAGAAGCTCTTGTCGACTGGCTTGTCAATGCCGTTTGCCAGCAAATTAGTGCGTGGCGCCGCCTGGGGGTGCCCATCCCGCCGATCAGCCTCAATTTGTCGGCTCGACAACTTCTCGGTGTGGGACTTGTCGATAAAATTCTCCGTATCGCGAGCGCGCACGACGTCGCCCCTGCAATGCTCGACATTGAAGTCACGGAGGATTCCCTGGTTGTGGATATCGAAAAGGCAACTTCAGTTCTTGCCGCGCTGAAGCAAGCTGGCATATCCACATCGCTGGACGACTTCGGCTCTGGATACTCCAGTCTCGGCTACTTGGTTCGATTGCCTGTCGACACGCTGAAGATTGACAGGTCGTTTGTCCAGGCGCTGTGCGGTTCAGAGAAGGCATCGGCGGTCATCCGCGGCATCGTCGGTCTCGCCCGCTCGCTGGGCATGAGAACGGTCGCGGAAGGCGTGGAGAGCCAGCCCCAGGTCGCAGAGCTGACGGACTGTGGATGCGATGTCATTCAGGGTTATCTGATCAGCCGCCCAATTGAACCGGATGCCTTTGCGCAATTTATGCTGCGCGTCTAGTAATGCCAACGGAAGGCTTCAGTTCAATCGAGCGGAACGGCACGGTAGCGATTGACTTCACCGCTCGACACCGGCGCGGCCTGGTTGCCCCAACTGCTGCGCAGGTACGTCACCAGCGACGCAGCTTCTGCATCGTTGAGCACATGGCTGAACGGCGGCATGCCGTACGGCCGCGGATTGCCCGCAGTCCCCGGCGCAAAGCCGCCATTCATCACGCTGCGGATCGCATTCACCGGCGACTCCATTGTGACCGCTCGGTTGCCCCCCAGCGGTGGATAGTGCGGCGGCAGCCCCTTGCCGTCGCCGCCGTGGCAATCGATGCAGTGCGTTTCGTATAGCCGCTTGCCCTGCGCGATCACCTGCTCGAACTGCGGTCCGCGAACAATTTTCGGCTTGTCCACCGGCGTATGCGGCAGCGATTTGAGGTACACCGCCATCGCGCCCAGGTCAGGTTCGGAAAGGTGCTGCAAACTTTGCTGCACCACTTCCGCCATCGGCCCGACCGTCGTTGCGCGCGGCGACACGCCGGTTTGCAGCAGCTGCACGATCTCAGGCACCTCCCAGCGTCCCAGTCCCGCTTCGGCGTCCGACGTGAGCGACGGCGCGTACCATCCAATCACCGGAATCAGCCCGCCCGCCAGGCCGCCGCTAGGCGCACCGAGCGTGTTGCGGCTGCTGTGGCAGGCCGCGCAGTGGCCAAGTCCTTCAACCAGATATGCGCCTCGATTCCATTCGGCGCTCTTCGACGCCACTGGCTCGAATACGGCCGGCTTGAAGTACAGCAGACGCCAGCCCGCGAGGGCAAGCTGCTGGTTGTACGGGAAACGCAGTTGGTGCGGTTCGCTGACGCGCTTCTGCGCCGGGACAGACCGCATGAAGGCGTACAACGCATCCGAGTCGTTGCGCGTTACCTGCGTGTAGTTCGTGTAGGGGAAGGCCGGGTACAGCAGGCGCCCGTCGCGCGACTTGCCGTTGTGGAGCGCGTTCCAGAAGTCGTCGGCACTCCATTTGCCAATCCCGGTCTCGCCGTCTGGCGTGATGTTCGGCGCGACCATGCGCCCGAACGGCGTTTCGATGGCGCGTCCGCCTGCGTATTGAGCACCGCCGCGCGCCGTGTGGCAGGCCATGCAGTCGCCGGCCCGCGCCAGGTAAGCGCCGCGCGCGATGTTGGCGGGGGTCGCGGCCCATGCCTCGGGTGACGCGGCGGGCACGAACTGTTCGCGCGGCCAGGCGATGGCGACCGCCGCGATCGCGGCAGCGGCGATGATGGCGGCACCGGCGGCAAGCTTGTTCATGGCGCGCTTCCGCAGGCAATCGGCAGCGGGCGCGCGATGGATTCCTCAGGACGGGCTGACGGCGACACCGGCTGGCTCGCGAGCCAGCCCGAGACGGCCGACACGTCGTCGAGGCTCAGGCGGTTGGCGATATCGGCCATGCAGTCGGGCGCATGCGCGCGCCGTACCTTGTTCTTCCAGGCCCCGAATTGCGCGTTGACGTAGTCGCGCGGCAGGCCGACCAGGCCGGGGATGGATGGCGCCACGCCGGCCAGCGCCTTGCCGTGGCAGGCGATGCAGGCAGGGACGCCTATCCCGCGGTCGCCCTGCATGGCCAGCACGCGCCCGCGTTCCAGCACGGCCGGGGCCAGCGCGGGCTGCACCTGCGGCAGCGGCGGCAGGTGCTGGCTGGCGAAGTGGCCGGCGATCTCGCGCAGGTAGGCGTCGGGCAGGTGGGTAACCATGTAGGTCATCATCGGGAACTGGCGCGCGCCGGTCTTGAAGTTGACCAGCTGGTTATACAGGTAGCCGCCCGGCTTGCCCGAGATGCGCGGGAAGAAGGCGTCATTGCGGTCCGGGCGCGCGTGGCAGCTGGCGCAGGCCAGCACCCGCTGCTCCATCGTGTCGGGGAGGGTGGCAGGGCGCTCGGCGGCGGCCGGCGCTGCGGCACAGGCCATCACGAGGAGGAGGGCCGCGGTGCGCATCCTAGCTGTCCTGGCGCCAGCGCCGGTAGACGCGCAGGGCGACGTGGGCGTCGTCGGCCGCGTACAGGATCTGCTTCTCGCTCAGGCGCGGCAGCGCCCAGTTGGTGGTGGTGATTTTCTTCGACTTCTGCAGGCGCTGCCCGAAGAATCGCGCCACCGCGGTCTTGGCGCCGAGCGTGTTGCGTTCGCCGCGGCGCAGCGCGGTAGACAGGTCGAGCACGTTGTTCAATTCGATCCCGAGCTTGCTGCGCAGGCGGCGCACGTCGTCGGACAGGCCGAAGCCGACTTTCAGGATGGTGGGCGATTCGAGCACGGCGCGCAGCACGTCGACCGACGGCGAGGCCCCAATCTGGAACAGGTAGGCAGCGTCGTCGGTGGCCAGCTGCACCAGGTGCGGACCGGTCGAGACCTCGCCCTTGGCGAACGTGGGCTTCGATTCGGTATCGAAACCGATCGCGTCGGAGGCCAGCAGGGCGGCCAGCGCTTCGGCCGCGTCGCTGTCGGACCTGACCATGCGCACGTTGTGCATCTTGATGCCGTCGTACGGCGGGAGCAGTTCGTCCGGGTCTGGCGTCATCAGCACCGGTTAACCGTTGCGCGAGAACTTGGAGGCGAGCTGCTTGAGCTTTTCCTGGCGCAGGCGGTCCGCTTCCTCGGCCTGGGCCGCGTCGCGTTCTGCCTTCTTTCGCTCCGCTTCCTTCTTGAAGCGCTGCTGCAGCACTTCCTTGGCATGGGCGCGGTGGGTGTCGGTGACTTCGTCGCCGGCATTGCCGTCCAGGTCGAAACGCTGGGTGGCCTTTTCCATCACGCGCAGGTAGCGCAGCGATCCGGTGTGGATGCCGAGCGCCGCGCGCATGGTCTTGCGGTCGATCTCGGGCATGCGCGCGAGAATCTGCTTGTCGATGCCGATCGCCAGCGGCAGGCAGTTGCGGAAGGCGGGAAACTGTTGCTGGAGCTGCTTGAGCAGGCTGCGTGCGCTTTGCGGCGCGGCAGCAGGGGCAGAAGTAGGGGCTGCGCCCGGAGCGGACGTTTCCGTAGGCTCGGCTGCGAGGGGTGTTGGATTCATTGACTTCATTGTAAGAGCTGGAACCGGAAGGATAGCACGCGCACATTCGGAAGTGATGGGCCAAATTGGCAACATGTGGCCTGAACACTGTTGACAGTTCGTCAAACTGCTACTACGAACACCCGGCGGCCGTGCGAGCGTCCCCCGGCGAAATCGTGTATGATCCGCCTCTTGCCTTGCGCACGGCTTGAGGCAGCGCAGGGTTCACCGGAAGGTGAAAACGGGGCAGTGATGTAGCTATGCGAAATGCTTATATCCGGTATTTGGTTATTCAATTATCAGGATATGTTGCTATGCGTCATAATGGCACCTGTCTCTCTATTCTCTCCGGAAAATAGATTCAAGCCCGTTCTGCCAGCGGGCTTTTTTTCGTTTTGTAATGCACAGCGCTATTTTGATCACTGCCCAATCTACTTTCGCCCTATCCGCCCGGCCGTTGTCGAGACCGGTGATGCTTGCATTCCAGCCGTACGTCCTTAAGTAGGGCCGTCCCCATCCACGTTCCATCGGGTCCGCATTGCGGGCCCAGGTGGATTATTGACTTCGCAGGCATGCAGCAGGCCTCGACTGGAGAGTTTTAATGAAGAACACCGCCAAGACACTGACACTGACCGCCGCCAAGGCTCCGCGCAAGGGCACGGCGCAGCTGGCCGTTCCGAAAACCGCGACCTCCTACTTCCTCGAAGCGGAAGCGGCGGCGCCGGTCGACGCGGGCGCGGTGCCAGTCGTCGTGCGCAAGCGTTCGCGCCTCGCCGCTGCGGAGCCGGTGGTTGATGTGGAAGCGCCGCAAGCGGCGCAAGCCGTGCAGCCTGCCGCCACGCCGGCGCCAGCGCCACGCGCGTCGAAAGTACGCGTCGCGGCCAAGAAGGCCGACGAGCCGGTGGTCAGCCACACCACCGCATCGGTGGTCAGCGACGCCGCCACGCTGGCGTCGATCGACACTTCCGGCTACCTGCTGCCGTCGGTGAAGGTGCCTGGCCGCCGTGGCCGCAAGCCGAGCGAGTTCATGCCCGAGCACGACGAAGTCGCGGCGCTCAACGCGGTCGAGCGCGCCGAGCTGAAGGCGGTATCGAAGGCCAAGGAACGCAAGGCCAAGAACGGCCTGTCGAACATCCTCGGCGGCGATGAGAAGACCTCCGAGGCCGATCTCGAGCGCCGCCGCCAGCAGATCAAGAACCTGATCAACATGGGCAAGGACCGCGGCTTCCTGACCTATGCCGAGATCAACGACCAGCTGCCGGAAAACATCATCGATCCGGAAGCGATCGAAGGCATCATCGCGACCTTCAACGACATGGGCATCGCCGTGTACGAGCGCGCCCCTGACGCCGACATGATGCTGCTGACCGATACGGTCGCGACGGCAACCAGCGACGACGAAGTGGAAGCGGCTGCCGCAACCGCGCTGTCGACCGTCGATTCGGACTTCGGCCGCACCACCGACCCGGTGCGCATGTACATGCGCGAAATGGGCGCGGTCGCGCTGCTGACGCGCGAAGGCGAGATCGAGATCGCCAAGCGTATCGAAGGCGGCCTGAAAGACATGGTCCAGGCCATTTCGGCTTGCCCGACCACGATCTCCGAGATCATCGCGCTGTCGCACAAGATCGCCCGCGACGAGATCAAGGTCGATGAAGTGGTCGATGGCTTCGTCGACCTGAACGAAACCTCCGCACCGGTTGCCCCGGCCCCGCACGCGGCCGCGGCCCATGACGAAGACGACGAAGAAGAGCACGAAGAAGAAGACGGCGACGCCAATGGCGGCGCGGCCGGCTTCTCGACCGAACAGCTGGCGCAGCTTAAGAAGGCCGCGCTCGAGAAGTTCCGCCTGATCGAAGACCAGTTCGACAAGATGGCCAAGGCCTTCGAGAAGGACGGCTACGGCAGCAAGAACTACGTCAAGGCGCAGGAAGTCATCTCCAACGAGCTGCTTGGCATCCGCTTTACCGCCAAGGTCGTCGAGAAGCTGTGCGACACGCTGCGCGGGCAGATGGACGAAGTGCGCCAGATCGAAAAAGCCGTGCTGGCGATCTGCGTCGACCGCTGCGGCATGCCGCGCGCGCACTTCATCAAGGTCTTCCCGGGTAACGAGACGGACCTGGAATGGGTCGACCGCGAAGTCGACTGCGCCTATCCGTACAGCGCGGTGTTGAGCCGTAACGTCCCGGCCATCAAGGAACTGCAGCAGCGCATGATCAACCTGCAGGCGCGCGTGGCACTGCCGCTGGCCGACCTGCGCAAGATTAACAAGCAGATGGCGGCCGGCGAGAAGCGCGCGCGCCACGCCAAGCGTGAAATGACGGTGGCGAACCTGCGCCTGGTGATCTCGATCGCGAAGAAGTACATCAACCGCGGACTGCAGTTCCTCGACCTGATCCAGGAAGGTAACATCGGCCTCTTGAAGGCGGTCGACAAGTTCGAATACCGCCGCGGCTACAAGTTCTCGACCTACGCGACCTGGTGGATCCGCCAGGCGATCACGCGTTCGATCGCCGACATGGCGCGCACCATCCGTGTGCCGGTGCACATGATTGAGACGATCAACAAGATGAACCGCATCTCGCGCCAGATCATGCAGGAAACCGGCAGCGAGCCTGATCTCGCGACGCTGGCCCTGAAGATGGAAATGCCTGAGAATAAAGTCCGCGAGATCATGAAGATCGCGAAGGAACCGATTTCGATGGAAACGCCGATGGGCGAGGACGGCGATTCGCAGCTGGGCGACTTCATCGAGGACAACACCACGCTGGCGCCGCTCGACGCCGCGCTGCACGCGTCGATGCGCAACGTGATCAAGGAAGTGCTTGACTCGCTGACCCCGCGCGAAGCGAAGGTGCTGCGCATGCGCTACGGCGTCGAGATGTCGAACGACCACACGCTGGAAGAAGTGGGCAAGCAGTTCGACGTCACGCGCGAACGTATCCGCCAGATCGAAGCGAAGGCCATGAGCAAGCTGCGCCAGCCATCGCGTTCGGACAAGCTGAAGAGCTTCCTGCACAACCACTAAGCCGGTCTGGAAAGTAGGGCGGACGAGCGAAATCCTCGTCCGCCCTATGGTTCAAGCGCCCTGGGGCGTCGCTGCATCGGTCGGTATCAAAATCGACAGCCGCGTGCCGCCTGCCTCGACGCATTCAATCCCCAAATCTCCCCCAAACACGTCAACCCGTTCGCGGATGGCGCGCAGCCGTTGCGCCGCTTCCTCGCCAACGCCGACGCCTCCGCCGTCATCGGCGATGGTGATCGCAAGCTGCTCCTCACCGATCGCCAGCGTCACGTCGACCCGGCTCGCCTGCGCGTGCTGCAGCACCTGCACCAGCGCTTCCTGCACGATCCGGAACACCACCGAGGTGCGGCGCTTGTCCGGCAGCGGGGCGGTATCGCCCACTACGCGCAGCCCGCAGCGGATGCCGCTGCGTTTTTCAAACTGGTTGAGCAGCCATTCCAGCGCCGCCGGCAGCCCGAGTTCGAGCGTGCTTGGATGCAGGTCGTTCATGATGGTACGGGTCGAGCGGATGGTCGCGTCGATGGTGTCGAGCACATGGCCGACCCGCTGCTTCAGGCGCGGGTGGCGGTCGCTGGCGCGCGCATGCAGCATCTGGATATCGAGCTTGAGGGCCAGCAGGTTCTGCCCAAGGTCGTCATGGATGCCCTGCGCGATGCGCCGCAGGTCTTCTTCCTTGAGCATTTCGAGTTCGGCCGCCAGTTCGCGCAGCTGCGTGAATGAGCGCTGCAGCGCGACTTCGGCATTCTTGCGCTGCGTGATATCAACGTAGACGCAGACAAGGCTTCGCGGCCGGCCCGCCTCGTCGAACAACGGCTGCTTGTACGACTCGACCTCGACGGCGGTGTTGTTTAAAACGTTCCACACCTGGGATTCCCTGACCATGACGCGGCCCGTCGCGAATGCGGACGCGTCGTCGGCCAGGATCGCGTGCAGGCGCTCGGGCTGCATCCAGGCGGCGCCGGTGGTGCCGGCAACCTGGTCGAAGCTCAGGCCCCATTTTTCCTCGGCAGCGCGGTTCATCAGCTTGATGCGCGACTCGGCATCCTTGACGAGGACCGCCATCGGCAGGGTCGCGAGAATGTCGTGCAGGCTCTTTTCGCTGGTTTCGCGGTCGCGTTCTGCCGCCTGGCGCACCCCGATCTCCGCACGCAGTTGCGCATTGGCGTGTTCCAGTTCGGACAGGCGCGCGCGGACCTGGCGCCGCAGCTGGTCGTTGTGGATCAGCAGGCCACCGCCGGCAACGGCGATAAGCGCGGCGGCGGCAAGCGGGATTTGCCCCATGCAGCCGGCCACCAGCACAGCCGTCCCGGCCCCGAGCGCAAAGACGCCCGCGGCCCTTTCCAGCCACCTGATTTCGACAGTTCGCATCTGATGTGCTCCGAGTTAATAAAACTGCAAAGTGTACATATATTACCGGGAAATAATACTATTAGTTACATCAGGACGAGACGACAATGTTCGTTATTTATTGCCTAATTTTTGAGCATCGACGCAACACTTCGTCCGCAGAACGCGCCGTTGGAGGCGATTATTCTTGACGCATAGAACCACTTCGTTTGAAGATGCTGCAAGGCAACATATCTTCAATCCCCCGCAGCCGTCCTCAACACCTCAAGGAATTCCAAGTGCAAGCCCGTTTTCTGCGTAATGCGTCGATCAAGACCAAACTGATGTTCAGCATGGCAGCGTGCATGCTGCTGTTCGTAATCATTTCTGCTGTGCTCAGCGTGACGCTGACCGCGAACCGGCTGCGTGAACGCGCGGTCCAGCAGGAACTGCCTGCAGTGATCGGCGAGATCCGCAACGATGTGCGGCGCGAAATCTCGGTGCCGCTGGCCATGTCGATTGGCCTGGCCAACAATACCATGTTGTACCAGTGGGAAGTCGATGGCCTGCCCGACGAAGCAACGCCGGCATGGCAGGGCTACGCCCAGCAGCTGAAGAAGGCCAGCAACGCGTCGCTGGTGTTCTGGGCCTCGGCCGGCACGAACAAGTTCTTCACGGAGAAAGGCTTCGACCGCACGCTCGACACCAAGACCAGTCAGGATGACTGGCTGCCCAGGTTCCTGGCCGGCGGCAAGCCGTTCGAATTGAACCTCGACCACGATGTCACCATGAACAAGACCATGCTGTTCATTAATGCGCGGGTCGACGCCGGCGCCGGCAAGCTGGCGGTGGCCGGCATGGGCCTGTCGGTCGAGCAGATGGCCAAGACGGTGCGCGAGTACAAGGTCGGCCAATCCGGCTTCGTCTACATGGTGCGCGCCGACGGCAACGTCGTCATCCACCGCGACGCCGCGCTGGTCGACGGCAAGCACATGCTGAAAGACCTGCCCGGCTTTACGCCTGAGCTGGCCGGCAAGCTGCTCAACAATGCGAAGTTCACCAATATCACCGTCGATGGCGCTCAAGGCAAACGCATCGTCGTGTCGTCGTTCGTGCCGGAACTGAACCTGTACCTGATCGCTGACGTGCCGGAAGCCGAAGTGCTGGGCGACCTGGCACGCTCGGCCATCATTACTGCGCTGGTCGCCGGCGTGGTCGGCGGCGGCATCGGCCTGGTCATCATCTTCCTGGTCAGCCGCGCGATTGCGGCCCCGGTCGCGCGCGCCGCGACGATGCTCAACGAAATCGCCGACGGCAACGGCGACCTGACCCGCCGCATGGCGGTCGAGTCGCGCGACGAAGTCGGTGCGCTGGCAGAAGGCTTCAACCGCTTCGTATCGTCGCTGAACCGGACGATGACGAATGTACGTACCAGTACCAATGCCATCGCCGACGCGTCGAGCGAAATCGCCGCCGGCAACATGAACCTGTCGGCGCGTACCGAATCGCAGGCGTCGAGCCTGGAAGAGACCGCGGCGACGATGGAAGAACTGACGTCGACCGTCAAGCAGAACGCCGAGAACGCGCGCCAGGCCAACCAGCTGGTGCTGGCCGCCAGCGGCCAGGCAGAGAAGGGCGGCGCGGTGGTCGAGGAAGTGGTGCAGACCATGGGTTCGATCACCGACAGCTCGCGCCGCATCGCCGACATCATCAGCGTCATCGACGGCATCGCGTTCCAGACCAATATCCTGGCGCTGAATGCGGCCGTGGAAGCAGCGCGCGCTGGTGAGCAGGGCCGCGGCTTCGCGGTTGTGGCCACCGAAGTGCGCAACCTGGCGCAGCGTTCGGCCGCGGCGGCGAAGGAGATCAAGGACCTGATCAACGACTCGGTCGGCAAGGTCGAAGCAGGCAGCCGCCTGGTCGATACGGCCGGCGCGACGATGACTGAGATCGTTACCTCGGTCAAGCGCGTGGCCGACCTGATGGGCGAGATCGCATCGGCCAGCAATGAGCAGAGCCATGGCATCACCCAGGTCAACCAGTCGATCGTCGAGATGGACAACGTGACGCAGCAGAACGCGGCGCTGGTGGAAGAAGCGGCTGCCGCCGCCGCGGCGCTGCAGCAGGAATCGGCGCGCCTGGCGGAGGTGGTCGCGGTGTTCACGTTGGAGGAGGAGCAGGCTGCGCGCGCACCGGCGCGCCCTGCAACTGCGCCAGTGCGTCCGGCCATCGCAAAGCCGGCCGTCGAACGCAAGGCCGTGGCCGCCCCGCAAAAGGAAACCGAAAACTGGGAAGAGTTCTGATCTTCCGTATCGAGATGTGAAAACGGCCGGTGATGAACCGGCCGTTTTTACGTTTGCACCCGCTTAACCCGTGTTGCGCAGACCCGCCGCGACGCCGTTGATCGACAGATGGATGCCGCGGTGTACGCGCGGGTCGGCGCGGTCCGGATCGCCGGCGGCTGACCGGTGCCGGTGAATCAGCTCGACCTGCAGGTGATTCAGCGGATCGAGATAGGCAAAACGGTTCTGGATCGAGCGCGCCAGCAACGGGTTCTTGGCCAGCCGCTCGCCGGTGCCTGTAATCTCTTCGAGGCAGCGCAGCGTACTGGCGTGTTCGGCCGAAATGCGCTTGAAGATACGCTCGCGCAGTTCGACGTCGGCCACCAGTTCGGCGTAGCGCGAGGCGATCGGCAGGTCGGTCTTGGCCAGCACCATGTCCATGTTAGACAGCAGCGTGGCGAAGAACGGCCACTCCTGGTACATGTCGCGCAGTGTCGCCAGGCGCTCGTCCTTCTGGCCGCCGTCCGCGAGCCAGTCGCCGATGGCCGAACCGAAGCCGTACCAGCCCGGCAGCAGCAGGCGGCACTGTCCCCACGAAAAGCCCCACGGGATTGCGCGCAGGTCTTCGATGCGGCGGGTCGACTTGCGCGAGGCCGGACGCGAACCGAGGTTCAGTTCCGCGATCTCGGCGATCGGGGTCGCGGCGAAGAAGTAGTCGGTGAAGCCCGGCGTCTCGTACACCAGGTTGCGGTAGGCCTTGTAGGCACGCGCGGACAGGTCGGCCATCACGGCTTCGAAGGCGGACAGGCGCTCGGCATGCGACCCTTGTTCCGCGTGCGGCATCAGGCTCGCTTCCAGCGTGGCCGCGACCAGCAGTTCGAGGTTGCGGCGGCCGATGTCGGCGTTCGAGAACTTGGAGGCGATGATCTCGCCCTGTTCGGTGAGGCGGATCTGGCCGTTGACGGTGCCCGGCGGCTGCGCCAGGATCGCGTCGTAGCTTGGGCCGCCGCCGCGTCCGACCGTGCCGCCGCGGCCATGGAACAGGCGCAGCTTGACGCCGGCATCGGCAAACACGCGCACCAGCTGCACCTCGGCCTTGTACAGCTCCCAGTTCGACGTCAGGAAGCCGCCGTCCTTGTTGGAGTCGGAGTAGCCGAGCATGACTTCCTGCAGGCCGCCCTGGTAGTCGATCAGCCGGCGCACAAACGGCAGCGCCATCCATTCGCGCATGATGTCGGGCGCGCGCTGCAGGTCGGGGATGGTTTCGAACAGCGGGATCACCATCACGTCGAGCTGCCCGGCCTTCGGCCGCAGCAGGCCCGTTTCCTTCTGCAGCAGCAGCACTTCGAGCAGGTCGGAGACGGTTTCGGTGTGCGAGATGATGTAGTTGCGTATCGCGCGCACCCCGTAGCGGCTGCGGATTTCCTTGGCCGCGCGCAGGATCGCCAGCTCCGAGTTGCTCTCTTCGGAGTATTCCGTGTAGGGCGAATACAACAGGCGCGGTTGTTCGAGTTCGGCCAGCAGCAGCTGCACCTTGCGCGCTTCGTCGAGCGAGGCGTAGTCGCCTTCGACGCCGGCGCTGGCGAACAGTTCGGCCAGCACGCGCTCGTGGATGTCCGAGGTCTGGCGCATGTCGAGCGAGGCGAGGTGGAAGCCGAAGATGGCGGCGGCGCGCTGCAGGCGCGCGAGGCGCGGCGCGATCAGCAGTTCGCCGTGGTTGGCGCGCAGCGAGTCGGCCAGCACGCCGAGGTCGGCGCCGAATTCGGCGGCGCTCGGATAGGGCGCGGCGTGGCCGACTTCCTTGCGCAGTACATGGGCCGCGCCAAGTTCGCGCGCGGTGGCGGCCAGGCGCGCATACATGCCGATCAGCGCACGGCGGTAAGGTTCGTCGCCGCGGTGCGGGGAAGCGTCGGTCGACGAGTCGGCCAGCGCCTGCAGTGCGGGCGATACCTTGACCATCAGGGTCGACACCGACAGCTCGGCGCCCAGCGTGTGCACTTCGTCGAGGTAGAAGTCGAGGATGGTGGTGGCATGGCGCACCAGCGCGTGGCGCATGGTGCCGGCGTTGACGTTCGGGTTGCCGTCGCGGTCTCCCCCGATCCAGCTGCCCATCTGGACGTACGAGGCGTCGGGACTGGTCAGCGCATTGCTTGGCTGGCCGTACTGCACGCCGAGTTCTTCGGCGATGTCGTCGTACAGGCCGGGCAGCTCGCGCAGGAAGGTGATGCGGTAGTAGGACAGCGCGTTGTCGATTTCATCGGCCACCGTCAGCTTCGAGTAGCGCAGCATGCGGGTTTGCCAGAGTGTCGCCACGCGCGAGCGCAGCAGCAGCATGTTGGCGTCGCGTTCGCGCGGCGTCAGCGGCAGGTCGCGTTCGGCCAGCAGGTGCGCGATGTCGTGTTCGACGTCGAGGATGCTCTTGCGCTGCACTTCGGTCGGGTGCGCGGTGAGTACCGGCGCGATCAGAGCGTTGCGGAAGAAGTCCTGCACCGTGTCGCCCGACACGCCGGCTTCCTTCAGGCGCGCCATCGCGAAACTGACGCTGCCGCGCTGCGGCCTGGAACCGGCCAGCAGGTGCGCGCGGCGGCGCCGGATGTGGTGCTGGTCTTCGGCGATGTTGGCCAGGTGCGAAAAATACGAGAACGCGCGCACCACCGAAATGGTCTGGTCGCGCGTGAGCTTGTGCAGCAGGGCGTTGAGCTCCTCGCCGGCGACGGGGTCGGCTTCGCGCCGGAACCGTACCGCGGTCTGGCGGATCGTTTCGACGATGTCGAACACGCCTTCGCCTTCCTGGTCGCGCAGCACGTCGCCAAGCAGGCGGCCGAGCAGGCGGATGTCTTCCTTCAACGGCGCATCTTTATCGGCGCCGGGTGCATTTTCTTGGGCAGTTGCCAGTTTTTCCATGATGGACCACAAAGTGAAATGTTGGTGCAAAGGCTTATGGCCACGGTCTGCAAAGGGGGCGCATGATAAAATTTGTGATCTTATGCAAGCGCCGCTGACTGGCATTCGCCGGTTAGGGCAACGACAGTGAAAGAATTCGTTTTGAGAGCAACTGAATTGACACCACAGCAGCCTTCCAGGTTAATCATCGCTTCGCGCGAGAGCCGCCTTGCCATGTGGCAGGCCGAGCATGTGCGCGCGCAGTTGTCTTTATTATATCCGCAGTGCAGCATCGAGATCCTCGGCATGACGACGCGCGGTGACCAGATCCTCGACCGCGCCCTGTCCAAGGTCGGTGGCAAGGGCCTGTTCGTCAAGGAGCTGGAAGTGGCGATGGCCGAAGGCCGCGCCGACCTGGCCGTGCATTCGCTCAAGGACGTGCCGATGGACCTGCCGGACGGCTTCGAGCTGGCCGCCGTGATGGAGCGCGAAGATCCGCGCGACGCGTTTGTGTCGAACGACTATGCCAGCCTGGAAGACCTGCCGGCCGGCGCCATTGTCGGCACCAGCAGCCTGCGCCGCCAGTCGCTGATCGCGGCGCGCTATCCGCACCTGGTGATCAAGCCGCTGCGCGGCAACCTCGACACCCGCCTGGGCAAGCTCGATCGCGGCGACTACGCGGCCATCATCCTCGCCGCCGCAGGCCTCAAGCGCCTCGGCCTGCCGGAGCGCATCCGCACCACGCTGACACCGGAGGACAGCCTGCCGGCGGCCGGGCAGGGCGCGATGGCGATTGAGATCGTCTCGGGACGCACCGACATCGACCTGCGCGCCATCCTCGCGCCGCTGAACCACACCTCGACCGAGCAGGCGGTGCGTGCCGAGCGCAAGGTGTCGAAAGTGGTCGGCGGCAGCTGCCAGATCCCGCTGGCCGCCTTTGCCACCGTGGTGGGCGACAGCATGCACCTGACCGCGATGGTGGCCACGCCCGATGGCAAGCGCAGCGCGCGCGCTGAACTGAGCGGACCGGCGCATGCGCCCGAAGCCCTGGGCCAGCAGGTCTCGGACCTGCTCGCGCAGCAGGACGCGCATGCGATCCTGGCCGCATGCAAAGCACAGGCCGACGCAGCCCCGGATGTCTGACACGGTTGTCATCACGCGTCCGCGCGCGCAGTGCGACGAGCTGGCGCGCGCGGTCGAAGCGCTTGGCCTCAGGCCAGTGCTGCTGCCGCTGCTCGAAATCTCGCCCCTCGGCGACGACAGCGCACTGAAGGCCGCGTTGTCCAGCCTCCCCACGTATGCGATGGTGGCCTTCGTGTCGCCTAACGCGATCGACGCCGCGTTTGCCCACCTCAAGCGCTGGCCAGAGGGCGTGGCGATCGCGGTGGTGGGCGAGGGCAGCCGCGCGGCGCTGGCGCGCCATGGCGTCGGCGACGCCAATGCCACGATCTTCAGTCCGCGCGACCCGTCGCGCAGCGACTCGGAAAACCTGCTGCAAGCGCTCGACCTCGCGGCCCTGGCGGGCAAGCAGGTGCTGATCGTGCGCGGCGAGCACGGGCGCGAGTTGATGGCCGATGGCCTGCGCGCCGCTGGCGCCATGGTGGCGACCGTGGCTGCCTACCGCCGTAGCGTGCCGCCGCTGACGGCTGAGCTGGCAGCTACGCTGACCAGCTTGCTTGACACCCCTAACGACTGGATAATCACCAGCTCAGAAGCGCTGCGCGGCCTGATGGCACTGGTGCGCGAGCTGGATCCCGAAGCGGCTGTAGCAAAAATGCAACAGCAGCATTTGATCGTGCCGCACGCGCGCATCGCCGAAACCGCCAACACTCTAGGGCTTACCCGGCTGACGCTCACTGGATCGGGCGACGAACGCCTGCTTGCCGCGTTACAATCTCAAAGATGAACGATTTGCCTACACTACCTGACCAGAATGGCGCCACCGGCGCCTCGCCTTCCCCTGCCGTACCGCAAGAGGTGCGCAGTCAACGTCCCGCCGACGAAAGCGTGCGCGATTTCATCTCGCGCCCGCTGACGATCATCGTGTTCCTGCTGGCAGTGCTGCTCGTCGCGCAAGCCTGGTCTAGCCGCAACAGCATCTACAAGCTGCGCCAGGAGATGGCCAAGAGCCTCCAGCGCAACGAGTTGACCACCAACGAAACCAGCGCGCTGGCACGTGGCGTGCAGGACCAGTTGCGCGACCTGCAGGCCAAGGTAGGCGTGCTGGAGAACCGCCAGGTCGAAGCGCAGAGCCAGCAGCTCGCGCTGGAACAGCTTTACCAGGACCTGTCGAAGAGCCGCGACGAGTGGGCGCTGTCCGAAGTCGAGCAGGTTCTGTCGACCGCCAGCCAGCAGCTGCAACTGGCCGGTAACGTGCAGGGCGCATTGATCGCGCTGGCCAACGCCGACCGCTCGCTGTCGCGCTCCGACAAGCCGCAATTCATCACGATCCGCCGCGCCATTGCGCGCGACACCGAAAAACTGCGCGCGATGCCAAGCCTTGACCTGGCTGGCGTCGCGCTGCGCCTCGATAACGTCATCGCGCAGGTGGACACGCTGCCGATGCTGTCCGACGAAAAAATGCCGGCGCTGCCATCGCGCGCCGACAATCCAAAGCGGGCGCCAGCCGCCAAGGCCGCAGCTGCGTTGCCTGAGGCGCAGATGGGCTTTGCTGAGCGCGCCCGGCAGACGTGGCGCAGCTGGTGGGACGAGATGTGGACCGAAGTGCGCCAGCTGATCCGCGTGCGCAGCGTTGACGAACCGGCCGCGCTGATGGTGTCGCCATCGCAGGCTTACTTCCTGCGCGAGAACCTCAAGCTGCGCCTGCTGAACGCGCGCCTGGCGCTGCTGTCGCGCAACGAAGCCGCCTTCCGCGCCGACATCGAAGCCGCCCAGGAAGCGCTGCTGAAGTATTTCGACACGCGCGCCCGTACCACCCAGACCGCCCAGGCGCAGCTGCGCCAGGTACAGGCCAACAACCTCGCGATCGAAATGCCAACCCTGTCCGACAGCCTGAACGCTGTGCGCAACTACAAAGCGAAGCCCTAAGCCATGCGACTTCTTCTCTGGTTAGTCGCATTGATGGCAGCGGCCATCGGCATCGCCGTCACGGCGCGCTTCAATCCGGGTAATGTGGTGTTCTTCTACCCGCCGCACCGGATCGACCTGTCGCTTAACTTCTTCGTGGTGCTGGTCGGCCTGCTGTTCGCCTTGCTGTACTTCGCGGTGCGCGCCTTCCGCGCCACCGTGTCGATGCCGGCCAAGGTGGCCGCCTATCGCCAGCGCAAACGCGAACGTGACGGCAACAAGGGCCTGCGCGACGCGCTCAAGGCACTGTTCGAAGGGCGCTTCGGCCACGCCGAAAAGGCCGCCGCACGCGCCGCCGAACTGCCTGAAAACGCCGGCCTGGCCGCGCTGATCGGCGCGCGCGCCGCACATCGCATGCGCCAGGGCGCGCGCCGCGACGCCTGGCTGGCTGGTATCACGCACGACAACAACCTGAAAACCGCGCGCCTGATGACGGTCACCGAGCTGCTGGTCGACGACCACCAGCCTGAGGCCGCGCTGGAGGCCGTCGGGGAACTGAACGCGAGCGGCACGCGCCATATCCATGCGCTCAAGTGGGCGATGAAGGCCAACCAGCAGGCCCACAACTGGCCGGAAGTGCTGCGCCTGGTGCGTTCGCTGGACAAGCACAAGGCGCTGCATCCGGCGCTGTCGTCGCGCCTGCGCGAGCTGGCCTACGATGCGCTGCTGTCTGACAGCTCGCATGACGCCGAATCGATCAGGCGGGTATGGGCCACCGTGCCGGCCGCGGAGCGCGTCAAGCCGTACATCGCGGCCCATGCGGCGCAGGCGCTCAATGCGCGCGGCCTGCACGACGAGGCGCGCATCACCGCCGAAGAATCGCTGAAGGTGGAATGGGACGACCGCGTTGTGCGCGCCTACCGCGAAGCTGCGGGCGCGCCGGGCTCGCCGACGCTGCTGGCCCAGATCGAGCACTGCGAAGAATGGATCCGCCAGCGCCCGAACGACGCCGAGCTGGCGCTGACCCTGGGTTCGCTGTGCCTGAAGCAGAAACTGTGGGGCAAGGCCCAGCGTTACCTGGAACAGGCGCTGTCCGATGCCACTGAAGGCCGCATGGTGCGCGAGGCGCACCTGAAGCTGGCGCAGATGCACGAAGCGCTCGGCCAGGAAGCGGAAGCTGCCGCGCACTACCGGCAGTGCGCGCTGGCCTCGATCCTCTGATAAAAGCTCCCCGGGCGCCGTTGCTGCGTTGCACAAGAAGCATGCAATGTTCGCTATAATGGCGTCCTCGATTACTGTCTGCAATTTAAGGAAATTCCATGAGTTTGAATAAAGTCTCTTCTGGCCGCGACGTGCCAAACGATTTCAACGTCATCATTGAAATCCCGATGAATGCCGATCCGGTGAAGTACGAAGTGGACAAGGAAAGCGGCGCGATTTTCGTCGACCGCTTCATGAGTACCGCGATGCACTATCCGTGCAACTACGGCTACGTGCCGAACACGATTTCGGACGACGGCGACCCATGCGACGTGCTGGTCATCACCCCGTTCGCGCTGATTCCTGGCGTGGTGGTCCGCTGCCGCGCGATCGGCGTGCTGAAGATGACTGACGAAGCCGGCGGCGACGCCAAGATCCTGGCGGTACCGGTCGACAAGATCCTGCCGATCTACAGCCACTGGCAGAAGCCGGAAGACATGCAGGACCTGCGCCTTCAGCAGATCCAGCACTTCTTCGAGCACTACAAGGATCTCGAGCCGGGCAAGTGGGTCAAGATCGAAGGCTGGGCTGGTCCGGACGAAGCGAAAGCCGAGATCATGAATGGCGTGGCGAAGTACAACGCGGAAAGCGGTAAGTAATCTAACCGCTGGCAGTGAATTTGTAGGGCGGATAAGGCTGGAGGCCGCATCCGCCATGCTCGCGTCACGTTGACGCAGGCATGGCGGATGCGCTTCGCTTATCCGCCCTACGTATTTCGGCTATCGGCCTACCACCCGATATCCTGCAACAGCGCCTGCGTCAAATCCCGCGGCGCCTTCACCTCGTGCAGCAAATCTGCATTGATCGACGGCTCCATCAGCTGATTGGACTTCGCGTCCGTCGTAAAATGCGACACCGACGACCCCGGATCAAACTCCGCCGGCACGAACATCCTTATCCGCCGCGCGTTATCGGTCCCCGCCAGCCGTTCGGGATCGATGGTCAGGTTCACCACCACTCCCGACTTGGTCTTCGTGCGCTTCTTCAGCGCTGCCTTCAGCGAGCTTCCCGCCGCCTGGCTGATGCGCACCGCAGGAATAGTAATGGCCGGATCGCCGCCGCCCAGCCCAGTCACGGCACCGGGAGCATTGTCGGCCACGACCATTCCCTTCGCGCCGGCGTCCTGCACATGCTTCGCCTTCACCACGAACGAACACTCGCCGCGGTCCACCAGCGCGATGTTGCCCTTGACCGCCTTGGCATTCGCCACCGACAGCGGCGCGCAGGCGAAGCCGCTGCCGTTGGCCTGGTCCACCACCGGCATCAGCTCGCCCTTGACGCCCGGCGCGTCCAGCGGCGGCCCAAACGAGGCGTCGCCGACTTCATACGCGCCCTTGGCCGACCCGGCGCGCTTGCCCGCCACCGTCATCGTCGACTGCGGCGACAGCACTGCCGGCACCTGCCCGGTCACGAACTCGCCGTTCCATGACAGCCCGGTCTCGCTGAGCGCCGATAGGCGCCGCTCGTCGTTGTTCATGCCGACCCACAGCTTGTTGGTGCGGTTGTCGACCAGGTGGTGGTCCCAGACCGATGGCCGCTTCTCGTATGGCTCGCCGGTCTGTTCGTCGGTAAAGCCCTGGAACCCGAGCCCGTGCGCCATCTCGTGCAGCAGCACTGTCACCAGGTTGATCTGGTCGCCGTGCTTGTTGTCCAGGCCAAGGTAGAACCCCGACCCCGGCATGCAGTCCGCGAACAGGCCAAGGCGCGAGTTGAACCGCGCGCGGATGTGCGGCTCGCCGTCGGGCGCCTGGTCCGCTCCCGCCAGCTTGCTTGCCAGCGCGCTCGGATACCAGGTATTGGGCTTGGGCGCGTTCGGGAAGTCGCTGAAGATGTCGTTGGCGCCCGCCGATCCCAGTACGGCGGTGTCGGCGCTGCAGGGCAGGGGCACGAAGCTGGCGCCGACTTTCACGGGCACGCTGCTGGTCAGCGTCGCGCCCCAGATGCCGGCGGCATGCTGGAACGCGATCAGGCGCTGCTGCCCAAGCGTGGTGCCGGTATTGCCGCCGACCGGCTGCGCCGGCGTCGGGTCGTTGAAGCCTTCATTCGGAAGGTTGGTGTTGACGATGGTGACTACCACCGCGCCGTGGGCGCTGGCCCACATCGAGCAGGCCAATGCCAGTACCGCGGCGCACCTCAGCACAGCCGGTTTATTTGCTTTCATGGCTGTGCTCCTTGTGGTTGACGGCAGGGGCTGGCTTGTCGACCGCGTCCAGCGCGGCCTTCTGGCCGCCTGTGCAGCCAATGACGTGCTTGCCCTGCGCGTCGCGGCTGAGGACCGAATACACCATGCCGCGCTCGCCGAGGTGCAGGTGGCGGGTGCCGTCAGGGCGTTGAACGGAGGGAGCGAGCGGCTTCGCCGGCGCTACCGATTTTTCCTGCGCGCGCAGGGCACGCAGTTCGGCTGGCGTGGGTGTGCGCAACTGGCCAGTTTCCCGGTCGCGTACCACGACCACGCCTGCCTGGCCGGTCGCGCCGGCGGAAGGCGGCAGCGCCAGCGCGGCGAGCGCCAGCAGTGCCGCCAGGGTCGGCCCGGGCAAGCTTCTCTCGTTCATCATGATTCGATCCTCCAGGTTAGTGCTACGCCTGTCGTCGACGCAGCATGGTGACAGCGAACAGTCCGGCCCCGAACATCAGCCAGGTGGAAGGTTCGGGTACGGACAGCACGCTGACGGTATCGATGCCAACATAATTCGACACCTCGGCATCACCGGTGTAACGGAAGGCAAAACGGCCTTCACCGACAAACGGCAGCGACAGGTTGAACTCCTGCCAGGTCGCGGGGTAGGGCGTGCCGCCGCCGATGGTGGCAAGCAGCGTGTCGAAGCCCGCCGGATCGGTGCCGCTGCCTTCGCTGAAGCGTACTTCCAGCGTGTCGTTGTAGCCGGCGATGGGCGCGGTGCGGGTGAAGAAGGACAGGGTGGTGGGGCCGATCAGGTCGAGCGTGGGGGTGATCAGCCAGTTGTTGATGGTGCCTTCACCGCCGGCGGCGCTGAAGTAATTGGCGGCGATGTACGCGGTCGGCGCACCCTGGTGGGCCGCGAATACTTCGGCCGTGCCCTGGAACCAGGGTTCGCCCGGCAGCACACTATTATTAAGGAGCGACCAGCCGGGCAGCATCTCGACATCGTCGAAGTCTTCCGACAGCACTTCGACGGCTTGCGCGTGCGAGACCGCCGGTAGCGCGGCTGCGAGGGCGAGCGTCGCCCCGGCAGCGAGGATTTTGAAGGTTTTCATGGGTGTTCTTCCTGTTTTTGTTGCCAGTTCATGGGTCACCCTCGCGCTGGCATACGTCGAGGCCATTGCCGAATCCATGATATGTTCAGAAACACGCCGAACTTTTGCGCTGTGACTAACTTGGGACATGAACCAATTCGCGTCAAAGTTGACGCGCGAGCTTGCGGATGTTGCAGGCGAAAAAAAAGGGCGCCAGCGGCGCCCCATGAATCCAACGATCAGCGAAGAATCAGCGCGTTGGGCGCAACTTTCCGACGATGCCGGCGGGGAAGAAGTAGATCGAGAGCACGAACAGCACGCCCAGCCACAGCATCCAGCGGTCCGGATGCAGCGCGGCGCCGAGGACCGGAATGCCGGCTAGGGTGGCCTGGCCGTCGGCCATCGCCGACTGCAGGTAGTTCTGGGCGATGATGAAGAGCGCCGCGCCGATGACCGCGCCGTACATCGTGCCCATGCCGCCGATGACGACGATCAGCAGGATGTCGGTCATCACCTCGAAGCCGAGCATCGTCTTGGGGCCGACGTAGCCAGTCCACAGCGCCATCAGCGCGCCCGCCGTTGCAGCCACCAGCGCGGACAGGCAGTTGGCCCAGATCCGGTAGACCACGGTGCGGTAGCCCAGCGCCTCGGCGCGGAACTCGTTCTCGCGGATCGCCTGCAGCACGCGGCCGAACGGCGAGTTCACCAGCCGCAGCAGGAACAGGAACAGCAGCAGGCAGCCGATGAACACGATGTAATAGGTAATCACCTTGCCGTCGACCGTGCGGCCGAAAACGTCGTTTTCCAGCAGCCTGAAACCTGGGCTGAGCAGGTCCGGCAGGCTGAAGGTCTTGCCGTCCTCGCCGCCGGTAAAGTCCGACAGCTGCGAAGCCAGCACCGCGAACGACGAGGCCACGGCCAGCGTGATCATCGCGTAGAAGATTGCGCGCACGCGCAGCGCGAACAGGCCGACCACCAGGGCCAGCGCCACCGTCAGCATCAGCGCCAGCAGGACGCCCACGAACATGGCGCCCCAGGTCGGCTCGGCTTCCGCGAGCGCGAGGCCGACGCCGTACGCGCCGATTCCGAAGAACATCGTATGGGCAAACGACACGATGCCGGTGTACCCGAGCAGCAGGTCGTACGAGGCCACCAGCACGATGTACACGCAAATGGTGGCGGCAGTGTTGAGCGGACGCGCGCCGGTGGTGATGAACGGCGCCAGCGCCAGGCCGGCCAGCACCAGCAGCAGGGCCGCCGACAGCGCGCGGCTGCGCGGCAGGTCGCCGGAGAGGATTTGATTGAGCATGTGCGTTCCTTAGCGGCCGTTGGAGTACATCCCGGCCGGCCGCCACAGCAAAATGGCGATCATCAGGATAATGTTCGAGACCAGTGCGACCTTCGGCGCCAGGAAGCCGGCGTAGTTCGCCACCAGCGCCATCAGCAGCGCGCCGATGAAGCAGCCGGCCACCGATCCGAGCCCGCCGATGATGATGACGATGAAGATCATCACCATGATCTCGGCGCCCATCGACGCCGACAGCGTTTCCTTGTACAGGCCCCACATCACGCCGCCGAGGCCAGCCAGCGCGGAGCCGGCCGCGAATACGGCGATGAACAGGCGGCGGATGCGGTAGCCCATGGCCTCGACCATCTCGCCGTTTTCGACGCCGGCGCGGATCAACAGGCCGATCTTGGTGCGGTTCAGGATCAGCAGCATCGCGCCAAACACCACCAGCCCGACCACCACTGCCACCAGGCGGTACTTCTCGATCGCCGAGTCGCCCAGGATGATGGCGCCGCGCAGGCTGGCCGGCAGCGGCAGCGGGATCTGTTCCGGGCCCCAGATGACGTTGATCAGCTGTTCGGCGACGATCATGCCGCCCATGGTGATCAGGATCTGCTTCAGGTGCTGGCCGTAGACCGGCTTGATGATGACGCGCTCGAAGACGACGCCGAGCAGCGCGGTCGACGCCATCGCAACGGTGACGGCCAACGCCAGCACGCCAAGGTTCTGCAGCAGCGAGTCGGCCTGCAGCGCGCCGCTCATCGGAATCAGCACGGTGGTGGCGGCGAACGCGCCGACCGCGACAAACGCGCCGTGGCCGAAGTTAAGCACGTCCATCAGGCCGAAGACGAGGGTCAGGCCACTGGCCATGATGAAGATCATCATGCCCATCGCGAGGCCGGCGATGGTGAGCGTCAGCCAGGTCGGGAAGTCGCCGACCAGCGGCAGCACCGCCAGCATCAGCGCCGGCACCAGCAGGGCAGGGACGATGTCGCGCTTTGGCGCGGGAATCGCCATGTCCGCGGTCGCGGTTGGGGAGATTGGGACAGTCACGGTATCTGGTTCCTATTGATGGGAGTCGAGCGACAGGCCAAGCAGGCGCTGTTGCAGTTCGAGGTCGTCGACCAGGTCCTGCATCGGACCGGCGTGGACGACGCGGCCGTCATCCATGACCGACACGGTGTCGCCCAGCTTCTTGACGAAGTTGAAGTTCTGCTCGACCAGCAGGATGGTGGTGTCGGTGTCCTTCAGTTCGCGGAAGGCGTCGATCAGGTTGTTGATGATGGCCGGGGCCAGGCCCTTGGTCGGCTCGTCCACCAGCAGCAGCTTGCGCGGCTCGACGATCGCGCGGGCGATCGCCACCATTTGCTTCTGGCCGCCGGAAAGCAGGCCGGCCGGGTAGTTCCAGAATTTTTTCAGGGCCGGGAAGAAGCCGAAGATCCATTCGAGGCGCCGGGTATCGAGCGGGCCGTTGCGCGCGGCGAGGTACAGGTTCTCGCGCACCGTCAGGGCCGAGAACACCGCCATCGACTCGGGCACGTAGGCGATCGACGACATCGCGATGTCGGGCGTTTGCATGGCGGTGATATCACGGCCGTCGAAGCCGATGCTGCCTGCGCTGGCGTGCCACATGCCCATGATGGTGCGCAGCGTGGTGGTCTTGCCGGCGCCGTTGCGGCCCAACAGGACCGACAGCCCGCCGCGCGGCACCACAAGGTCGACGCCCTGCAGGATGTGGTATTCGCCGATGTGGGTATGCACGCCGGAGAGCTGCAACAGCGGTTCGGCATCGCTCGGGTTATGCATGCTCGGGTGCTCCAAGGTAGGCTTCCTGGACGATCGGCGAGGCCATGACTTCAACCGGATTGCCGTCGGCGACCAGGGTGCCGTTGTGTAAAACGATGATGCGGTCGGCCAGCGAGCGCACCACATCCATCTTGTGCTCGACCAGCAGCACGGTCTTGTTGCGCTCCGCCTTCACCTGGTGGATCAGGTCGAGCACGACCGGCACTTCGTCCACGCTCATGCCTGCGGTCGGTTCGTCGAACATCATCACTTCCGGCTCGAGCGCCAGCAGGATCGCCACTTCGAGCTTGCGCTTGTCGCCGTGCGACAGGGCCGCCACGCGCGTGTCGCGGCGGTCGGCCAGCGCGACGCGTTCGAGGTAGTGCTCGGCGCGGGTAATCAGTTCGGTGTGCGAGAACCACACCGTAAACATGCTCATGCCGATGCGCGCGCGGCTCTGCACCGCCAGGCGCACGTTCTCGATCACCGACAGGTTCGGGAACAGGTTGGTCAGCTGGAAAGCGCGGCCGATGCCCAGTGTTGTGCGCTTGGCCGCGCCGTGGCGCGTGATGTCGGCGCCGTCGAGGTGCACGCTGCCGGAGGTCGCGGGCAACTGGCCCGAGATGAGGTTGAAGTAGGTGGTCTTGCCGGCCCCGTTGGGGCCGACGATGACGGTCAGCGTGCCTGGAAAAAAATCGGCGCTGACCTGGTTGACCGCGACATGGCCGCCGAAGCGGATGGTCAGGTCGCGGGTCGACAGCGAAGGCGTGGTCATGTTAACGCTTGTTCCTTACCGGTACAGGCAGTTCGGATGCCGGGATCTCGCGCACCAGTTCGAGCAGGTCCCAGTCGTCCTTCTGGTTCTTCTTGATGCGGAAGTGGTACATCGACTGCATCGCCTGGTGATCCTGCTTGCGGAAGCTCATCTTGCCCTTCGGGGTGTCGAAGTCCATGCCTTCCATCGCGGCGATCAGCTTCTCGGTGTCGCCCGAGCCGGCTTTCTTCAATGCCGTGACGACTGCGCTGGCGGCAGCGAAGCCGCCGGCGGTGAACATGTCAGGCGGCGCCTTGAAGCGCTTCCTGTGCTCGGCGACGAGCCAGTCGTTCATCTTATTTTTCGGGAAATCGTAGTAGTAATGGATGGTGCCTTCGGTGCCTGCGTAGTTACGCCAGGTCTTCATCACCGGCAGGATGTTCCCGCCCGGCGCCAGCGTGATGCCGTAGCGGGCCGGCTGCATGTCGGCGATCTTGTTCATCGGGCTTGGGCCGGCCCACACGATGCCAAGCACGCGCGGCTGCGGCTTGTCCTTGAGGGCCGCGAAAATGCGCTGGGCCGACGCGGTGAAGTCGGTCGCGGTCTGCGGGGCGTATTCTTCGTGGACGACTTTGGCCTTGCTGCCGGTGGCAACCAGGGCTTCCTTGCCGGCCTTGATCGCGTCCTTGCCGAACGCGTAATCCTGCGCCAGGAACGCCACGCTGCCGTTTTTCAGCGTCGCGGCGGCCGACAGCGCGTCCTGCATCGAGCTGCGCGCGGTGCGGAAGATGTAGCGGTTCCATTTGTCGCCGGTGATCGCATCGGCCACCGCCGGTTCGACGATCAGCACTTTCTTGTATTGAGCCGCGACTGGCAGCATCGCGATCGCAGAGCCGGAGGAGCTGGTGCCGACCGCGATGTCGACCTTGTCGTCGCTGTAGGCTTCGGCCAGCAGCGTGCGGCCCAGGTCAGGCTTGCTCTGGTCGTCCTTGACGATGACCTTCAGCTTGCGCCCGTTGATCTCCATTTTGCCGCCGGTAAGGTACTCGAGGCCCATCATGAAGCCAGTCTCGGTTTCCTTCGCGTAGGCTTCCAGGATGCCGGTCTTGCCAGCGATGAGGGCGACCTTGAGGTCGGGCGCGGCGGCCATGGCGCCGGCCGGCAGGGTGGCGGCGAATGCAGCCAGTACGGCGGCCGAAAGGATGTTCATTTTAGTCATGCGTGTCTCCTTGATTTGGTCATGCTTAATCGACTTGCGACAAAAACGTCCGGATCGCGTCGCGCGCAGTCGGTTCCGTCAGCATCGGCGCGTGGCCGACATTGGGTACTTCCGCATACAGCATCGCCGGTGCGGCCTTGCGCATGTAGCTGGCCTGTTCCGCTTCGACCAGGTCGGACAGCGCGCCACGCACCAGCAGCGTCGGACGCTTGCGCGCGAGCCGCCGGAACGCGTATTTCGACATCATCGATTGCGACTTCAGCTTGCCGGTCTGGATGGGCTGGGCGATGTTCGGATCGTACCTCATGACCAGTTCGCCCTGTGGATTTTCTGCAAAGGCGCGCTGTGCCCACTTGCTCCATTCCTCCGCCGTGTTTTCGGGGAAGGCGGACTCGTTGATGTTCCTGATGTATTCAGTGGCCTCGTCCCAGGAGGCGGGCGTGGTCGGCTTGCCGGCATAGCCGGCGATGCGCGCCAGGCCTTTTTCGGACAGGATCGGACCGACGTCGTTAAGGATCGCGGCGCTGATCAGGCGCAGCTTGCGCAGCGCCAGCGTCATGGTGATGATGCCGCCCATTGAGGTGCCGATGAAGACCGCGCGCTCGATGCCCAGGTCGTGGGCCAGCTTGACGATGTCGCCGGCATAGACCAGCGGCTGGTAGTGGGCGGGGTTTGGATCGCGCGCCGATTTTCCGCGGCCGCGCACGTCGACCGCGATCACGCGCCGTCCCTGGCTGGCGATCCACGGGGCCAGTTCGTCGAAGTCGCCTGAATTGCGGGTCAGCCCGTGGATGCAGATCACCGGCAGGCGCGCGGGGCCGCTGTGCGCTGCGTAATCGCGCGCATACAGGGCCAGGCCATCGGGGCTGGTGTAGCTGATTTCAGAAAAGGTGGACACGCTGCAGATCCTGGCAAGGTGGTTGTATTAGGTATTCGGGATCTAACGGGCGCAGGGTCCCATGGCTGGCCATGAAGGCCAGCCACGGGTGCTGCGTTTCGATCAGCTTACTAGTGGATCAGAAACGGTATTCGAGCGTTGCCGATACCGTGCGCGGATTGCCGTAGAACGCGGTCAGGACACCTTCGAAACCCAGGGTCGGGAACAGGTAGCCGCCGGTTTTGTACTCCTCGTCGCCGAGGTTTTTGCCATGCAGGCCGGCGCGGATCTTACCGTTTGCGCTGGTCCACACGACGCTCGCGTCGTACAGGGTGTAGGCTTCCTGGTCCAGCAGCGAGACGGTCTCGAACTGGTTGGTGTCGTCCTTGTACGAGACGTTACCCGACAGGGTCAGGCGGCCGCCGCGGCCCATGACGTCCAGCGGGATGTCGTAGGCGGCGCGCAGGTTGGCCGAGTTCTTCGGGGTGTTCTGGAACACGCGGTTGGCCGACTGGTCGACGCCAGCGACGATGAAGCGCGTGTACTCGGCGTCAATCCAGCTGTACATGCCCGACAGCGTGAAGGCGTCGGTAATGCGCGCGTTGGCCTCAAGTTCAAAGCCCTTGATCTTGGCCTTGCCGGCGTTGGTGGTGACGCCGGCGAAGCTGTCGTCGAGTCCATCGCCGTTGGTGTCGATCGCCACCGAACCGGGGATCTGTACATCTTTGTAATCGCTGTTAAAGAGTGCGATATTGGTCAGGAAACGGCCGTTGTTGAAGGACGACTTCAGGCCCAGCTCGACCGTGTCGATGGTTTCGGGAGCGTAGCCGGCACGCGCTTGAGACAGCGGCAGGCGGGTGCCCACGACGTTCATGCGCGGATCGAAGCCGCCGCCTTTGAAACCGCGCGCCCACGATGCGTAGACGTTGTGGTCGTCGTTCAACTTGTAGGCGACTCCGACTTTCGGCGTGAACTTCTTGTCTTCGCGTTCCAGTTCGCCACGGGTGAAGTCGGTATCGGTACGGAAGAAGACGGCGTTCGGATTGCCCAGGCCAGGCGAACCGCCGGTGCCCAGGTAGATCTGGCGCAGGATGCTCGCTTCACGCTTGTCGACGGTGTAGCGGCCGCCGGCCGACACGCTCAGCGCGTCGTTGATTTTGTAGTTCGCGTCTGCGAATACAGCCCATGCCTTGGTGTCGATGTCGCCTTTGGTGTAGGTCGAACTGGCGAATGGTGCAGCCAGGATGGTGTCGAATATGTTGAAGGCGTTGGCGTCGATGTAGTACACGCCGGCGACGCCCTGCAGGTTGTCGCCGGTGTAGGTGACCTGGAACTCCTGGCTGAACTGCTTGTTCTTGTACAGCGCAGGCACGTGGAAATCGGTGGTGGCGAGCGAATCGAAGTCGATCGGTGCGTATGACTTGTCCTGGCGCGAAGCGGTGACGGACTTGAAGGTCAGCTCCGGCGACATCGTGTATTCGATCAGCGCCGAAACGCCGTGCGCCGTTACTTCCTGGTCCTTGCCGAGTGCCTGGGTCAGGTTGGCGCGGGTGTCGTAGACGTTCGACAGGATTGGCGCGCCGCTGGTGCGGCCGACCATCAGGCGGTGGCCGTTACGCGGGCTGGAATCGTCCCAGGTGCCGTCCGCAGAGAGGCGGATGAACAGGTCGGTGTTCGGCATGAACTCGGCCGAGAGGCGCGCCGCGGTCAGGTCCTTGTCGTAGTTGCCCTGGCCGGTGGTCAGGTTGCGGCCGAAGCCGTCGCGGGTGAACTTGGCGATCGAGCCGCCGATGCGGGCGCCTTCCGACAGCGGGGTGCTGGCGGTCAGGACGCCGTCGCGCTGGCCGTGGTTGCCGACCGTGGCCTTGAGGCGGATGTCGGTGGTCGGCGCCAGCTTGCGGGTCACGTACTTGACCGCGCCGCCGATGGTGTTGCGGCCGTACAGCGTGCCCTGCGGGCCGCGCAGCACTTCGATGCGCTCGACGTCATAGATCTCGGCCACGGCCCCTTGTGGGCGGGCCAGGTAGATATCGTCGAGGTAGATGCCGACGCCGGCCTCGAAACCGGCTAGCGGATCCTGCTGGCCGACGCCGCGGATGAACGCGGTCAGGGTCGAGTTGGTCGCGCGCGACGACTTCAGGGTGGTGTTCGGCAGCGAGAAGGCGAGGGCGGTGATGTCGGGGATGCCCTGCTTGGACAGCGTCTCGGCGCTGAAGGCGGTGACCGATACCGGCACGTCCTGCAGCGACTCTTCGCGGCGGCGGGCGGTAACGACGACGACGTTGCTTTGGGCGGCCACGTCGGTGGTCGCGCTCTGCGGTGCTTCGGCAGGCGTGGTCTGGGCGTGTGCCACACCCATGGTGCCGCCGGAAATAGCCAGCAGTGCAGCAGCAGAGCGGTTCAACAGCTTCAGTTTCTTTTTGGTAAGACGCATCTTGTGTCTCCTTCTTTTATTGGTGGTATATGCGGGAACAAAAATCGCACGCAACGGAGTGTGCCCCTATTTCATCGTGTCCGAAAGCTAACAACACGCCCAACGGTTGTGCAAAATTGCACAATGGCTCACCTCGCTAGGGCAGCGCACCATATCAGGGCCCCGGAATGTATGTATTGATCTTGGTTAAGGTGTGGTTTCGGCGGGATTGCCACGGGACTGTGCAGTGGTGCACAATATTGCTTATGAATAAAGCTCATGCGTCCCATGAATAATCACACGCTGCCGGAGTGGACCGACCTGCGCTTCTTCCTTGAGCTGGCGCGCGCCGGGACCTTGTCCGGGGCGTCGCGCCGGCTGGAGGTCGAGCACACAACGGTGGCGCGCCGCATCGACCGGCTGGAGGCGCAGCTGGGCACGACGCTGTTCGACCGCAGCCGCGAGGGGTACGAGCTGACTGAAAAAGGCCAGGCGCTGCTGCCACACGCGGAAGCGATGGAGAGCGCGGCGCTGGCGGCGACGGAGCACCTCAGCGGAAACGAGGTGTCGGTGCAGGGCGTGGTGCGGCTGGGCGTGCCGGAGCTGTTCGCGGTGCGCGTGGTGGCGCCGCTGATGGTGAAGATGCTGCAGTCGCATCCGGACCTGAGCGTGGACCTGCTGGTGCTCCCGCGCTTTGCGAACCTGGCCAACCGCGAGGCGGACCTGGGCGTGATGCTGGATCCGCCGACCACCGGGCGATACATGATTACGCGGCTGGCGACATTCCGCATGCAGTTGTATGCGTCGCCTTCGTACCTGGCGAAGCATCCGCCGATACGCACGCAACTCGATCTCGCGACCCACGACTTTGTCGACTATGTGCAGGACCGGCTGGCCAGTCCGGAGCTGAGCTACCTGACGGAGCTTGGATTCACGCCGCGCCGGCGGCTGTGCTGTACCGGCATGCCGGCGCAGATCGAAGCCGCAGCAGCGGGCATGGGCCTGATCATGGCGCCGCCATATGCTGTGCCGGATGACGGTCGGCTGGTGCCGGTGCTGACTGAATTCCACGCCGAGCGTTCGTTCTGGCTTGCGGCGCCGACCGATTTGTACCGCTTGCAGCGGGTGAGGGCAGTGTGGAACCTGCTGCGCGAGTATGCCGAGGCACAACCATCGCTGTTCATGCAAACCAGCGAACCCGTTCGGCCGCTACGGGTTGGTACCTGAAACGGCTGCTCAGATGGGCGTCGCCTCGTCGGCGTTTGCTGCGTCCTTGCGAAACGGATTTCGCTCGTTTAGCTCGTCGATGTAGCTTTCAATCCCCCCGCTTTCGCGTTCCAGGAACCTTTCGATCGCATCCGCGAACGCCTCATGCGCCAGCCAATGCGCAGACCACGTCCGCGTCGGCAGGAAGCCGCGGGCCATCTTGTGCTCGCCCTGGGCGCCGCCTTCGAACACGGCGATCTTCTGCTCGATGCAGAATTCGAGCGGCTGGTAGTACGCGGTTTCAAAATGCAGGCACGGCACGTGTTCCAGCTCGCCCCAGTAGCGGCCAAACAGCGTGTCTTCGTTGTGGATCACCATTGCTGACGCCACCGGCTCGCCATCGCGTTCCGCGATCACCAGCAGGATATTTTCTGGCATTGTGCGCCCGATGCGTTGGAAAAAGTCGAGGTTGAGATAGGGCGTCGAGTGGTGGTCGCGGTAGGTGTGGCGGTAGCAGCGGTTGAACAGCTTCCAGTCGGCGTCGGTCACATCCACGCCACGCACACGCCGCAGCACCACGCCTGCCTCCTGCACTTTGCGCCGCTCGGCGTTGATGTTTTTGCGCTTCTTGCGTTCAAGCGTAGCGAGGAATTCGTCGAAGTCGCGATATCCCGGATTCAGCCAGTGGAACTGCACGCCGCTTCGTAGCATGTAACCGGCTTCGGCCAGTTGCTGCGCTTCCGCCTCGGGTGGATAAAGGATGTGGGTAGATGAGACTCCTGACGCCTCCTGCGTCGCACGAAGTACATCAATCAGCGCAGCCCGCGCTTTCGCATCAACCGCCATAAACCGTGGCCCCGTCACCGGCGTAAACGGAATCGCCGACAGCAGCTTGGGGTAGTACTCAAGCCCATTGCGGTGATAGGCGTCGGCCCAGGCCCAGTCGAACACGTATTCGCCGTACGAGTGCGATTTGACGTACAGCGGCAGTGCCGCAGCCAGTTTCTCGCCATCGAACAGCACGATGAACTGCGGCTGCCAGCCGGTCTCCTCGCAGGCGCTGCCCGACTCATGCAACGCATGAAGGAACGCGAACGACAGGAACGGATTGGGTTTGTCCTGGCGCGCGACCAGGGCATCCCATGCTGGCTGGCCGATCTCGGCCAGGGAAGAAACGATATGCGTGCGATAATTCATTTATATAAAACCACTCGTATTTTTGCGCGGAAGTCATGAAGAATAACTTTTTCAACCTTTACTCGCACGATTTCGCGCGCGTCGCCGTCGCTACCCCGCGCTGCAAGATCGCCGACCCGGGCTTTAATGCGGCCGAAACGATCCGACTCGCGCAGGAAGCAGCAGGGCGCGGCGCCGTACTGGTCGCGTTCCCGGAACTGGGCCTGTCGGCCTATACCTGCGACGACCTGTTCCAGCAGCGCGCGCTGCTTGACGCATGCGAGGACGCCTTGCAGCAGGTGGCAGCCGCGTCCGCGAAACTGTCCACCGCCATTATCGTCGGCCTCCCGCTGCGCGTCGGGCACCAGCTGTTTAACTGTGCGGCAGTGGTGGCAGGCGGCCGTGTGCTGGGCGTGGTGCCAAAGAGTTACCTGCCTAATTATGGCGAGTTTTATGAAGCGCGTCAGTTCAGCCCTGCCGATTGCGCCTCCACGTCCACGGTCGACCTGTTCGGCGAGAGCGTTCCGTTCGGCGCCGAGCTGCTGTTTGAAGTCGCCAACCTGCCGCTGCTGCGCTTCCATATCGAGATCTGCGAAGACGTCTGGGTGCCGGTTCCACCGTCATCCTTCGCTGCGCTCGCCGGCGCGACGGTGCTGGTGAACCTGTCCGCATCGAACGTCGTCGTTGGCAAGTCCGGCTACCGTCACCAGCTTGTCAGCCAGCAGTCCGCGCGCTGCCTCGCCGCGTACCTGTACACGTCGGCCGGACTGGGCGAGTCGTCCACCGACATGGCCTGGGACGGCCAGGCGCTGATCTACGAAAAAGGCGACCTGTTAAGCGAAGCGGAACGCTTCAGCGACGAGTCGCACATCATCTACGGCGACGTCGACCTCGAGCGCCTGTCGCGCGAGCGCTTCCACACGACCACCTTCGGGCAGTCGGTACGCCGCCATGCCGGCGAGGTAGCGAAGTTCCGCGTGGTGCGCTTTGAACTGGATGTGCCGGGCCACGGCGAGTTGCCGCTGGCGCGCACGGTCGAACGGTTCCCGTACGTGCCAGCCGACCCTGCGCGGCGGGACGAGCGCTGCACCGAGGTGTACAACATCCAGGTGCAGGCACTGGTCCAGCGCCTGTCGTCGAGCGGCATTTCGAAAGTGGTGATCGGCGTGTCGGGCGGCCTGGATTCGACCCATGCGCTGCTGGTCTGCGCCAAGGCGATGGACCGACTGAACCTGCCGCGCTCAAACATCCTCGCGTACACGATGCCGGGCTTCGCAACCAGCGAACGCACGCTGAGGCAGGCGAAGGACCTGATGACGGCGGTCGGCTGCGCGGCCAGGGAAATAGACATCCGCCCGAGCTGCATCCAGATGCTCAGGGACCTGGGCCATCCGTACGCGGAAGGCAAGGAAGAGTACGACGTCACGTTCGAGAACGTGCAGGCTGGCGAGCGCACCAGCCACCTGTTCCGCCTGGCGAACTTCAACAACGCGATCGTCATCGGCACCGGTGACCTGAGCGAATTGGCGCTGGGCTGGTGCACCTACGGCGTGGGCGACCACATGTCCCACTACAACGTCAACGCGAGCGTGCCAAAAACGCTGATCACGCACCTGGTGCGCTGGGTGGCGGACTCGGGCGCCATCGGCACCGGCGGGTCGGACGTACTGATTAATATCCTCGACACCGAGATCAGCCCCGAGCTGGTACCCGGCAAGGCCGGCGACACCAAGCCTGCGCAGAGCACCGAACGCGTGATCGGCCCGTATGAGATGCAGGACTTTAACCTGTATTACATCCTGCGCTACGGCTTCGCGCCGTCGAAGGTGGCGTTTTTGTCGTACTCGGCATGGAGCAAGCGCGACGCCGGCGTCTGGCCCGATGCGCCGCACGCCAGCCGCAATGAATACGGCCTGCCGGAGATCAAGCGCTACCTCGGCATTTTCCTGCACCGGTTCTTCAAGACCAGCCAGTTCAAGCGCTCCTGCGTACCGAACGGGCCGAAGGTCGGCAATGGCGGCTCGCTGTCGCCGCGCGGCGACTGGCGCGCCCCGAGCGACTCCGAGGCAACGGTATGGATGAACGACCTGGCCAATATTCCCGACTGAGCAGTAAATAATTTATACGGTTCTTGATGCAGGTTAAGGGCGCATGCTGACCTGCGCGCCGATCCCCGATACAGTTCTGCTTATACCGCAGCTGTGGAGGAATCGCCATGCAAAGAACCGCGCTCGTCACTGGGGGAACCCGTGGCATCGGCCAGGCCGTTTCGCTTGCCTTGCACGCGGAGGGCCACCGCGTTGCGGCCGTCTATCACAGCAATGCCAGCGCGGCGCGCGCCTTTTCCGAGGCTAATGGCATTGCCGTCTTCCAATGGGATGTATCCGACTTCGACGCCTGCGCCCAAGGCATTGGCAAGGTGGCCGAAGCCCTCGGGCCGGTCGATATCCTCGTCAACAATGCCGGCATTACCGACGACGCCGTGTTTCACCGCATGTCGCCCGAGCAGTGGTGGAGCGTTATCAACACCAACCTTGGCTCGATGTTCAACATGTCGCGTCACGTCATCCACGGCATGCGCGAACGCGGCTTCGGGCGCATTATCAATATCAGTTCGATCAACGGCGAGAAGGGGCAGGCCGGTCAAACCAACTATTCCGCCGCCAAGGCCGGCATCCTCGGCTTTACCAAGGCGCTGGCACTGGAAAGCGCGCGCAAGAACGTCACGGTCAATGCCATCGCTCCGGGGTATTGCGAGACCGCGATGGTTGCCGCAGTGCCGCCCGATGTCCTGAAATCGATCATCGATTCCATACCGGTGGGGCGCCTGGGCGCCCCGGCCGATGTCGGCCGCGTGGCCGCGTTCCTCGCCGACGACGCGGCGGGCTTCATTACCGGCGCGACGTTCAATGTCAACGGTGGCCAGTATCTGGCATAGGGAGACAAGATGGATGTGATTGAATGGACCTCAGCCATGGAGCTGGGCAATTTCGCGCTCGACGAAGCGCACCGGGCCCTGTTCGACGAGATGATGCGGCTGTGCTCGGCGCCGGACACCGAGTTGCAGAACGGGCTGCCGCTGCTGTGCGACAAGCTCGAGCGTGACTTCCGCGAAGAAGAAGACCTGATGGAAACGCTGGAAATGCCCGGCCTGCGCGAGCATCGAGAGCAGCACGCGCGTGTGCTGAGCGCCTTGCACCACGTCGAGGCGGGCGAGCCGGCAGCGCTGCGCGAGGCCATTCTTCTGCTGCCGCAGTGGTTCCAGGTGCATGTGTTGACGATGGACCGGGCCCTGGCGATGGGGCTCGAACGCGCGTCAACGGCGCCGCGCGAGAATCGCTACCAAACCTTGTAGAAAGCACCACGGTGCGCGCTCGTCGTTTAGAATAGCGGGCGAACCACCCTACAAGGAGAAGCGATGAAACAGATTACCTGCGTGATCAAACCGTTCAAGCTGGACGAGGTGCGCGAAGCGCTGGCTGACGTCAACGTGACCGGGCTGACCGTCACCGAGGTAAAAGGTTTCGGCCGCCAGAAGGGCCATACCGAGCTATACCGCGGTGCCGAATATGTCGTCGATTTCCTGCCGAAGGTGAAGATCGAGGTGGTGGTTGATGACGGGATGGTCGACCAGGTGGTGGACGCCATCATCAAGGCTGCGCGCACCGGCAAGATTGGCGACGGCAAGATCTTCGTGCAAGAGGTCGAGCAGGTGATCCGGATCCGTACCGGCGAGACGGGGCCGGAGGCGGTTTAATAACTCAGGGCGTACATCTATGGTGGGTGCGTAGGGCGGATAAGCAGCCTGCCGCCGAAGCGCATCCGCCGATTATCCTTGAGCCGCCCATGTCGTCTCTACCGCCCCATCTGAATATCAAACTTCCACGTCAGCAGGCGCAAGCCCATGATAAAGGTGGCGCTCGACCACAGCGCAAAGTCATGCGGAAACTCGAAATGCCGCAAGATCAGGTACATCCAGCTGCCTAAAAACGCGCAGATCGCATACGGTTTTCCGTCGCGGAACACCATCGGCACCTCGTTACACACAATATCGCGCAGCACCCCGCCAAAAATCCCCGTAATCACGCCCATCATCGAGGCAATGAAGATCGGCATGTTCGCATCCAGCGCGGCCGACACGCCTGCGATCGAAAACAGCCCCAGCCCGATCGCATCGGCAATCACAATCAGTTTCTCGGACATGATATGGCGCAGAGTGCGAATCAGCGGCGACGCCACCAGCGCCAGGATGAAAATCAGAATCGCATATTCCTGGTGGGTGACCCAGAACAGGGGCCGGCGGTCGAGCAGGATGTCGCGCAGCGTGCCGCCGCCGAACGCGGTGATAAAGGCAACCGTGAACACGCCAACCAGGTCCATCCGCTTGCGCCTGGCTTCAATAAAGCCAGAAAACGCGCCGACCAGGATCGCCAGGATTTCAATGAATTTAATTAGAGTCATGCACCGGCAGAAAGATTAGCGATGTTGCTACCTTACCATGCGCATGACAGCAGAGGAAGGCGCGCGTAGCGCCGGGGCAATATGACTGGCGGTCAGGGCGCCGGCAGGGCGGCGCGCAGCAGCACGATCAGCGCGCCGTGGGGGCGGCCATCCATGTTGGCGGCACAGAAGGCGATCACATCGTCCTTCTGTTCAAGCCAGCTGTGGACCATCGAGCGGAGCACGGGTTCGCCTCCGGCCGAGCCGAGGCCCTTGCCGTGGATGATGCAGACGCAGCGCAGCTTGCCCTTGACCGCGCGCCGCAGGAAGTCGCCAAGCTGGTCGCGCGCCGTGTCGCGCCGCATGCCATGCAGGTCGAGCTCGTCCTGCACCTTCCAGTAGCCTTTGCGCAGCTTTTTCAGCACATCGGCACCAACGCCACTGCGGGTGAAGCTGACGCCAGGCTGGTCTTCCAGCAAATGGTCGACGTCGAAGTCGTCGGACAGCGATTCGCGCAGCACCGCGGCATCATCTTCAGCCTGGTTGCGAAACTTCTGCCGTGGGGGAGGGGGATTCACGCCGGGCGGCGCATTGGGCACGTAACGGTTGGACTCGGGCAGCTTCTTGACGCCGCCGAGCGACGTGCGGAACACATTGGCTTCCTGCTGCGCAATGCGTTCGCGCTGTTCACGCTCGGCCTTTTCGATGGCGCGCTGCTCCTCCTGCACCTTGAGCGATTCGCGCAAGGCTTTCAGGTCGGCAAAGTCCTTCATCGACGCCATGATGCTGCTTAGTCTTCCAGGCTTTCCAGGTAACGCTGGGCGTCCAGCGCTGCCATGCAGCCGGTGCCGGCGCTGGTGATCGCCTGGCGGTACACGTGGTCCTGCACGTCGCCCGCCGCGAAGACGCCAGGGATGTTGGTCGCCGTCGCCATGCCTTCGAGGCCGGTCTTGGTCTTGATGTAGCCGTCCTTCATGTCCAGCTGGCCTTCGAAGATCTGGGTGTTCGGCTTGTGGCCGATCGCCACGAACAGGCCGTGCACCGACAACGGGGTGATGCGGCCGTCTTCGGTCGACTTGATGTTGACGCCGGTGACGCCGCTTTCATTGCCGGTGACTTCTTCCAGCGTGTGGTTGTACTTGATGACGATCTTGCCTTCCGCGGCCTTGGCCTTGAGGCGGTCGACCAGGATGGGTTCGGCGCGGAATTTGTCGCGGCGGTGGATCAGCGTGACCTTGGTGGCGATATTCGACAGGTACAGCGCTTCTTCGACCGCGGTATTGCCGCCGCCGACGACCGCAACTTCCTGGCCACGGTAGAAGAAGCCGTCGCAGGTGGCGCAGGCCGACACGCCCTTGCCCATGAACGCCGTTTCCGACGGCAGGCCGAGGTACTGCGCCGAGGCGCCGGTCGCGATGATCAGCGCGTCGCAGGTGTAGGTGGCGCTGTCGCCCAGCAGGCGGATCGGCTTTTCGTTCAGGAACGTGGTGTGGATGTGGTCGAACACGATTTCGGTGTTAAAACGCTCCGCATGCTGCAGTAGGCGCTGCATCAGTTCAGGACCTTGCACGCCCATCGGGTCGCCAGGCCAGTTCTCGACATCGGTCGTCGTCATCAGCTGGCCGCCTTGTTCGACACCGGTCACCAGCATTGGTTGCAGGTTGGCGCGCGCCGCATAGACTGCTGCGCTGTAGCCGGCCGGGCCGGAACCGATAATCAGGACTTTGGCGTGTTTGGTAGTGGTCATGTGAGCTTTTTTCGAAATGTGTATGAGACGAAACTGGGGCTAGTCTGTGCCAGATCAAGTGACGCTGGGGTACGAAATGCGTATCCAAGATTATAGACGATGATGCGTGCGTGCATGAATGATGGGCATGTATTGCAATATATGGCTTAGAATGGGCGAATTGCAGTCATAGCAGCAACGCGTTTCCTCAGAATGACAAAGACCAGCCAAGCTCAAACCTCCAGTTATACCCGCAACACCACCGTCCGGCAGCCGCTGCCGAACCGCCTGGTGCGCCTGCTGTCCGAGGCGCGCTGGATCGCACTGGCCGTGGTGTTCCTGTATTTCGTCATGATCCTCCTCAGTTATAACAAGGGCGACCCGGGCTGGTCGCACGAGGTGCAGGTGCCGAAGGTGATCAACCTGGGCGGCCGCGCCGGCGCCTGGCTGGCCGACCTGATGCTGTTCGTGTTCGGTTTTTCGGCCTGGTGGTGGTGCGTCTGCTTCCTGCGGCTGGTCTGGAAGGGCTACCGCTCGCTGACCGACAAGTTTGTGATGGAACGCGAAGCCGATCCGGAACACGAGCACGAAGGGGCGATCCGCTGGGTCGGCTTCGGGCTGTTGTTCATCGGCAGTGTCGGCATTGAATACCTGCGCATGCGCTCGCTGAACGTCCAATTGCCGTTCGTGCCTGGCGGCGTGCTGGGCCGGCTGATCGGCCAGAACGCCTACGACGCGTTCGGCTTTACCGGCGCGACGCTGTTCCTGCTGGCCCTGTTCGGCCTGGGTTTCTCGCTGTTCTTCCAGGTGTCGTGGATGGCGGTGGCCGAACGCATCGGCGAAGCCATCGAGAATGGCATCGAATGGTTCCGCCTGCGCTACCAGGACCGCGAAGACCGCAAGCAGGGCGAAGTGGCGGCCGTCAAGCGCGACGAGGTGGTGGTGCATGAGCGCGCCAAGCACGTCGAAAAGCACGTCGCCGCGCCACCGATCAAGATCGAGCCGCAGGTGCAGGAAGTGGTCAAGTCCGAGCGCGTGCAGAAGGAAAAGCAGGCTGCGCTGTTCCAGGATTTGCCGGGCGACTCCACCTTGCCGCCGCTGTCGCTTCTGGACGAACCGCCGGAAGTCCAGGAAACGGTTTCCGTGGAAACGCTGGAATTTACCAGCCGTCTGATCGAGAAGAAATTGTCCGACTTCGGCGTCGAAGCCAAGGTCGTCGCGGCCTATCCGGGCCCGGTGGTCACCCGCTACGAGATCGAACCGGCCACTGGCGTCAAGGGCAGCCAGATCGTCGGCCTGGCGCGCGACCTGGCGCGTTCCTTGTCGCTGACCTCGATCCGGGTGGTTGAAACCATTCCAGGCAAGAACTACATGGCCCTGGAACTGCCGAATCCGAAACGCCAGATCGTGCGCCTGACCGAAATCGTCGGCTCCAAGGTCTACAACGACAGCGTCTCGAACCTGACTATTGCACTTGGCAAGGATATCGCCGGCAAGGCGGTTGTCGCCGACCTGGCCAAGATGCCGCACTTGCTGGTTGCCGGTACCACCGGTTCGGGTAAATCGGTCGGTATCAACGCAACCATCCTGTCGCTGCTGTACAAGTCCGACCCGGCCGACGTGCGCCTGATCCTGATTGACCCGAAGATGCTGGAAATGTCGGTCTACGAGGGCATTCCGCACCTGCTGGCCCCGGTCGTGACCGACATGCGCCAGGCCGGCCACGCGCTGAACTGGGCCGTGAACGAGATGGAGCGCCGCTACAAGCTGATGAGTAAGCTGGGCGTGCGTAACCTGGCCGGCTACAACGCCAAGATCGCGGAAGCGGCCAAGCGCGAGGAACACATCCCGAACCCGTTCTCGCTGACGCCCGATTCGCCGGAACCTCTTGAAAAGCTGCCAACCATCGTCATTATCATTGACGAGCTGGCCGACCTGATGATGGTGGTGGGCAAGAAGGTCGAGGAACTGATCGCCCGTATCGCCCAAAAGGCGCGGGCGGCCGGCCTGCACCTGATCCTGGCGACCCAGCGTCCGTCGGTCGACGTCATTACCGGCCTGATCAAGGCGAACATCCCGACCCGTATCGCGTTCCAGGTGTCGTCGAAGATCGACTCGCGCACGATTCTGGACCAGATGGGCGCCGAAGCGCTGCTCGGCATGGGTGACATGCTGTACATGCCGCCTGGCACCGGCCTGCCGATCCGCGTGCACGGCGCGTTCGTGTCGGATGAAGAAGTGCATCGAGTTGTAAAACATCTGCAATCTCTTGGCGAACCGAATTACATTGAAGGCATCCTCGAAGGCGGGACGCTGGAAGGCGAGGGCGGTGCCGAAGGCGGCGCTGCCGGCGAAGCGGGCGGCGAGGCCGATCCGATGTACGACCAGGCAGTTCAGGTTGTGCTGAAGAACCGCCGCGCCTCGATTTCGCTGGTGCAGCGACACCTGCGTATCGGCTACAACCGTGCCGCGCGCCTGCTGGAACAGATGGAAAACAGCGGGGTCGTCTCCTCAATGCAATCGAACGGCAACCGGGAAATCCTCGTCCCTGCTGCCAGTGCTGAATAAAAAAGGAATCACATGGGTATCAGCTTGAAGAACACATTGGGCGTGGTCGTTGCCGCAGGCGCGCTGGCGCTGTCGGGCTCGGCGTACGCAAGTGCGCTGGCCCAGTTCAAGACCTTCGTCTCCAGCACCAAATCGGCGCGCGGCGAGTTCACGCAGCGCCAGGTCAAGAAGACCGAGGGCAGCAAGGTGTCGCCGCCCGCAACCGGCACATTCGTGTTCGCGCGTCCGGGCAAGTTCATCTGGACTTACCAGAAGCCGTACGACCAGCAGCTGCAGGCCGATGGCGATCAGCTCTACATTTACGACAAGGACCTGAACCAGGTGACCGTCAAGAAGCTGGGCGATGCGCTGGGCTCGTCGCCAGCCGCGATCCTGTTCGGCAGCAACGACCTGGAGAAGAACTTCACGCTGAGCGAGGCGGGCACGCGCAACGGGCTGGAATGGCTCAATGCGGTTCCGAAGGCCAAGGATACGGCGTTTGAGCAGATCAGCATCGGCCTGCGTAACGGCATGCCGGAAGCAATGGAACTGAAGGATGCGTTCGGACAGACGTCGCTGCTGGCGTTCCAGAAGTTCGAGAAGAACCCGAACCTCGGCCCGCAGCAGTTCAAGTTCGTGATGCCGAAAGGCGCGGACGTTTTCAACAGCAATTGATACGCAGGTTCTTGGCCATATCGATATGGCGCGCGTGAACCTGAACAAGCCGGCCGTTGTCATATAATTTTGTCACGTACAACACGATCCGGACCAGCCTGTGGATGACCTTTTCAAGACCGAGCCTTCGCCCCCACTGGCCGAGGCGTTGCGCCCGGCCACCATCGAGGACGTCATTGGGCAGAGCCATCTGCTGGCGCCGGGCAAGCCGCTGAACCTGGTGTTCAAGTCGGGCAAGCCGCACTCGATGATCCTCTGGGGCCCGCCCGGTGTCGGCAAAACCACGCTGGCGCGCCTTACCGCCAACGCCTTCGAATGCGAGTTCATCGCGCTGTCGGCGGTGCTCTCCGGCGTCAAGGAGATCCGCGCCTCGATCGAGCGGGCCGAGCACTACCTCGCCGCGGGCAAGCACACCATCCTGTTTATCGACGAGATCCACCGCTTCAACAAGTCGCAGCAGGATGCATTGCTGCCGTTTGTCGAATCCGGCCTCGTGACGCTGATCGGCGCGACCACCGAGAACCCGTCGTTCGAGGTCAACTCGGCGCTGCTGTCGCGCTCGCAGGTCTACGTGCTGAAAGCGCTGACCGATGCGGAGATGCTCCAGCTGCTCAAGCGCGCGCAGGAGAGGGTGCTGCAGCACCTGCAATTTGACGAAGTGGCCATCGCCACGCTGATCGGCTATGCCGACGGCGACGCGCGCCGCCTGCTCAACCTGCTGGAGCAAACCAAGACGTCGGCCGAGACCTCGGGCATCACCCGGATCACCGGCGAGTTCGTCGACAATGCGCTGACCCTGAACTCGCGCCGCTTCGACAAGGGCGGCGACAATTTCTACGACCAGATCTCGGCGCTGCACAAGTCGGTGCGCGGCTCGCATCCTGATGCGGCCTTGTACTGGCTGTGCCGCATGCTCGATGGCGGCGCCGATGCAAAGTACCTGTCGCGCCGCATCGTGCGCATGGCGTGGGAGGACATCGGCATTGCCGATCCGCGCGCGATCCAGCTGGCCAACGACGCCGCGGCCACGTATGAGCGGCTCGGCTCGCCCGAGGGCGAGCTGGCGCTTGGGCAGGCAGTCATCTACCTGGCGATCGCGGCCAAGAGCAACGCCGGCTACAACGCCTACAACCGGGCGATGGCGTTCGTGAAGAAGGATAAGTCGCGCGAAGTGCCGGTACACCTGCGCAATGCGCCGACCAAGCTGATGAAGGAGCTTGGCTACGGTCACGAATACCGCTACGCGCATGACGAGCCGAATGCGTATGCCGCAGGCGAAACGTACTTGCCTGACGGGATGGCCGAGCCACGGTGGTACGAGCCGGTGCCGCGCGGAATTGAAGCCAAGATTGCTGAGAAGCTGGCATGGCTGCGCAGCCTGGATGAGGATGCGCAGGCTTAGCGCGCAGTCAAACGAAGTGCGCAAGAGCAGCACTGTGGCAAGCACCAGCCCGTCATGCGCCTTGGGGCACTCAGCCGTTCCCGGCCGCCTTGACCATCGCCGCAGACAGCTCATCAAAATAAGACAGCGCAGCTGACGTCAGTTCGACCTGTTTGCGCCGGCTGTCCTCGGTATCGGTCAGCGTGATCCATCCCTTTTCCCGCATCGATTTCAGACGTGTGTGCACCGTGGCCGGCGCGCCCAGCTCATCGTGCGCCATCACATCGCGCACGCTCAGCCTGGCGTTCGCCTGGCCGGCGCGCGCGACCAGCTCGAGGATGCGTTCCTCAAGTGGATCCAGCGCGGGCAGGGATGGCAAGCCACGCAACGCTTCCGTCAGGTTCAGGAAGCGCAGGTACAGGTCTGCGGGACGGGTTGGCTTGGTCATGTGTTATCAGTCGGTACTGAGAATTAATTGATTTATTGCAACTTGTTGGCAATATGTAATATACTTTTGGTTATATCTTTACCAAGTCCGTATCAAGTCGTCCTTCAATTCTATCGTGGGTAGCTCATCGATGTCGCATGCTCGTCTTCACCTCTACATGGCTGCTGCTACCGTTGTCCTGTTTTGCTCCGCGCTGTTCGTGAATGAACTGCTGTTCACCCGGCTCGAATTCGCTCCCGGAATCAATTGGATCTACCTGCCGGCTGGCATGCGCCTGCTGTGCATCCTCCTGTTCGCCGAGGCCGGCGCGGTCGGATTGCTGCTCGTGTCCTGGGGTGTCTGCTTCCTCTATTTCTTCCCCGATGACGTGCTGCGTTCGTTCGTCGGCGGCGTGATCGCCGCCGCCGCTCCCTACCTTGTTTACCGCGGCGCCGGCTGGCTGGCCGGGGCGCGCACCTCGCTGGCGGACCTGACACCGGCGCGCCTGCTGGCCTACGCCTTGGCGTTCTCGATCGCCAGCCCGTTGCTCCACCATTTCTGGTTCGCGCTGCGCGGCCAGGACAATCTCATGTCGGGTTTCCTGGCGATGGCTGCGGGCGACCTGGCGGGTACGCTGATCGTGCTGTATTCCGCGAAAGCCCTGCTCGCCGTGTTCTCGCCACGTACCGCCGCACAGCGCTGATAAGAAAACATTACCAGAACTAAACTAATTTCTGTACAGAAACCAATTTCTTATGTAGAGTTCCGTTCTAAATATTAGAACAATAGGAACATACATGAAATTCCATCCAAAACTGGTACACGCGTCGGTCCTGGCAGCAATGGTCGGTCTGATGAGCCTGCAGGCTGGCTGCGACAAGGACCTTGGCGCCCAGATCGCCAGTTCAATTCGTCCGGCCAATGCGCAGGACGTTACCGCCAGCGTCAACCAGAAAATCTTGGAAGCGAAGTTCAAGGAAGCGCAGGACGAAGGTATCGCGTTCCTGAAAGGCCACGAGGACAAGTCCGGCCAGCTGGCCTGGGCACTTGCCAAAGCCAGCGCAAAGCTCGGCAACCATGACCTCGCCATTCAATACGCCGGTGAGGCCGTCAAGGGTGGCGCCGTGACTAGTGTGCAACTGATGTCCGAGCCGATGCTCGATCCTGTCCGCACCGATATCCGCTTTACCTCCCTTGCCGCCGGCATCGATACGGCCAGCCCGGCTGCCGCGGCTGTGCCTGCCGCGTCTGCTTCTGGCGACGTCAGCGTGACGGCCGGCGTCGAAGCCAGCGCAGGCGACGTCTCGGTCAAGCTCCCGGACTGAAGCGGCCGCCGCACCCTCGTTTTCCTCTTAACCTGAGAATCAAAAAAATGAAAAAAACCTTACTGGTATCGGCCCTGCTCGCCCTGGGAATCGTCGGAACGGCCCACGCCGAGCCATTGTCGGCCAATGGCCTGCATGAAGTAAGCATCAAGGCGAGCGGCGACGTCATCAACGCCCGCCGCATCGTCCGTGAACGCGCCGAGAACGACGCCGTCGCCAGCCTGCTGAAGACCAAGCTTGGCGCCAACGTCAACGAACCCAAGGTGCAGAACGCGCTGGTCGACCTGCGCAAGCAGCTGATCGACAACATGCGCACCAGTTTCAGCGCCGAAGGCGACGTGCTGACCGCGAAAACCGTGCTGTCGGTCGATTCGGTACAGTTCTCGGAATTGACCCGTTCGCTGGGCGTGGCCTCGCAGAACGCCAGTGAAAGCGCCAAGGTACTGTTCCTGATCGATGAATACTACGGCGTGGGCACCAAGCTTGATCCGTCCCAGCCGCTGCTCACGGAAATCGAGTATTCGCACGACAAGAGTTCGATGTCGGACCGCACCGCCACCAGTTCCGGATCGAAGAGCGCGTCGAGCGCTTCGGCCAGTGCGGCCAAGTCCAGTTTCGCGGCAGCCGCGTCGGACAAGTCGGCCTACGCCGCCAGTTCGTCGTCGTCGGCGGCAGGGCGCGACCGCGCATCGTTCGCCGGCTCGGACAAGCAGTCCTTCTCCGGTTCCGACCAGGGCTCGGCCGCGTACCGCGACGGCTATGGTTCGGGCGCTGCCGCGCGCAGCACCCAGGTAGCCGGCGCGCGTGACACCAAAGTCGCCGGCGCGCGCGACACCCAGTTCGCGGCGGCGCAGAAGTCCTCGGCCGCGGGCAGTTCGTCGTCGTCGGCAGCGGTAGCCGCATCGTCGTCGAGCGCCAGCGCGTCGAAGTCGGCCAGCGCGTCCAGCTATGCGACACGCCAGAACGACGTCGAACGCCAGAACGACGTGGTCAACCTGAAAGTGAAGCAAGTGTTTGCCGGCATCGACAACGCCAAGCCTGCCGACGACACGTCCGCGCTGATCAGCAACAAGCTGCAGCAGGTCGTCAAGGAGTTCGGCCTGACCTTCACCGATGAGCGCGACTTCCGCGTCGAAGGCGGGCGCCGCCTGACGGTGTCCGAAATCGAGAAGCTGCAGAAATTCGACGCTTACCTGGCCAAGGCCGCACAGCCGAACTACCGGGCCAAGTACGTCGTGTACGGCAGGGCGGTGATGCAGTCGGAAGGGCAGACGCCAAGCGGCCAGGTGCAGTGCGCCGGCCAGCTGGCGCTGACCTCGGCCAACGTCGATACCGGCGACGGTTTCGTCTCCGGCACCATCGGCAAGCGCGCGCTCGGCTCGTCCGACCAGAACTGCCGCTCCAACCTGGCCGAAGCGCTTGCGCGCAGCCTGGCCGATACCGTCGGCACCACCGCCCAGCGCGAAGTGCAAATGGCGCAGACCCGCGGCCGTACCTACAACGTGGTGCTGTACAGCGCGCTGCGCGTGCCTGCCAAGCTGCGGCGCGACTTCTCCGCACGCCTGAAAGGGATTGACGGCGTGGTCGAGGTCGGTGACGACGAGAACGCAACCCAGGAAATGCGCCGCTGGAAGGTGACGGCCAAGGGTAATTTCGCCGAGCAGGTGGAAGACCTGATCGACGCCGTTGCCGAAGCCGACAACTCGGCCTACAAGAACGCCACCTTCGCCAAGCGCGGCAACAACATGATCTTCTGCATCGAAGGCAAATGCCCGGAGGTGTTCTGATGGTCGTCTCACGGCGCATCGCGGCGCTGGTCTTCGGACTGGCCGCATGGTCCAGCGCGGCAGCCGCTCCGTTCTACCTGTTTCCCGTGCAGGAGATCGAGGGCGTGTCGGCCGAGGGCAGGGCTGCGCGGCCGCTGGTCGACGCGCGCGTGGTGGACCGCCTGTTCGGCGGCGAGCCGGGCAGGCAGGCGCAGCGCGCGATGGTCGACCATTTCGTGGCGCAGCTGGGGCAGGCTTATCCGGGCTCGCTGGTCCATCCGAAGCAGGTGTACGACACCAACATCGGCAGCGGCTACAAATTCATCAACGATAACGACGGGCAGTGCCGCCAGGCGCCATCGTTCAACGTAGCCGATACCTACGCGGTCGTGGTCGGCGTCACCCGCGCCTCGCTGTACGAAGTCGTCAAGGGCGACAACATCGAAGTGCTGATCCCGGTGACGCTGAGCCTTCAGTTCGTCAAGCCGAACCTGGCCAAGGTGGTCTACACGATGAGCGAGACGGCGTATTCGCCCTTCCGCTTCAGCAAGGCCGAATATGCATCCGGCGCCGCCGATGGCGTCATCCGCGCACAACTGATGAAAAACATCACGGCGCAGGTCGGCAGCCTGGTCGCATCCGCGCGCGCCGCCTTCAACCCGAAGGACGTGGTCGTCAAGCTGGTGGGCAGGGATGGGAAATTCTTCGTCGCCGACCAGGGCATCGAGGCCGGTTTCGCCAAGGGCGAGCAGGTCGAAGCGCGCGACGCCGCAGGAAAGGCATACATCTTCGACGTGCTGTATGCCGACAGCGGCTACGCCGTGGTCAAGCCGGTCGCCGGCGAGGTCTCGGTGGGCGACAGCCTGACCTTCGTGTTCGAGACCGCGGCCGACGACAGCCGCAAGCCGCGCCTGATGCCGGTGGTGAATGCCGGACCGGGCAATGAAATGGCGAGCGCGGTATCGGACATCTTTGCGCGCGACATCGGTTTCAACGCCTCATTCCAGTTGAGCCCGGTGGACGTCCATTTCACGCAGACCAAGGAACTGGTGACGCGTTCGGCCAACTGCGTCACGTGGCAGAAGTACCCGAGCATGACCCAGGCTTCCGGCGAGCGCAAGGATCCGCCTGACTTCTTCCTGCGCTTCACGCCGGTGCTGACGCCGCTGGCGATCCTGTCGGGCGCGGGCGGGACCAAGACATCGGAACGATTCCACACGCTGGTCACGGCGCAGGTGATCGACCAGTTCGGCAAGGTGATCTATTCGGAAGCGGGCGACAACGACTATGCGATCGACAAGGTCAACGGCGCCGGCCTCGGCTTCGCGGAAGCCAAGGAAGTGTCGCTGAAGAACGCGACGGCAAAGCTGGCGCAGAACTTCATCGCGAAAGTCCGCTTCGCGCCGAAGGACTACAAGGTGGTCAAGGTCGACCAGCAGCGCATCTGGGTCGATGGGCTGGCGGGCATGCCGGCGTCGGAGAAACTGAGCTTTACGGTACTCCATCCGCTCGACGCCATGGTGCGCGGCAAGCCTGCGATGCTCGACCTCGAGACGAGTGCCGGCGCGGCCGACCTTCTGGCCGACGGTGAGTTGCTGGGCCTGCCGTATTCGGCCACGAACCCGGCCCTGCCGGCGCCGCGCCGGGGCGACCTGGTGCGTTTGTACGCCCAGGCGGTACCGGGTGTGACCAGGGTTGTCGACTGCGACGAGGGACCGTTCATCGGGCAGAACAACCTGGTTGACGCCCCATACCTCGCGCCGCTGGTGCGCCACGCGCTGTACCAGTCGAAAAAGTTCGCCAGCCACATCGGCGATCCAGCGTTTTACGACACGGCCAACCAGCTGCTCGGGCTCGGCCTGTTCGACCTGCAGGTCAAGCGCCCGGACATCGACGTATGCAGCCAGCCCGGCTACGTGATCCGCGAGGACGCCGCCACCTGTGAAAGCGCCGACAACTGCAAGGCCACCGTGACGATGGGCCTGGTGACGCGGCTGAAAAAGGGTACCGAAGTTTATAAAAGCATCAGCGCCGGATTGAAGACCGAATACAGCGGCTTCCCTTCGGCAAACAAGAGCACGTACTACGGCTACAAGCAGTTAGGCAATGGACTGTCCATGCAGTCCGATCTCATCAATAAACTTAACCAAAACTAAGGGAAATCCAAAATGACCAAAATCCGTAATGTTGCTGTACTGACCGCCTGCCTGTTGACCGCTTCCGCAGCGCACGCCCAGCTGGGCGGCCTGGGTGGCATGCTTGGCGCGAAAAACACGGCTGGCAGCGCCGACATCAGCGCCGACATTAACGCCTTCGTCAGCCAGAGTAACGCCCTGCGCGAAATGACCAGCCGTTCGGTCATCGCCATCAACGCCGCGTTTAAGTCGGCCGGCGATAGCGAAGCCAGCCGCGCGGCGTTCGCCGCAGCCAACGCGCTCACGAACGCTAAAGAAAAGCACGCGAAGCTGAACGAACTGTATGAATCGAATGCGGCAGAGCTTGAGCGCCTCGTGAAGTCGGGCGAAGCCAAGGAACTGATGGGCAAGCTGGACGCGGCCAAGAAGAAGCAGATCGGCGACGCGCTGATGAACTTCGGCATCGGCAGCCTGCAGGCAGTGGTGCTGACCAAGACCGGCCAGTCGCTGCTGCAGAAAGCGGGCTCGAATCCGATGAACGTGACCAAGATGATGCCGGTGAAAGACTCGCTGCCTGTGCTGGGTCGCGTTGTCAGCGATGCGGGCGGCTTCATGGTCGGCGTTGGCAAGCTGGCCAAGGGCGCGAACATCGAAGTGCCTGCAGTAAAGGTCGACTCGAAGCCAGTGGAAGTCAGCTTCTCCTAACCGCCGGCTGATGCAACCGCAGGGAACGCACACGGCAGCAGTTGCCGCCATACCGTTTCCTGTAAATTGCTGACGTCTGCCGGACTGGCATGGCGCTCCATGCGGCGCCAGTCCAGTTCGGCAAATACCTTGCGCTGTCGATCCACTATCAAAGACACGCCGACATACTTGCCGGCCACGGTGTCTTTCGTCACGGACAGGAGCTCGGCTCCTCCCGCCAGCATGCGGCGCTCCATTCCCACCGCGGAGCGCGCCGCCACCTCCTGAAGCCAGCGTTCGCGCCATCCTGCCTGTTCGTCGAAGTCGGCAAGCGGAGGGCGGCTGATCTTGATGCGCGCAATCGCTTCGCGCGTCCCGGCCAGTTGCAATACATATGTAGCGCGTTCAACCATCGCGATCCAGTAGGGCTCTCCGTCCACTTCGATGGCATAGCCGCCGAGCCCCTTATCAAGTGCGACCATGACCGCCGCGAACTGCGGGCGCGCGCACTCGCTCCATTCGCGCCCGATCGCCTCAGTCGCCTGCGCAGCGCTGCCACAGGCAGGGACAGCGAGGACGGCTACCCATGACAGGTGGCGAATGGTCGTGGCGAGGGTGGACATGGGCTGCCTTGCGCAATATCGTCCCATGCTAGTGAGGCTTGCGGCAAAGCAGTTGCGAGCGATCAAACGGAACACCTCCAGTCCCGGATTTTTGCAACTCGTCCCGCGATTCACGCGCTTCATCGCAAGCCGGTGGCTACGGGCGAGGCGGATGGCTAAAGTACCACCATACCAACTCGCCTCACCCACCAGGAGCAGACCATGAACATCCGTAAAAACGCCGAAGCCGTCTTCCTCGCAGCCACCGTCCTGTGCACCTTTGCCGCCTACGCGACGGCTGAAGTGCCGCAATACCGCGCCACCAAAGCGGTGCAGGTTGCCGCGGCTTCCGACGCCAGCATGCAGGTCGTCGTCATCAAGGGCAAGCGCCTGACTGCGGCCGAAAAAGCGCAGCTCGATTGATCGAAACGAAGTGGCGGGCAAGGCGCTGCCAGACGCAGCGTGAAACTCGCAGGAAATGCCTGTCGGCTTGGTACAATTGCGGTTTCGCCACATTCTGCCAGCCCCGACAAATGATAGACATCCAATTACTTCGCAAAGACATCGACAACGTCGCGGCGCGCCTCGCGACCCGCAAGTTCCAGCTCGACGTGGCAGGTTTCAACGCCCTCGAAGCGGAACGTAAAGCGATCCAGACGCGCACCGAAGAACTGCAGGGCAAGCGCAACTCGCTGTCGAAGCAGATCGGCATGATGAAGGGCAAGGGCGAAGACACCACGGCCCTGATGGCCGAAGTGGGCGGCCTGGGCGACGAACTGAAGTCGAACGAAACCGCGCTGGCCGATGTGCAAGCCAGGCTGGCGGTATTCATGGAAGCGGTGCCGAACCTGCCGCACGCATCCGTGCCGATCGGTACCGACGAAACCGGCAACGTCGAAGTGCGCAAGGTCGGCACGCCGCCAAGCTTTGATTTCGACGTGAAAGACCACGTTGACGTCGGCGGCCCGCTCGGCCTCGATTTCGACGTTGCGACCAAGCTGACCGGTTCGCGCTTCTCCGTCATGAAGGGCGGCATCGCCCGCCTGCACCGCGCGCTGGCCCAGTACATGCTCAACACCCACACGGGCGAGCATGGCTATACCGAATGCTATACCCCATACATGGTCAACGCCGACTCGCTGCGCGGCACCGGCCAGCTGCCGAAATTTGAAGCCGACCTGTTCTCGGTGAAAAAAGGCGGTGCGGAAGGCGAGGGCGAGACCTTCTACCTGATCCCGACCTCGGAAGTGTCGCTGACCAACCTGGTGCGCGACGAGATCGTTGCCGCCGACCAGCTGCCGATGAAGATGACGGCCCACACGCCATGCTTCCGTTCGGAAGCGGGCAGCTATGGCCGCGACACGCGCGGCATGATCCGCCAGCACCAGTTCGACAAGGTCGAGATGGTGCAGGTCGTGCTTCCGGAAACCTCGTACGACGCGCTGGAAGAAATGGTCGGCCACGCCGAGACCATCCTCAAGACGCTGGGCCTGCCGTACCGCGTGATGTCGCTGTGCACCGGCGACATGGGCTTCGGCGCGACCAAGACCTACGACCTCGAGGTCTGGCTGCCTGCGCAGAACACCTACCGCGAGATTTCGTCGCTGTCGAACTGCGAAGACTTCCAGGCCCGCCGCATGCAGGCGCGGTTCCGCAACGCCAAGGGCAAGCCTGAACTGCTGCACACCCTGAACGGTTCTGGCCTGGCAGTGGGACGCACGCTGGTCGCCGTGCTGGAGAACTACCAGCAGGCCGACGGCAGCGTCGTCATCCCGGAAGTGTTGCGCCCGTACATGGGCGGCATGGACCGGCTGGCGCCTGTAGCCTGATCGGAAAAGTTGCGGAAGAGGAAAATATTCGATTATTTTTGAATTTCGCTCTTCCGTTTTTTGCGGGGCTTGTCTATAATCTTGTCTTCGCCGCAGTAAGCGAACTTAGTTAGAAGATTTACCAGACCACGCTTGTGCTGCTTAGCTGGCCAAGAGCTCGAATAGAACACCGGAGAGGTGGCAGAGTGGTCGAATGTACCTGACTCGAAATCAGGCGTAGGGTTTCCCCCTACCGTGGGTTCGAATCCCACCCTCTCCGCCAGTAGCAGAGAAAAAGCTCCCGATCGGGAGCTTTTTTTTTACCTGCGACCCGTGCATCACCCCGGCCGCACCTTCGCTGCCCGGCCCGGGATCGCGGTTGCTACTGTTGTTCTGTGTCAATCCTTCCCAAACTCTACTATTTAGTATGGCTCTGATAGCGACCCCGCACACCCGCTGCGCGTTGCTTGCGACCCTGGGGATGACATGAGCTTGAAAAATCCGATGTACACCGGACGCCGCCAGAGTGGTGCCACGCACCGCTTCCAGCGTGGCGTAGCCGCTGTCGAGCTTGCAATTATCTTGCCATTTCTTGTCCTGATGCTGGCACTGGCACTCCTGTTCGGGCGCACGTTTTGGCACTATACCGTGATGCAGAAAGCTGCCCATGATTCGGCTCGCTACATGGCGAGCATGAAAATGAGCGACATGAGGAGTTTTACCCGCGTTTCCCAGGCGACCGATGTCGCGTTTGACATCGTCGATGAGGAAATGGGCGACTTGCACCGGGAGTCGACTCCCTGGTCCGTCACTGTGCAATGCGACGGAATAACCTGCGACGGACTCAGTACACCGCAGTTTGTCCGGGTCGTGATACGCATGCGGATGATCGACGACATCCTCGGGGGCGCGACCGGGTCCAGGTTCGGTGACGGCCTGCTGATGACGGCCGACGTGACGATGCCCTACGTCGGCTCATAACTCTCCGGGACTGCACGCTCCGCCGCCGCGGTCCCCCTCCCGAAAACAATTCCAATCGTTATGGAATAGTTGCCAAATTGAAATAAGATGCTATGATTATTAGTCGCTATTCTCGAGCGACATTCCTTCACACTGACGAGCCAAAAATGAAAACATTTCGTCGTACTCTCCTCGTCGCCGCTTTGGCGCTGACAGTCGCCGGCCTGCAGGGCTGCGCCACCAACATCAAGGCTTCGACTACCCAGAATCCACCTCCTGCGCAGGCGTTCTCGGCGTACGGTCGTATCGATGTCAAGCCGGTTATGTTCGCTCAGGGTTACCAAGGCAACGCGAATGCGTTGGCCAAGATCGCAGCGAACCTGGACAAGGATCTGTCGCCGTCGGTGCAACGATGGAACAGCCGCCCGGCCAATGGCCGTACGCTCACCGTCCAGCCTATCGTCGAAGAGCTGTCGTTCAAGAGCAGCACCAAGCGCGTCTTCCTGGGCCCACTGGCTGGCAGCTCGGGCGTGTTGATGCGCGTGACTGTTACGGATCAGACCGGCAAGGTGATCGCCACGCCGGAGTTCTTCCAGCGCGCAAATGCCATGGCTGGCGGCTTCACCCTGGGAACGATGGACAACCTGATGCTGACCCGCGTCGCCAACCTCGCCAGCAGCTACGTCATTGCCAACTATGACAAAGCCGTCGGCGGCCCGACCGGTGCCGACCATGTCGTCGCCCAATAAAAGCAAGTAACATCAGGATCGACGGGCGGCACGGCTGCCGCCCGTGAAGGCATAACTTCTTAAGAAACCGGCGCAAGCCGGTTTTTTATTTGGTCTTCGCAGAACAGAAAGTCCTCGCCGCCTCCGGCACTTGCGATGCTCGCAAGAATCCTCCTATACTCCTTGCTGCTAACCGTCGCGCTGACTTCGCCGCGCCATTCTGATGTCACTAAAGGAATTTATGCCGATCCCGCACCTGAAAGCCCGCGCCCTGGTTGGCGCCCTGGCACTGTCCATCCTTTCGCTGCCAGTCGCGGCCGCCGAGCTGGCTTGGGTTACCAAGAGCAATGCCAACGCCAGGCTGTTGTTGAACGTTGCCGCCAAATACTCGCCGGAGGGCGCCAGTTCGCTTGGCGTCGAGGGTTTCGACGAGCAGATCACCGACCTGTCGCGCGACCAGTTCGACGCGGCCAATAAGGACACGCGCGCGGTCATCGCCGAGCTGGAAAAACGCCTGAAAGCGGAAACGGACCAGAAGGTCAGGCAGGACCTGGAAATCCTGATCGGCAGCGCGAAGGACCAGATGCGTTCCGCCGCGCTGAACCGCAAATACTTCCTGCCCTATAACGACCTGCCGAAAACGATCTTCGGCGTGGTGAGGTCGACACTCGACCCGCGTATCCCGAAGGAACGCCAGAAAACACTGCTGGTCCGCCTGGAGAAATATGCCGGCCTGGCAAAAGGGTATCGTCCGGCCACCGAACTGGCCAGCGAACGCCTGCAGGAGCGCCTGAAAGCGAACAAGAAACTGCTTGGCCCCTACAAGGGCGAAGTGGAGCAGGCCATCAATAACGGTCCGACCCTGATCAAGGGCATGAAAGACCTGCTGGCCAAGAGCGATCTGCAGGGCTGGGAGCCAACTTTCGCGGTACTGGAAAAACAGCTGACGGCGTACAACGAGCAGGTCAAGGCGAAGATCTTGCCACTGGCGCGAACCGGGCACCGCCTGCCGCCTGAGGTGTATGCCAATAACCTGAAGCAATACGGCGTGGACATCGGACCCCAGGAACTGATTGCCAAGGCGCTCACGTCGTTCGCCGAAATCCGCAACCAGATGAATATCACGGCCGGACTGATCGCCCGCGAACGCAACTTGCCGAACGCCGACTACCGCGCCGTCATGCTCGAACTGAAAAAGGAACAGATCCCGACGGACAAGGTGATGCCGCTGTACGCCGAGCGCCTGGCCCAGATCGAAGAGGCCGTGCGCAAGCAGGATATCGTCACCATGCCGTCGCGCAAGGCGCTGATCCGCCTGGCCAGTCCTGCCGAGAATGCGCGCAGCCCGGCGCCGCACATGAATCCGCCCCGGCTCATCGGCAACACCGGCGAATACGGCGAATTCGTGCTGACCACCGGCACCCCGCCGGACGCCTCCGGCAAGACGCTGGCCTTCGACGACTTTACCCACCAGGCCGGCACGTGGTCGATCACCGCGCACGAAGCCCGTCCGGGCCATGAACTGCAGTTCGCGAAAATGATCGAAACCGGCGTATCGACCGCGCGCGCCGTGTTCGCTTTCAACAGCGTCAACGTCGAAGGATGGGCGCTGTATGCCGAGGCGGAAATGCAGCCTTACGAACCGCTCGACGGCCAGCTGTTCGCCCTGCAGGCCCGCATGCTGCGCGCCGCCCGCGCTTTCCTCGACCCGATGGTCAACCTCGGCGAGATTTCGCCGGACGGCGTGAAGGCGTTCCTGATGGATGAGGTGGGAATGTCCGAAGGGATGGCTACCCAGGAAATGCAACGCTACACCTTCCGTTCGCCGGGCCAGGCAACATCGTATTTCTATGGTTACCAGCGCCTGATGGAAACGCGCCAGGCGGCCGAGGTGGCGTTGCGCAAGAAGTTCAACCGCAAGGCGTTCAACGACTTCGTGCTGGCCCAGGGCCTGGTTCCACCGGCGCTGCTGCGCAAGGCAGTCATGGAGGAATTCGTTCCCGCCAGCAGTCAATAGCTTTGACAGCCGGTGAACGCACGTTCAGCGGCTTTCTTCTTACCTTCAGCCAGATCACCAGCCCGGTCACAAAGAACGCCAGCGGCACGAAGCCGAACAGGCTGATGAACACGCGCCCGGCCATGCCGAACGCTTCACCTGTATGCAGCGGGAACAGCCAGCTGATGAACTTGTCGCCGCTTTTCGCCGTCACCGGGTCGATCACGCGCAACACCGCGCCATCGCCGGAGTCGATGCTGATCCGCGTCGCTCCGGGTCCCATCCGCAATTCGCCCGGTTGACGCACGCGCGCCTCGAACGGAAGCGTCGCCTTCGCTGGGAAAGACAGGCGTGACACGCGGCCTTCCGAATACTGCTTCTGGGCAGCCGCTACCGCGTCCGCCACGGAAATTCCTCTGGCCGAGGGTGCACTTGCGTTGGTCAGCTTTGCATTCGGCGATACCTGTGCAACGGCCTTGATGGCAGGCGTCGACCAAGCCGGCATGTTGAAGTGCACACCCGAGAACGCAGTCACCAGCAGCATCGGCGCAGCAAAGAATCCGCCGGCACGGTGCAACTGGAAACTGAAACGCGGCCACGAACCGCCATGGCGCACCGTGATGGCTTTCCAGATTGCCGAACGCGCCATGCGCGGCCACCACAGGATGATTCCTGTCAGCGTCATCAGCAACAGCGACACGCCGGTCACCGCAATCACCACCTTGCCGACATCGCCCGCGACAAGGTAACGGTGGATATGGAACAGCGTCGGCATCAACAGCGGGCGCGACAGGCCGGCCTCGCCCCAGTTGCGCTCGCCCGTGACCTGGAGGGTGGCAGGGTCGACCATGACCTGGCGCGTGACCGGCTGGCTCCATGCCGCGCCGCCGCCCGGGACAGGGCGGTACCACGCGACGAACACGTCGCCGGCCCGCTCCGGCGTTTCGATCATGCTCGGCCGCCCGTAGCGCGGATCGGCGAGCAGCGCGTCGGCCGCCGCCTGCACCTGCGCCGGCGCCAGCCGCAGCGCTGCGCCTGCCTGAACCCCGGCCGGCGGCGCCACCTGCAGCAGGCCAGGATTGAGCATGCTGTCGAGCTCATGGAACCAGCTGAGGGCCGAGCCAGTCAGGCCGAGCACGACCAGGATCGCGCCGAAGGTCAGTCCGGTCCAGAGGTGGAGGGTGCGCAGGAATGGTTTCATGGTGCGGTAAACGGTAGCGAAGGCATCAGTATAAATGAGAACAATTCTCGATACGCTTGATTATTTAAATAAGAATCGTTATCATTCGTATTGTACATTGCTTAGCGGAAAGCCGCTTCATTCATCAAGGATTTTGTCGTATGACCACTCTCAAGCCTCTCTCCCGCGCCGTTGCCGCAGCCTGCATGACGATGGCGGCCAATGCCTTTGCCCAGGAGGCAATCGCCACCGTCGAGGGACCGATGGCTGAAGTAGTCGTCACCGCAACCCGCGGCGAAAAGGCGGTCGACAAGATTCCAGGCGCGATCTCGGTCATCAGCCAGCAGGAACTGGCGTCCCAATACCTGATCGCCGACGATCCGTCGCAGGCGCTGTCGACCTACATCCCGGGCTACGCGCCAAGCCGCCAGAAGATGAGCTCGACGGGCGAATCGCTGCGCGGACGCCAGCCGCTGATCCTGCTGGACGGCATTCCTCAGTCCAATCCGCTGCGCGCGGGCATGCGCGAAGGCTACTTCGCCGACAGCTTCATCATCGAGCGCATCGAGGTCATCAACGGCGCCTCGGCGGTGCAGGGCATGGGCGCGACCGGCGGCATCATCAACTACATCACCAAGGCGCCGCGCGCCAACGGCACCACCCACGGCGTCAACCTGCGCGCCTCGACCCAGTTCCGCTCCGATAACATCGACTGGAAGACCGGCTACTCGATCAACCACAAGTCGGATGCCTTCGACTTCTTCGGCTACGCGGCCATCCAGCGCCGCGGCATGAACTACGATGGCAGCGGCCGCCGCCTCGGCATCGATACTGTCCAGGGCGACACCCTTGACTCCCACGGCGACGACTTGTTCATGAAGATCGGCAAGACCTTCGGCGCCCAGCGCCTGCAGCTGTCGCTGAACCGCTTCAAGCTGCAGGGCGACGGCGACTACAGTAACGATCCGGGCAGCGTTAAAGAAGGCGTGCCGACCAGTTCCGTGCCGGGTACCCCTGAGGGCGAGGCGCCGCGCAACAAGGTGCGCAGTGCCAGCCTGGACTATCGCCACAGCGACCTGGGCGGCGGCATGTTCAGCGCCCAGCTGTTTGGGCACCAGTTCGAGTCGCTGTACGGCGCGACCAAAGTGGCAACCTTCCAGGACGTGCGCATCGCGCTGAATAACACGCTGTTCGACCAGTCGCAGATCCTCGCCGACAAGCTCGGCGCGCGCATCACCTACGTGCGTCCGGACACCCTGATCACCGGCCTTGAAGCAACCGTCGGCGTCGACTTCCTGCGTGATGAAACCGAGCAGCGCCTCGCGATCACCGGCCGCACCTGGGTGCCGCTGCTGAAATTCAACTCGACCGCGCCATTTGCCCAGCTCGAATACGAATTTGGCCCGGTCACGGTGCGCGGCGGCGTGCGCCATGAGACCGCCAAGCTGGAAGTCGATACGTACACGACACTGGCGGCCTACAAAGGCGGCCAGACGGTGCAGGGCGGCTCGGCGGAGTTCTCCGAGGCGGTCAAGAATCTCGGCGCGGTATGGCGCTTCGCGCCCCAATGGTCGGCGTTCGCGGCCAGCTCGGAAGGCTTCGGCCTGCCTGACGCGGGGCTGGTGCTGCGCGGCGTTAACACGCCAGGCCAGTCGGTATCGAACCTGATCAGCCTGCAGCCGATCGTCACCCGTAACAATGAAATCGGCCTGAACTGGCGCGGCGAGAAGGGCCAGTTCGGCATCTCGCGCTATGATTCACGCTCGAAACTGGGCAGCGTGATCCGCATCATCGCGACCGGCGTGGGTGTGGTGGAACGCGTCCCAACCACGGTCAAGGGCTGGGAAGTGTCCGGCGAGTGGCGCCCGAGCAGCAAAGTGAGCGCCTTCGGCAGCTACGCCAAAACCGACGGCAAGACCGCCACAACCCAGGGGGCGCCGATGGACGTCGCGCTGGGCGCGCGCTCGCAGGGGCCTGACAAGGCTGTGCTCGGCGCTAACTGGAAGTGGATGCCGGGCTCGACACTGCGCCTGCAAGCAACCCACCTGTTCGACCGCGACATCAACATCGACCGTGTGTTCCTCACCACTAAGCTGCAGGAAAACTTCAAGGGCTACACCCTGGCCGACGCGGCAGCAACCTGGGACACCCGCATTGGCAAGGTCGGCGTCAGCGTCGAGAACCTGTTCGACAAGCAGTATGTGGGCTATTACTCGCAGTCGGCGGCAGCCGCCGATCCGGGCAACACCTATGCCGGCCGTGGCCGCACCTTTGCCGTAAACGTCAGCCATACATTCTGACATCGGGGCCGAACTCAACAATGTATCGTCCCGCACATAAGAAGTAACACTGTTACACTGCCTTCTCATGCGTCGCGGATGAGCTGCGGCCTACAAAAACATCGTTGCGTACGAGAGGCAGACTGTGGAAACGCTGGTAAAGACGGGCATTATTGGTTTGGACGAAGTGTTATTGGGCGGGATCCCGCGCAACAATAACCTCATCGTCGAGGGAGCGCCGGGTTCCGGAAAAACAACACTTGGACTGGGTTTTATTTACGCCGGCGCCGCCCATTACGACGAGCCGGGGGCGATCATCTCGTTCGAGCTGGAGCCGCAAAAGCTGCTGCGCGACGCGTCAGGCTTCAACTGGCCGATGCAGGAACTGATCGACGCCGGCAAGATCAAGATCATCCAGACCAGCCCGGCAGTGCTGCTTAACGAATTCCGCTCGTCCGACGGCGTGCTGACCACCATGCTGCAGGAGATGGGCGCCAAGCGCCTGCTGATCGACGGCCTGACCCCGATCCGCCTGTATGCCGAACTGCACGACATCCCGTTCCGCGAGGACGTCCACCTGCTGATCGAGGGCCTGACCCGGCTAGGCGTGACGACCATGGTCACCGCCGAACAGGAAGAAGGCACCAACGGCGTCTACCCCCATGAGCGCTTCGTGTTCGACACCATCATTTCACTGACCCGCGAAGAACAGCGCCGGCGCGTGCACCGGCGCCTCGCGGTGCTCAAGTCGCGCGGCCAGGAATTTATCGTCGGCAGCCACACGATGCGGATCGAAAAGGATGTCGGCATCCACGTGTACCGCCGGGCCCAGTCGCGGCCGATGACCTCGGACGACCAGCCGACCTCCTCGACACGCCTGTCGACCGGCTCGCGCACCATCGACAGCATGATGGACGGCGGCATCTACGAAGGCTCGGTGACGATGGTCACCGGCATTTCCGGTACCGGCAAGACCGTGTTCGGGGTGCAGTTCCTGACGTCCGCGATCCAGGCCGGCCACAAGACCTTGCTGGTCAGCCTGGACGAGCACCCGCGCCAGCTGATGCGCAACGCCAAGTCGCTCGGCTTCGACCTCGAAGGCGAAATCGAGGCCGGTAACCTGTTCATTCATTACGAGTCGCCGCTGGAACTCGAGCTGGACGTGCACTTCGACCGCATCATCAAGCTGGTCGAGGAGCATGGCATCGATTGCGTCGTGTTCGACTCGGTTGCGGTGTACGAGATGACCAGCCGCGATGAAGTGGCCGACTACCTGTACGCGCTGGCCACCTTCTTCAAGGACCGACTGGCGACCATCCTGTTCAACTACGAAAGCCCGGAGCTGCTGGGTATTTCGCAGATCAGCGAAGAGCTTAAAGGCTCGCACCTGGTCGACAACATCATCCTGCTGAACTACGTCGAGATTTCGACCCAGCTGCGGCGCGCGATCGCGATCCCGAAAGTGCGCGGCAGCCGCATCTTCCAGGTCACCCGCGAGTATGTGATCGGTGAAGGCGGCCTGCTGCTGGTCGACGACGATGCGACGGACGAAGCGGGCAGCGTGCCGCAGCTGCCGTTCTCGTCGTACTACGGCTTGTTGTCGCGCTCGCCGTCGCGCACCGGCCCGAGCATCGAGGTGGCCGTTGCGCAGGGAAAGGAACTGCCCGATTCGGCTGAGCTGCCGGTAGAACCTGCTCCGTGATCAGCGTTCACGCAAACGGCGACACCGTCATCGACTGGGAAGACTGGTCGGCGCCGCTGCGTCAGTTTGCCCACGCCTCCGGGCTGGTGGTGTCGGCCTACGATACCCACGCCCGGCGCCAGATCGGTCCGCTGCATTCATCGCGCACCGCCGCCTTGCTGGCCGGCTCGACGCTGTGGCGCGACGCCGGTCCCGGCACCTTGCTGGAACAGGAACTGGCGATCCAGGTCCTCGACCATGGCGCCGCGGTGTCAGCTTCCTTCTGCGACGCGCTGCGGGTGTGCGCGATGCCGCTGACGCGCTTCGGCAAGACCTATGGCGTGGTGGTGTACGGCTGGACCTTCCGCGACTTCAGCTCGCCCATGGCGTGCGACCGCATCGGCCGCCAGGTCGGCCTGCTTGGCCACGTCCTGTGGGGCGAGGTGCGGCTCGAGTCGCCGGTGTCGGATGCGCGCATGGCCGTGCTGACCGCGCTGCTGCGCACCCTGGTCGACTCCACCGACCGCCACCGCGAGGCAATCGCCGAACTGAACCGCGTGAACCGCGCGCGCGAACAGTTCCTGGCCACCGTTTCGCACGAAATGCGCACGCCGCTGGCGGCTTTGTCGCTGCGCCTGGAACTGATGCAAAGGACCATGCCCGACCTGCCGGACGCCGCCAAGGCCAGCATCGGCATCATGCGCAAGCACGTGGCGCAGGAAAGCCTGATGGTCAACGACCTGATCGACGCCTCGCGCACCTTGACCGGCCAGATGTCGATCGAACGCCAACCGGTGGCGCTGGCGCAGGTGCTGCAAGACGCGGTGTCGACCGTCGCAATCAACGCCCATGACAAGCAGATCATGCTGCAGGTGACGCCATCGGATTACGGCGCCCACATCGTGCTCGACGCCGATGGCCAGCGCCTGCAGCAGGTGGTGTGGAACCTGCTGCTCAATGCCGTCAAGTTCACGCCGCCAGGCGGACGCATCGAGCTGAACGTACGGCGCGAGCCGGACCTGGTGGCCATCGACGTCACCGATTCCGGACAGGGCATCGAGCCGCACGACCTGCCGCACGTGTTCGGCGCCTTCAACCTGCAAAAAGAGGGCAACGACTCCGGCCTTGGCCTGGGCCTGTACATCGCACAGCACATCGTCGAACTCCACGGCGGCACCATCACGGTCAGCAGCCGTGGGCTCGGTCACGGCGCCACCTTCTCGATCCGCCTGCCGCACATCTCCGCCTGAATCGTTGTTCCCGCGCAAATCGCGCAACGGATGAGCCTGCCCGCTTTTTGCGGCCCGGCAAATACAGCAATCCTGCCTCATCCAATATGCCAGAGAGCCCGGCGCGTTTGGCGCTGCCAGCCTGACTATTGGAGGAGCTATGAAAATCACCCTGACCCCCGTCGCCGCGGCGATCTGCATGCTGGCGTTCGGCGCCCACGCGCTGGGCGCTTCCCCGCTGATGGGCGCGCCGGCCAGCGTCGATGCCCAGGCCGCCACGGCGCTGGTATCGAAGCTGACCGCCCACCGCACGCTGCAAGGGCTCGATGCCGACCATAACTACGTAGTGACCAACCAGCATCCGGGTGTCGAGGGCACCGTCGTCGCGCGCGCCAGCCATACCTACAAGGGTGTGCGCGTATTCGGTTCGGAATCGGTGGTGGTGGTCAACGGGGCGGGGCAGATCCTCAGCGAGTCGGTGTCCGAGCGCCGCCTGTTCCTCGGGCGCGGCCCGGCCAACAAGCTGGGCGCGGTGACGGCCAGCTTCAGCGTCAAGCCGGCCATCACGCCGCAGGCCGCCATCGCGGTCGCAGTCAAGTCAACCGCGCCGAAAGGCAAGCCGCAAGTGGCGCCCACCGCCGAGCTGGTCGTCTATCCGATCGTCAAGACCGAGCGCGTGCCGGCGGCCGCCAGCAAGCCCGAGGCCGAACTGAACGCCTTCGACGTGGAGGAAGTGGTGGCCGGCTACGAGCTCTCCTACCATGTGCGCACGCGCATGTTGGTCGGCAACCAGCCTTATTATTACGACACCGTGGTCAGCGCGCGCGACGGGCGCATCATCAACCAGTGGAGCATGCTGCAGACCAAGGCGGCGGGGGTGGGCAACAGCCAGTACAACGGGGTGGTGCCGCTGTCGACGACGCAGCAGGGCGACACCTTCAAGCTGGTCGATCCGCTGCGCGGCAAGGGCGGGCTGCATGGCGGCCTGGCCGTGACCAATGCCAACCACGGCACCTCGGCCGGCGAGCTGTACGCCCACTGGAGCAATACCTGGGGCGACGGCAAGCAGTTCGTCGAGGGCGGCAGCACCACCGGCGCCAATGGCCAGACCGCGGCGGTGAACGCCATGTGGGGCCTGATGAACACCTACGACATGATGAAGAACACGCTCGGCTGGCAGTCGCTCGATGGCCAGAATAGTTCGACCTACATCGCGGTGCACGTCAACACCGCATATGACAACGCGTATTACAGCGACACCTGCAAGTGCATGTTCATCGGCGACGGCTCCAGCTTCAGCAACCTGGGCGCGATCGACGTGGTCGGCCACGAGATGGGCCACGGCGTGACGGCGGCCACCTCCAACCTGCTGTACTTCGCCGAGTCGGGCGGCCTGAACGAATCGGCCTCGGACATCAGCGGCGAGATGGTGGAAGCGTATGCGCGCGCCGGCGGCACCGGCGCCGAGATTCCGAACAAGGGCAATGACTGGCAGATGGGTACGGAGATCAGCAAGAGCGGCACGCCGCTGCGCTGGATGTACAAGCCGAGCAAGGATGGCAGCAGCCCGGATGCCTGGAGCAGCACGCTGAAACGGATCGACGTTCATTACAGCAGCGGCCCGAACAACCGCATGTTTTACTTTCTTTCACAGGGATCGAACGCGGACAAGGGCAGTGAGCACTACAGCAAGTATTTGACCAAGGAACCGCAGGCGATGACCGGCATTGGCGCCGACAAGGCCTACCGGATCTGGTTCAAGGCGCTGACGACGAAATTTACCGCCGTCACCAACTACGCCGATGCGCGCAACAAGGTGCTGGCATCGGCGCAGGAACTGTATGGCATGGACAGCAAGGAAGCGGTCGCCGTGCAGCGTGCCTACGCCGCCATCAACGTCGGGCCGGACGTCAGCGAGCAGCGGTAGCCGCTCCCGCGGTGGAAGCGGAAGCCTGCTCGCCCATCAGCGGGTACGGGTTGACCGGGGTTCCCTTCCACCACTGCTTTTCCGGCGTCAGTTCGAACACCGCGAAGTGCAGGTGCGGGGCGTTCGGATCCGAGTTGCCGGTCACGCCGACATAACCCACCAGGTCGCCGCGCTTGAGGACATCGCCTTCCTTGATGCCATCGGCGTAACGGTCCAGGTGCGCGTAATAATAAGCATAGGTATCGGTCGGGTCGAACTGGTAGACCGTCAGGCCGCCTTGCTTGCTGTTGAACAGTTTGACCACTTTCCCATCCGCCGTCGCGTACACCTTGGCGCCCTTGGGCGCCATGATGTCGAGCGCCTCATGCAAGCGGTCTGCGCCGCGCGGCTGGTTGAAGTTGTCCGAGATGTCCGCCGGCTTGATGCCCTCGACCGGAATCATCAGCTTTGCCTGGCCGGTGGCGGTGATGCCGTCCACCTTGCCAATGGCCGGCACTTCCGAGGCGGCCGGACGGATCGGCAGGTCCGCTTCGGTCAGGTCGGTCGGCACGTCAGGCGCGGCGGGCAGGGCAGCGGCGGGCGCAGGGGCTGCCGGCGCGGTCACCGCGGGAGGGACGACAACCGGCGGCGGCGCCTCGTTGCCTACCTTGCGCAGGTAGATGAACAAGGCGATTACGCCAAGCAGCGTGCCACCGATAAAGGTCATGATCCACTTCATTGTCGTCGCTCCGGTCAGGTTGGATTATTATTCTTGCAGTTCAACAGCGGTGCCGGCGGCAACCGAGTCGGTCAGCGCTGCAACGGCCCAGTTGGTCATGCGGATGCAGCCATGCGACTGGGTCTTGCCGATGGTGGCCGGCACCGGGGTGCCGTGGATGCCGTAATGTTCCTTCGACAGGTCGATCCATGCCACGCCGACCGGGTTGTTCGGGCCGGCCGGGATCTTGGCCTTCTTGTCGCCCGGTTCCGCATCCCAGAACAGCTTCGGGTTGTAGTGGTAGGTCGGGTTTTTCGCCACGCCGTTGACTTTCCAGCTGCCGATCGGCAGCGGATCGTTTTCGCTGCCGGTCGATACCGGATACTGGGCGATGACCTTGCCGGCGGTGTCGAACAGGGTCAGCGTACTGTCGGTCTTGTCGACGACAATCTTGCCTGCCTTCGGCAGCGGCGCGAGGCCGGCAACGTTCGGCACCACGATCTGTTCACCGGCGCGGGTCAGGTCCTTGCCCGGGTTCAGGCGCGCCAGCAGTTTCGGGCTGGCGTGGAATTTTTCACCGATGGCTTCGGCGGCGCTGGCAAAGCCGAGCGCAGGCAGCTTGGCCTTGTCGGCCATGTCTTCAGGGACAGGCTGGAATGGGCCGGCCACATCGGCGTCGGTCAGCGTGTAGTTAACCAGTGGGGCGGCCTTGTCGGCATTGAGCGCGTCCCAGGTCTTCACGTCGATGACGCCGCTAGGCTCCAGGCCGCGGGCGCGCTGGAATCCGGACAGCGCGCGGCGCATGTTGGAGCCGTAGGCGCCGTCGATCTCGCCCGGCGAGAACTGCGCGCGGTCGAGCAGGATCTGGGCGCGCAGCATGACCGCGGCCGGCTGTTTTGCCTTGGCCGCCAGCGGGCCGGCGACGTTGACAGCTTCCACGGTCAGGCCGGGAGCAGGCGCCGCGGGGGCTGCGTACGAAGTGGACAGTGCTGCCGCGCTGGCGATACCGGCGGCGATGTGTGCGAATTTATTCATGGGACTCCCGGATTCAAAATGATGCGATGAGTCAAGAGTAGTGCCGCTGGGACATCAGGGTCTGTGCGGTACCGTACTCAGTGCCGGATTACCCCGGTTCGCTATTGGTTGACCGCAGGCAGGCCCAGGGCCGCGCGGATCGAGGGCAGCAGCAGGCGCCACGCCGGCGACGTCGCGGCGACCTCGTCATAGTGACTGGCGCCCGGCAGGATCAGCACCTCGGCCTGGTCGCCCGCCTTGCGCGCGCGCTCGGCGTACTCGAACGCCACGCGCGGCGGCGAGATCGTGTCGAGCTCGCCCGTGACCAGCAGCGTGTGGCTGCCGTTCGGCATCAGCTCGGCCGCATTGGTGTCGACGAACACGTCGGGACGGCTGGCGCTGGGCGTGCCCGCCAGCTCGGCGGTCTCGCGGCCGCAGCTGGCCTTGATCAGGTCTTTCTCGTTGCGCAGGTCGGCCAGCCCGCCCAGGCTGATGATCTCGCGTACCGGCAGCGGGTTCGGGTGGAACAGCGGGCTTGAGGCCGGGACGCGGCTGCGCCCGGCGATCCACTGCACCAGCTGGCCGCCGGCCGAGTGGCCCATCGCCACGATGCGGCTGGTGTCGAGCTGGTACTTGCCGGCCTCGGCGCCCAGCTTGTCGAGCGCCGCATTCATGTCCTGGTAGGTGCCGGGATAGCCGCCGCCTTCCTCGTCCGAGCGGCGGTATTCGACGTTCCATACGGCGATGCCTTCAGCGGCCAGCGCGCCGGCCACGTTGCGCATCTGGCGGATGCCGCCGAACTTGATGGTCCAGCAGCCCCCATGCACCAGCACCACCACCGGGAACGGCCCGGCGCCCGCCGGACGGAACAGCTCGGCGAACTGCGACGGCGCGCTGCCGTAGGCGATGCGCGCGGTCGGCGCGGGGCCGTTCAGCGCCAGGTAATCGTCCAGGGTCATCGGCGCGGCCACGGCGGCGCTGGAGAACAGGAGGGCGGGAAGCAGGGCGTTGATACGGTCGCTCATCGGGCAATTTCCATATTGATCAGATGCGCAACTATACCCAGATTCGTGCCCTGCGGCCAGATTCCTGGCGGGCCCATGCATGGCCGCGCACGATTGAAAGGGGCGTACCGACCGTTCAGTTCTTCCATGCTAAGGTGACAAAAAACGTGCCCGCAACCGGCCCCGTGTGGGCGAGGAAGCGGTGCGCGGTTTCTTTTTCAGCCACCCTACAAGGAGCACACCATGAGCCACAATAAATCGACGGATACCCAGAACCAGCAGTCGGCCCACGAGTCGGAAGACGAGGCAGCGAAGAAGCGTGCCGGCGTGAACACCGAGAAAAGCAGCCATGATCACATGAGCCGCGAGAAGGCAGGCAAGGACGAAGGCGCCGGCGGCGGCGCCAAGCAGAAGCAGAACCACAGCTAATTACAAAGGCAGGTCGAGCTGGGCCGCCAGGTGCGGCCCCTCGTTCGTCGAGCGCCCGACCTCGCGGCTGACCGCATGCCACTCGAACTCATCCGACCCAAGCGCCACCGAGCGCACCAGCTGCTCGGCCGCTTCGGCCGACAGGGCAGGGTCGAGCCACAGCCTGGCGTCCTCGGCCGACAGCACCACCGGCCGGCGGTCGTGCACATCGACCATGCCGCCTTCGGCGTCGGAGGTGACGATCACGAACCCGGCTTCGCAGGCATTCTCGCGGCACGGGCCGGTGGCCGCGATGGCCGCCATGAACAGCGGTTCGCGCGTCTTCAGGTGGATATGCCACGGCTGCTTCTTGCCCTTCTCGCCAGTCCATTCGTACCAGCCGTCGGCCGGCACGATCGCGCGCCCGGTTTTCACCAGCGGCGACCAATACCGGTTAGAAATCTTCTCGATGCGCGCGTTGATGGCGATGGGCACCTTGCCGACCGCCCACGACGCGCGATAGCCCCAGAACCAGTCGTCGATGACCAGCTGGTCGTCGACGATCCGCATCACTGGGCGGTAGGTGCCGGGCGAAGCGTTGTAGCTGGGGGTGGCCTGGCTGGCGACGAAGGGGTTCGATTGCGGCCATTGCATAGCGGCGAGATATTCACTGGCGCTGTGGCTCTGGTCGAGGCGTCCGCACATCCGGTATCCATTCGAAATTGATTTTTGTTAAGAACGTAGTGACGGCGTTTGCTACGATTCTCTATTGAAAGGTAGATCATGAGCAACAACACCATGCAGCACGCACACTCGACGCCCGACCCGGACCTTCCGGATCCGCAACCGACCCCGGTCCCGGACGATGTGCCGGCCCCAGCCAACGCACCGGTCGAGGAGCCCAGGTTTCCGGAGCCGCCGATCAAGGCGGCGCCGGGCGATGGTGCGTAAAGCCTTAGCGCTGCGGGGCCTTGCCGGACGGCTGGCTGCTGTCGGCGCCGGCAGGGTCGGACGGCGGCAGCGGCGGGATCTGGCGGATCATTTCTTCGGTCTCGGCGTGGCCGGGCGATTTTTCGCCGCTGCCGATATCGGCTTCATCGGTCATCGGTCGCGCGGTCGTGCCCGGGTCGACGGGGGTGGTTTTGGTATTCATCGGAACTCCGTTGGATGGGTTGAATTTGATTGCCATCCTAACAGCGCACGCGCGCATTTGGCGCGCAGTAGCGGGACTGTAAACACTGTTGCCTGACGAGCACAAATATTGTTATTTGTGTTCGGCGTCACAGCAAATATGCCTGAGCCGTTTCTATAATGAATCATCGCCGTTTCACAGTCCTGGGGGAGAACATGATGGGTAACTCACTGCATAACAAGATCTACCTGGGACGAACCTCGATGCTGGCGTCGGCGCGGGTGCGCGCGGCGCTGGCGCTGGGCCTCTGCGCCAGCATCGGCCTGGTGTGGCTGGCGCTGCGCGCCTTGCGCTGATCCTGCGGCCGGGTCCTGCCGGACAGGCCGGGCCGCGATCCCCGACAGGTGCGGCTTGCCGCGCGGGAGCGCTGCGGTTACCATGTGGGCCGCCTGGCTTACTTGGATAACGCTGCAATGAAGAACGAAAAACTGACCACCGACGAATACGACGCGCTCGACATGATCCGGCGCGGCGCCGGGCACGACCGGGTGAATGCCTGCGTCGGACGCAACGCCAAGCGCCTGTCCGGCATCAAGCTGATCAAGTACGAGCGCAGCGGCAAGGTGGAACTGACCCCGAAAGGCCAGGAAGTGCTGTTTCTGCGCCGCTGCGTCGAGACCTTGCGCGCACTGGCTGCGGACCCTGCCGCCGAGGTGGCAACCGATGTCCAGCTGTTCCTTGGCAAGAAGTCGCACATCGCGCCAATCGAGGGCGGCGGCTTCGCACTGACCGACAAAGGCCGCGAATCGCTGGCCGACATCGAGTCGCAGGCGCTGTAACCCGGTATAAAAAAAAGACGCCGGTACCTGCTCCGCCCTGGAGCCGGTACCGGCGTCTTTCCATTCCCGCCTGGCCTAGTGCTTGCGCTTGACCGGGTAGGCCAGTGCGCGGATCGCCACCTCCGGCGGGACATTCATGGCCGACAAAAATTCTGCCGCCTGTTGAAGTCCCAGCGCCGGTATCGCTGCAATGGCCTGGTTCACGACGTCGCGGGTGCGGAAATCAGTACGGATGTGTGCGGCAGCCTGTTCCGCCACCGCGCTCTTGCCAGTCATTTCTGAGCTCATGTTTTTCCGTTGTTGTCGTACTCGCATTCACTGCGGCAAGGGCCGCGGTGACATTGTGCGTGATTGTACGCAAACGATGTCGATTGGACCACAACAAAATTCACTAAAACAAAGTTTTTCGCCTAATTTTAGTCGGCGGAAGCTGTGAGCAACGCGGGAACCGGGGCCAGCTGATGGTGCTGGCGTAATAAACGCTCGAATTCAGGCGCGGACAGGGGACGGCTGAAGTGATAACCCTGCATTTCGTCGCAGCCATGGCGGCGCAGGTAGTCGAGCTGTTCTTCGGTTTCGACGCCTTCGGCGATCACCGACAGCTTCAGGTTGTGGGCCAGGTTGATGATCGAGGCCACCAGCGCCGCGTCGCGGGCGTCGCGCGTGATGGCCGACACGAACGAGCGGTCGATCTTCAGCACGTCAATCGGGAAGCGCGACAGGTACGACAGGCTCGAGTAGCCAGTGCCGAAGTCGTCGATCGACAGGTTGACGCCGATCGCCTTCATGCTGTGCAGCAGGTCCACCGCGAGCGAAATGTCGCTCATGAACAGGCTCTCGGTCAGTTCGATTTCGAGGCAGGCCGGGTCGAGGCCGGTTTCGCGCAGCACCGCGCGGATGTCCTCGAGCAGGTCGGGCGAGCCGAACTGGCGCGCCGACAGGTTGACCGCCACCCGCAGGTGGCCCATGCCGGCGTCCTGCCAGGCCCGGTTCTGCCGGCAGGCCGTGCGCATCACCCAGGCCCCGATCGGCACGATCAGGCCGGTATCTTCGGCCACGCTGACGAAGCGCCCTGGCGGCACCGTGCCAAGCTCGGGATGCTGCCAGCGGATCAGTGCTTCCATGCCGACGATCTTGCCGCTGGCCAGGTTCACCTGTGGCTGGTAGTGCAGCACGAACTCGTCGCGCTCGAGCGCCTTGCGCAGCGCACTTTCGATGCGCACCCGTTCCTGCGCTTCGTCGTTCATTGCCGGTGTATAGAACTGGAAATTGTTACGGCCAAGCTTCTTGGCGCTGTACATCGCGATGTCGGCGTGTTCGATCAGGCCGTCGGCCGGTGCGCCGGCGGTCGGGAACACCGCGACGCCGATGCTGCAGGTGACCGAATATTCCTTGGCGCCCAGCAGCACTGGCTGGGCCACCGAATTCATCAGGCGCTGCACCATTTCCGGCGCCAGCGGCTGGCCCGGGCGCGGGCTCATGATCACGACGAATTCGTCGCCCGACAGGCGCGCCACCGTGTCGCTGTCGGACAGGGCCGCGCGCAGGCGTGCGGCGATCGTCATCAACAGTACGTCGCCGGCCTTGTGGCCCATGCTGTCGTTAACGTACTTGAACCGGTCGAGGTCGATCAGCAGGACCCACAGCGGCTCGCCGTTGTGTTCGGACGCGCTGATGGCCAGGCTGAGGCGGTCCTGCAGCAGGCTGCGGTTGGGCAGGCCGGTCAGGACGTCGTGCTGGGCGATATGATGGATGCGCTGCTCGCTGAGCGAGCGGGCCAGGGCGTCGTCGGCGATGCACTGGTTGGCGCGCGCCAGTTCGGCGCTGCGCTGGTCGAGCAGGCGCTGCAGGCGGCGCGCGCGCAGCACCAGTGCGCGCACCGCGGCGGCGGCAAGCCCGGCGAAGGCGATGGCGGCCACCACCACGCCGCTCGGGAGCTGGTCGTAGTCCAGCGCGCCACGCGCGAGCGGCGTGGCGGCAGCGGCCAGTCCGGCTTGCAATAAGAGGACCGCCGTGACAACTAACGAAAATGGCGGGCGGCGACGCAGCAAATCGTTGTTTCCCAGGTGCGAAAGGGCGCGGCGCGCCCCGTAAGTATAAGCCCTGCAAGTGTGTCATAAAAACTGCGTCAGCGGCAATTTTTATTGCTTCCTGTTACTTCTGCGTTGCGCCAGCAGGACCACAATCAGCCGCGCCAGCAGGCGGTTCAGCCAGCCGGCGCCCAGGCCGTTGCGGCGCGCGACCAGCCGCTGCACCCGCAGTGCATGCGGCGCCGGGCCGGACAAAGGCGCCCGCACCGCGAACAGGATGCGGTTGTTGCCCGCCACCTTGTCGAAACGGCACACCCGGTCGTCGAACATCAGGCGCAGCCGCTCGACCATCGCGCGGTAGTGGGGGTCGTAGCTGAACATATTGGCCACCATCACGCCGCCATCGCGCAGCACGCGCCGGCAGTCGCCGTAAAAGCGCGACGTGCCCAGCGCCGGCGGCAGGCCGGCCGCATCGAAACCATCGAGCACCAGCACGTCGGCCGTGCGCGCCATGCCGGCCAGGCAGCTGCTGGCGTCGGCGTGCACCACCTCGAACCTGGCGCTGTCGGACGGCACCCCGAACTGTGTGCGCAGCGCGATGACGTCGGCACGCAACTCGATGACGGTGATGCGCGCCTCGGGAAAGTGGCGATGGCAGAACTTGGCCAGGGAACCGCCGCCCAGTCCCACCATTAAGATATGGCGCGGGCGCGGCACGAACAGCGCGAAGCACATGATCGCGCGGCAGTAGGCCAGCACCAGGGCGTCGGGATCGGACAGGCGCATCTCGCTTTGCACGTCGCCGGGGGTGAATTCGAGGGTGCGGCGGTCGCCGCGGGTGACGACGATCGGGGTGGCTGCGGGCAGGGGGGAATCGGGCGGCGGCATGGCAAATGATACCTTGTTGATAAGCATTGGTTTCTGATAAGCTCTGCGGGCAGCCATTCGGAGACGCCATGTTCTTAGACCATCCTACCATTACCGCGACCAACAGCATGACCGAGCCGGACCGCATCGAGCGGCTGACGCGGGTCTATGGCTACGTGATGGCGCTCGCCGACGCCGCCGGGAACACGGCTTTCGTCGAAAAATTCACCCAGGTGCACGACCACAAGGGCACCCTGATCGTGTTCTGGAACCTGGCCCCGAGCGAGGCCGAACGCGGCTACTTCAGCAGCGCCTGGGCCAGCAAGATCGGCGACGGCAGCACCAACGTCGAACACGAAATCTAGCGCGCCTCCGATGGACATCACCACGATGGTATTCGTGCTCGCACTGGGCAACCTGGCCTTGTGCGCGGCACTGTTCTTCTTCGAATTCGGCGGCGCGAAGTCGCCCTCGCTGTCGACCTGGGCGATCTCGCGCCAGTGCCAGGCGGCCGGCTGGCTGCTGCTGTACTTCCGCGGCAGCGGGGTCGCGCCCGACCTGGTGTCGATCCCGATCGGCTACGGCCTGCTGTTTGCCGGCGTTGCGCTGGAGGCGGGCAGCCTGTGGGAGGCTGCCGGCCGCGCGCACTGGCGCCGCGTCATGTATCCGCTGCTCGGCCTTGCCATCGCCGCCTTCCTGGCCTGCTATGCGATCGACCCGATCGGCCTGCGCGTAATCGCCAGTTCGCTGGTGCTTGGCGCCTTCTATCTGCTGGGCGCCGCGGCGCTGGCGGTGGGCTGGCGCGGGGGCAGCATGCTGCGCCGCTTCCTGGTCGTCGCGCTGGCCCTGCTCGCGCTGCTGGTGGCCGCGCGCGGCATCCTGGTGCTGGCCATGCCGGGCGGGTGGGGCTGGATCAGCAATACCCTGGTGCAGGCCTTGTCCTCGGGCGCCTTCGTGCTGCTGATGCTGCTGACCGCGTTCGGCTACCTGCTGCTGTCGCGCGAACAGCTGCAGCGCGAGCTGGAGCGCCTGGAAACCACCGACGCCCTGACCGATGCGCCCAACCGGCGCGGCTTCTTCAACCTGCTGGCGCCGTGGATGGCGCTGGCGCGCCGACCCGGCCTGCCGACCGCGGTGGTGCTGATCGACCTTGACCAGTTCAAGCGCATCAACGACAGCTACGGCCACCCGGCCGGCGACACCGTGCTGCGCGCAATGGTCGACACCTGCCGCGGCCAGCTGCGCGACAGCGACATGCTGGGCCGCATGGCCGGCGTCGAATTCGCGCTACTGCTGCCGCGCACCGACCTGCTCGACGCGCTGCTGGTGGCCGAGCGGATCCGGCGCGCCGTCGAATCGACCCCGGTCAAAACCGGGCGCGCCGTGATCAAGATGACGGCCAGCTTCGGCGTCACCACCATCCGCGCCGAGGACACCACGGTCAGCCTGTTCCAGCGCGCCGACGAAGCGCTGCGCGCGGCCAAGCAGGGCGGCCGCAACAAGGTGGTGCAGGCGGTGACGCCGGTCGCGCCGGAAGCATGGGTGGCGCCGTCCAGGTCATAAGGGCGTCACATGGCCCGGCTATCGTGATACGATTTTCACGGCCGGGTGCCCTTCATGACAATAAGCGAAACAGAGGCTCGCATGTATGCTGCCGTTGACCTGGGTTCCAACAGCTTTCGCCTGTCGATCGGCAGGCATGACGGCGAGACGATCCGCGTGCTCAAGAGCGTGCGCGAGCCGATCCGCCTTGCCGCCGGCCTCGATGCCAACGGCGACCTGACCGAAGCTGCGCGCCAGGCCGCGCTCTCCTGCCTGATGAACTTCCGCGTGGCGCTGGCGGCCTACCGCTTCGACGCCGTGCGCGTGGTCGCCACGTCGGCCATGCGGGTCGCGCGCAACGGCGAGGCCTTCCTGCCCGAACTCGAACAGGCGATCGGCCATCCGATCGAGATCATCTCCGGCGAGGAAGAAGGGCGCCTGATCTACATGGGCGTGGCCAGCTCGCTGGCGTCGCCGAAGGAGCGCCGCCTGGTGGTCGACATCGGCGGCGGTTCCACCGAACTGATACTCGGACGCGGCCTCGATATCGAGCGGGTCGAGTCGTTCAGCGTCGGCACCGTCAAGCAAAGCCTGAGCTTTTTCCCCGGCGGGCGCATCGACGCGGTCTCGTTCGAACACGCCATCCTGTCGGCGCGCAGCCATTTCGAGGACGCCGCGCCGCCATATCATCCGCATAACTGGAACCAGGCGTACGGCTCCTCGGGCACGATCCGCACGCTGGCCGACGTCATCGCCAGGAACGACCTGGGCGACGGCAAGCTGACCCTGGCCAGCCTGGCGGCGCTGCAGGCCCGTTTCATCGAATTTGGCAACGTGGCGCGCATCGACATGCCGGGCCTGCGCGCCGACCGCGCCGGCACCATCATCGGCGGGCTGGCGATTTTGATCGGCGTGATGGCCGAACTGGGCATCGGCGAGCTGGTGCCGGTCGAGGCGGGGCTGCGCATGGGTGTGATGTGGGACCTGTACCTGCGCTCGATGCACCGCGACCGGCGCGACGAGTCGGTGCGCATGCTGGCGGCGCGCTTCCATGTCGACCAGGAGCGCGCTACCCGCGTGGCCGATGTGGCGGCGATGCTGTACGCCCAGCTCAAGCCGGCCGAAGAGACGCATGCGCGCCTGCTGTACTGGAGCGCATGGATGCACGAAGTGGGCATGGTGGTGTCGCAGACCGGCTACCACAAGCACGCCGCCTACATGGTCGAAAACGCCGACCTGCCGGGATTTACCGCCGGCGAACAAAAGACCATGAGCCGCCTGATCCTGGCGCAGAAGGGCAACCTGCGCAAAGTGGGCGAGGCGCTGTCCGACCCGGATTTCGCCAAGGCCGTGCTGGCGCTGCGTTTTGCCATCCTGCTGATGCACGCGCGCATCGAGCTTGCCCCGGGCCAGCTGCGCCTTCGCATGAAAAGCCGCATCGACATCGAGGCCACCCGCGGCCTGCTCGAGACCCATCCCACCATCAGCTACTGGATCGAGAAAGAGCAGGAGTGGTGGGACGAAGCTGGCACCGACCTGGTCGTCAAGGCAATCTAGCCATACTGTTTTCGCGCAACTGTCTCGCAACTTCGACACTGCCTCATCCAATTGATGATGCAGGTCAAGTTTCGCTGTCCCGCACGCCCGTCCCCCGCCAAGTTCGCGTATGTTGAACGAGTGAAATTCCCCATGCCGATTGACGCGCGCGGCGCTCCTATCCCTTACGTAAATCGGCTAAATCGTATATATTGTATAAACTATTGATCGATGGAGATCGAATGAGCAAGATAGCCCCCGAAAAAACCAACGGACACCATGTGGACGCCATCCCCGCAGTCGCGCAGAAAGTGGCTGCACGCCCGCTGTCCAAGGCCGCTCCGGCGAAGGCGGCGCCTGCAAAGGGGGCGCCTGTCAAGGAGCCCGCCCGTCCCGCGCTGAAAGCCGCGCCAAAAACGCCGGCAAAGGCCGCGCCGAAACCAGCCGCCAAAGCGGCGGCCAAGCCAGCGGTCAAAGCGAAGCCGGCAGCTGCAAAGAAGGCGGCGACGCCGGCGCCCAAGGCGCCTGCCAAGGCGGCAGCGAAAACGGCAGCGAAAGCGGCAAAGCCGGTCGGCAAGGCCACCGCCAGGGCAGCGCGGAAGCCGGCGCAAAAGCCAGCGGCAAAGGACGCGCCGAAAGCATCCCAGGCGGCGCTCGAACGCGATAAAACGCGCAAGCCGAAACTGGTGCGCGACAGTTTTACGATGCCGGAAGAAGAGTACGCTGTGCTGGCGCTGGTGAAGAAAGCCTGCCTGAAGGCGGGATTCGAGATCAAGAAGAGTGAGCTGCTGCGGGTCGGCGTTGCGCTGATCAGCCAGATCGATATGGCCACTTTGAGGAGCGTGCTGGCCAGCCTGCCGCAACTGAAAACCGGACGGCCGAAGAACAGCTAGAGGCCGCATCGCGGACCGGCCCTTGCCGGTTCGCGCCTGGCGCCGCTAGTGCATCGAGGCGTTCGACAGTTCCTTCAGTTCCTTGATGCTCATGTCCGATTTTTCGTGCATGCGCAGCAAAATGGTCGCGCCGACGGCCAGTTTGCGGTGGCGGATCTTGCTGATGATCGGCGGCTGCACTTCCAGCACACGGCACAGTTCCGCGTCATTTTTCAGGTTCAGTTTCTGGATCAAGGTATCGAGCAACTTGTTCGGAACGAAACTTGACGGTTCCAACGCCCGGGCGCGGTTCATCGCCTCGATCATTTCCAGTTTTCTCTGACGTACGTTCATCGTACCCCTCCAATTCGCGCGCGTTGACGGGAGTTGCCGTCTGTCGACCAACGTTGCCGATCGTTACTTTGGGTGAGAATTGATGCAGATCGGGTCGGAATAATGATACTACGTTAAGAATATAGACGCAGCATTGTTGACAAATTAAACCTGAAAACGGCGCGGCCTAGCGCACAACAGGCGCGAGCGTCAGTCCGGAGCGGGTGAGCACGAAAGTTTTGTCGGCTTTTGCGGCGGCGGCGTGGGAATGGGTGACCATGATCGCGGCCGCGCCGCTGGCCTTGATTTCGGCGCGCAGCAGGTCGAGGATGCCGGCCGCGGTGTCGGGGTCGAGGTTGCCGGTTGGCTCATCGGCCAGCACCAGCGCCGGGCGGTGCACCAGCGCGCGCGCGATCGCCACGCGCTGCATTTCGCCGCCCGACAATTGGCGCGGGAAGTCGCCGCCGCGCCCTCCCAGGCCGACCTTGTCAAGCATCTCGGATGCCGCGCGGGCGTCAAGGCCGTTGAGTAGCAGCGGCAGCGCGACGTTCTGCTGCAAGGTCAGGTGCGGCAGCACGTGGAAGGCCTGGAACACAAAGCCCATGCGGGCGCGCCGCAGGCGTGTGGCGGCGTCGTCGCCGAGCGAGGAAATAGCGGTGCCGTCGACCAGCACCTCGCCGCTGTCGGGCGTATCGAGGCCGGCGACCAGGTTCAGCAACGTCGACTTTCCGACCCCCGACTCGCCCATGATGGCGACGAAGGCGCCGGGTTCGAAGCGGTGCGACAGCGCGGCCAGCACCGGGCGCCCGTTGTAGGTTTTGGTGACGCGGGCCAGTTCGAGCATGGGATTACCGGGTAAGCGCGCGGCGCAGCGCGAAACTGGCCGCGTCGACCAGCGCGACCAGCACCAGCATCGCGATGATGACGGTAGCGGCCTGCTGCATCTGGAACAGCGACAGGTGGTACTTCAGCATTTGCCCGAGCCCGCCGGCGCCCACCACGCCCAGCACGGCCGCGGCGCGGATGTTGTTCTCCCAGCGGTACAGCGTGTACGACAGCATTTGCGGAAGCGCCTGCGGCAGGGTCGAATACAGGAAGGCGGCGGTGGCGCCGGCGCCGTTGGCCCGCAGCGCGCGTTCGGCGTTCGGCTCGGCGTTTTCGAGCACGTCGGCGAACAGCCGTCCCAGCACGCCGGAGGTGTGCGCCGCCAGCGCAAGGGTGCCGGCGAACGGGCCGAGGCCGGCGGCCACCAGCAGCAGCGAGGCCCACACCAGCTCCGGGATCGAACGCAGCACGTTGAGCAGCGCGCGCGAAGGGCCGCGCAGCAGCTTGCCGAAGCGTCCGGCCGCCGGCATCGCCAGCGCCATGCCGCCGCCCACCGCCAGCAAGGTGCCGAGCGCCGACATCGACAGCGTCTCGGCGGTCGCGGCCAGGGTTTTGGCGAGGAAGGGCGCGGCAACTTCGGGCGGCGCGAAGCCGCGCATGAATTCAGCGCTGCTGCGCAGTGCGTCGGCCGAGAATAGCGCGGCCCAGTCCAGCGGCAGCGTGGCGAAACTGGCCGCCACAAGCAGCGCCAGGCCGATCATCAGCAGCTGCGTCGATAGCGAGGACTTTGGCGGCGGAGGCAATGCGCGTTTCATGCGAGCCTCTTGCGCAGCATTTTGGAGACCAGGTCGGCGCACGCGACCAGCAGCACGAACACGATCAGCATGGTGGCGACTTCGCCGCCGGCCATCATGCGCATCGATTCATCCATGCGCTGTCCAAGGCCGCCGGCGCCGACGAAACCCATCACCGCCGAACCCCGGATCGCGCACTCCCAGCGGTACACCGTGTACGACACCAGCTCGGAGGCCGATTCCGGAATCGCGCCGTACAACAGCGCGGGCAAGCGTGCCGCGCCGCCGGCCAGCAGCGCATCGGTGGTGCGCGCATCGGCCGACTCGAGAATCTCGGCATACACCTTGCCCAGCATGCCGCAGTAGGTGAGGGCGATGGCCAGCACGCCGGCGGTTGGGCCGAGGCCGACCAGGCGCACGAACAGCAGCGCCCACACCAGCTCGGGCACGCTGCGCAGCAGGACCAGCACCCAGCGCACCGACTGGCGCAGCAGGCGAGCCGATAAGCGCATGCGTCCAGTACCCAGGCGCGAGACCGACAGGATTTCGGTCACCACCAGCGTGGCCGGAATCGCCGCGACCAGCGCCAGCGTCAGGCCTGCTGTCGCGATCGCGACGGTTTGCCATGTCTCGCGCAGCACCATTTGCAAAAATTCAGGGTCGTGGGCGGGGGTGAGGAAGCCTGAGGCGAAGTTCCACGCCGCTGCGAGGCTCTGGGCCTCGAACAGTGTCCATGGTTTGAATTCGGAGTACACCAGCGCCGGCCAGAGCAGGGCGAGGGACACGAGCACGATGGCGACGCGTGCGCGCCATGCCGGGTCGGGATGGAGGGTGGCCGGGTGGCGCATGAAAGTCAGAAGCAGGCGCCGACAGCGAGCCGTTCGGGCGTCTCGTGCATGGCGGGGCGCGCTGCCTCGGCCTGCTCGTTGCGGTAGAGGGCCGCGATCATGTCGGCGCTGACGCGCTCGCGCGGCGCGTCGAACATCACCCGCCCGTCGCGCAGGCCGACGATGCGCGGGAAATTGGCCAGCGCCATGTCGACCTGGTGCAGGCTGCATACCAGGGTCGCGCCGCGCGCGCCCGCCTCCTGCTGCAGCGTGGACAGGGTCATTTGCGACAGCGCCGGGTCCAGCGCCGACAGCGGCTCGTCGACCAGGAACGCCTTGGCATCCGACAGCAGCAGGCGCGCCAGGGCGCAGCGCTGGCGTTCGCCGCCTGACAGGCGGTCGACGCGCGAATACAGCTTGTCGCCCAGGCCAAAGCGCTCGAGCGCATCGAAGGCGGCCTCCGGGTCGTTCGGCTTAACCAGCGACTTCAAGGCTTGCCACAGCGTCCAGCGCGGCAGGCGCGCGGCCAGCACCGCGGTCACCACGCGCTGGCGCGGCGGCAGCGGCGGCGCCTGCGGCGCCAGGAACAGGCTGGCGCGCAGCTGATGGCGGCGCGCCTCGGTCAGGTCCCACGGGTTTTGGCCGAAGATGCTAAAGCCGCCGCGCGCGGGACGGTGCGCGCTGGCGAGGGTCGACAGCAGCGTGGTCTTGCCGGCGCCGGAAGGGCCGATGATGGCCAGCTGCTCGCCTTGCGCGATATCCAGGTCGATCTCGTGCAGCACCACCGGCGCGCCGGGCGCGAGGTGCCGCACTGTCAGTTTGTCGAGCCTGAATGTCATCGTGGCGCCTTGCTTACTTCAGCAGGCCCGCATTGCGCGCGGCCGCTTCGATGGTCGCGTAGTTGGCCGGCGTGGTCGGCACGAACTTCGTCGCGCGCTGCAGCGCCAGGATCTCTTTGCCTTCCGGCGTGGCCGGGTCGAGCGCGAGGAACGCGTCGCTGATCTTCTTCTTCAGCGCCGGGCTCATGTCGCTGCGCACCGTCCAGTTGTAGTCGAAGTAGGCCGGGGTGGTATAGAACACGCGCACGGCGGCCGGATCGACCTTGCGTTCGGCGACCAGCTTTTCCCACACCGAGATGTTCAGCGCGCCGGCGTCGACCTTGCCGCCCGCAACAGCGGCCACGGTGGCGTCATGCGCGCCCGAGAACGCGATGCGTTTCATGTCGGTGTCGGGATTGACCTTCGCGGCGAGCAGGTAGGAGCGCGGCATCAGGTGGCCCGAAGTGGACGACTCGGAACCGAAGCTGAAGGTCTTGCCCTTCAGGTCGGACAGCTGCTTGATGTCCTTCGAGGCAGTGATGAACACCGAACGGAATTTCTCGTCTTCGGCGCGCTGCACCAGCGGCGTCACCTTGCCGCCGCTGCGGTTGTGCGCCTGCACGAAGGTGAAACCGCCGAACCAGACCATGTCCAGCTTGTTGTTGACCAGTCCCTCGACCGATGCCGCATAGTCGGTTACAGGCGTGAAGACCACTTTCAGTCCCGTCGCCTTCGACAGGTACTCGCCCAGTGGCTTGAACTTGCGCTGCAGTTCGGTCGGCGCTTCATCCGGAATGGCCGAGACGCGCAGCACGCCAGCGCTGGCCTGGGCTGCCGCAGGGGCTGATGCGAACGCGAGGGCGGCGGCAAAGCCGGCGGCCAGCATGGTTTTCATGCTGCGAAGTGCGGAGAAATGGGACATGAAGGCCTTCTGAAGTGAGGAGCGGGGTTAGGGACGCCGGGAAATCAGCTTCCATTGCGGCGCGAAAAAAATGGATATTCAGCTATGATAACAAAATCACCAAAAACGCATCGGCCACACCAGGAAATCATGCTGACACACTGCCAGACCGAAACACGCCCAGCGGTTGCCGGCGCCAGCATCCAGGCCGAGCTAAGCGCCGGCTTGTGCGCGGCGCAGGCGAGCGTGTCGCCGAAGTTCCTGTATGACCCGCTTGGCTCCCGGCTGTTCGAGGCCATCTGCGAATTGCCCGAATATTACCCGACACGTACCGAGGCTGCCATCTTCGCCCGTCATGGCGCCGATATCGCGCGCGCCGCGGGTCCCGGGTCGACCCTGATCGACCTTGGCGCGGGCAACTGCGCCAAGGCGGCCAGCCTGTTTCCGTTGCTGCACCCGACCCAGTACGTCGCCATCGATATTTCGTGGGATTTCCTGCACGAGTCGCTGGCCGGGCTGCGCGAGCGTTTTCCGCATATTGAAATGACCGCCCTCGGGCAGGATTTCTCGGCCCGGCTTGACCTGCCGCCTGACGTCAGCCCAGCGCGCCGCCTGTTCTTCTATCCCGGTTCGTCGATCGGTAATTTCACGCCCGACGAGGCGCGCGGTTTCCTGCGCCGCGCCCGCGCGCTGTGCGGCGCCGACGGCGGCCTGCTGATCGGGATCGACCTGGTCAAGGATGAACAGGTGCTGGCCGACGCCTACGACGACGCGCTTGGCGTCACCGGCGCCTTCAACCTGAATTTGCTGCGCCACGTGAACCAGCTGCTCGGGTCCGACTTCGATGTGCGCAACTGGCGCCACCGTGCGTTCTTCAACCGCGCCGAAAGCCGCATCGAGATGCACCTCGAAGCGCTGCGCGACGTTACCGTGGCCTGGCCGGGCGGGTCGCGCAGCTTTGCGCGCGGCGCCACCATCCATACCGAAAACAGCTACAAGTACCGCAAGAGCGACGCCATCGGCCTGCTCGAACAGTCCGGCTTCCAGGCGACCCACACCTGGGTCGACCCCGACGAATGGTTTGCCGTTATCCATGCACGCGCCATTGGACCCTGACCTGCTGCAGCGCCGGTTTGCCCAGGTGCGCCGGCGCTCGCTGGCACTGGCCGAGCCGCTGTCGGACGAGGACTGCGTCGCGCAGTCGATGCCCGACGCCAGCCCGGTCAAGTGGCACCTGGCGCACACCACCTGGTTTTTCGAGACCTTCATCCTCGAACAATTCGAGCCAGCATTCCGGCCTTTCCATCCTGCGTTCAAGGTCTTGTTCAACTCCTATTACAACGGTATCGGCGCCAGGCATCCGCGTGCGCAGCGAGGACTTGTCACGCGGCCCGGCATGGCGGCAGTGCGCGCCTACCGCGCCGATGTCGATGCACGCATGGCGCGGCTGCTGGAGAGCCGGGCAGGGGACGGGGCGCTGGCGGCGCTGGTCACGCTCGGCCTCGAGCACGAGCAGCAGCACCAGGAACTGATCCTCACCGACGTCAAGCACCTGCTGGCGCAAAACCCGCTGTATCCTGCGTACGATGAAACGCCGCCGGCGCCGGCACCGGCGGGGCCTGAGCGCGCGTGGCACAGGTTCGAAGGCGGCCTGGCCGACATGGGTTCTGCCGGCGACGGCTTCTGCTTCGATAACGAGCTGCCGCGCCACCGCCAGTATGTCGCGCCGTTCGAGCTGGCCAGCCGGCTGGTGACCAACGGCGAGTACCTGGCTTTCATCGAGGCGGGCGGCTACCGCGACCCTGCACTGTGGCTGTCCGAAGGCTGGGACCAGGCCTGCAGCAACGGCTGGCAGCACCCGCTTTACTGGCTCAACGAAGGCGGCCAGTGGCGCGAGTTCACGCTGCATGGCGCGCATCGGCTCGACCCGGCGCAGCCCGTATCCCACTTGTCGCTGTACGAAGCGGACGCCTACGCGCGCTGGGCCGGCGCGCGCCTGCCGACCGAGGCGGAGTGGGAGTTGGCCGCATCACGCGCCGGCACCCTGCAGCAGATGTACGGCCATTGCTGGCAGTGGACCTCCAGCAGCTACGCGCCTTATCCCGGCTACGCGCCACAACCCGGCGCCCTCGGCGAATATAACGGAAAATTCATGATCAACCAGTATGTCCTGCGCGGTTCCTCGCGCGCCACGCCCGAAGGGCACGCGCGCGCCAGCTACCGCAACTTCTTCCCGGCCGGCGCGCGCTGGCAATTCAGCGGCATCAGGCTTGCGCGATGACGTTCAAACGACTGGCGCCGATCCAGATCCTCAACCGGCGCGCCAACGCCTACATCATTAAGCACCCGCTCGCCTTCACGATGCAGGTGCTCAAGGGCTTCCGCGCCAACCAGGGCCTGCTGCTGGCCGGCGCCGTGGCCTATTACGCGCTGCTGTCGATCGTCCCGTTCCTGATGCTGGTGGTGGTGGTGCTGTCGCACTTCATGGACCCGGTGGAGCTGCTGGCGACGCTGCAGCGCTACCTCGAATGGCTGCTGCCCGGGCAATCCGGCGCGATCGTCGAGGAGGTGTCGAACTTCCTCAATGAGCGCGGCCTGATTACCGGCGTGCTTGGCGTGACGATGCTGTTTTTCAGTTCGCTCGCCTTCACGGTACTGGAAAACGCGATGAGCGTGATCTTCATCCACCGCGTGGCGATCCGGCGCCGCCATTTCTTCGTCTCTGCCATCCTGCCTTACTGCTACATCCTGGCGCTGGGCATCGGCGTGATGCTGGTGACGCTGGTGGCCGGCACCTTGCAGGTGATGGGGGAAGAGCAGGTCAATTTCCTTGGCTGGCACTGGTCGCTCGGCGGCGTGTCAGGGGTCCTTTTATATTTGCTTGGCCTGTTCGGCGAGATCCTCGTTCTCACCTCGATCTACCTGGTGATGCCGGTGGGGCGCCTGTCGATGTCGCACGCGCTTGTCGGCGGCGTGACGGCGGCACTGCTGTGGGAAGCAGCGCGCCATGTACTGGTGTGGTATTTCTCGACGCTGTCGCAGGTGAACATCGTCTATGGCTCGATGACGACGGCGATCGTAATCATGTTAAGCCTTGAAATCGGCGCCACCTTGCTGCTGCTCGGCGCCCAGGTGATTTCGGAGTACGAGCGGGTGGGGCGCAAGCAGCATGGCGAGCCGCAGCCGATGACCACGCGCCCCGCCTAGTTCAGACGTCGACCACCATCTCGAAGCCGCCGTAGACCATGCGCTTGCCGTCGAATGGCATGGCTTCGGGCTTCATCCATTGTTCCATGCGCGGGTCTTTCATGACCTTGTCGTTGATCTCGTCGCGCTTGGCGCGTGATTCGTAGACGATCCACGAAAAGAACACCACTTCGCCTTCTTCCAGGTTGACGCCCTGGGGGAACGAGGTGAGTTTGCCCGGCTTGACGTCGTCGCCCATGCATTCGCGGAATTCCAGCGCGCCAAGCTCGCGCCAGATCTTGCCGCAGGCAAGGGACATCTCCTTGTACCGCTCGATATTTTGCTTTGGTACGGGCACCACGAAACCATCGACGTAAGCCATGACGTTCTCCTTGTTGAGGGGTGGGATTGGGCGTCCATATTACGCTCAGCCGGGCGGCGCAGGCACACGTTAGCCCTGCGAATGGTGCGTCAAGGACATTGTTTTGCCTCAAACCCGTGGGTGTTTCGCGGTGGCACAGTAGTCGATGCAACGGCGCATTTTCGCGCCCGAAAATCAGCAAGGAGCCGCCAATGCCCGCCCTCAGAGGACTCGACACCCCCACCGAGCTGACCCGCCACGCGGCCGAGTTGCGCGCCCAGGGTTTCGACTTCGTGGTGCGCCATTACAGCCACAATGCCGCCAGCAACCTGTCGCTGGGCGAAGCGCTCGCCTTGTCGGCGGCCGGGCTGCTGCTCGGCGCGGTATGGGAGGGGGCGGGCACGCATGCCGGTTTCTTCAACCGCGCGCAGGGCGTCGCGGACGGCGCCGCCGCGTTCCGCACGGCGCGCCTGGCGATCGGCCAGCCGGCTGGCTCGGCGATCTATTTCCCGGTCGGGTATGACGCCACCGAGGCCGACATCGAAGGGCCGGTCAGCGAGTATTTTTCGGGGGTGAAGATGGCGTTTGCGGCCGCCGCGGACGGGCTGTCGCCGTATGGCGTCGGCGTGCTCGGCTCGGGCCTGTGCTGCGACGCGCTGATCGACAAACACCTCGCCATCCTGGGCTGGCTTTCGCAGGCAAGCGGGTTCGCCGGATCGAAAGCGTATGCCGACAGTGCGCGCTACAACATGATCCAGCGCCTGCCGGCACGCGCAAGCGTCGGCGACGGGGCGGAAGAGCTGAGCTTCCGTCCCGACTGGACCAACCCGGGCAGGCCGCATGGCCTGTTCCGGCTGACGAGTTTCTGACCGGTCAGGCGCGCACGGTGACGCGCGGTGCGCCGGCTTGCATGCGGCCTATCACGGCGGCATGGGCGAAACCTTCACGCGCAAACAGCGCCAGGACTTCATCGACGCTGGCCGCATCGACCGATACCAGCAGGCCTCCCGAGGTTTGCGGGTCGGTCAGCAGGGCTTGCTGGGCCGGGGCGATGCCTTCGTCCAGTGTGACGTCCTTGCCATACGCATCCCAGTTGCGGCCCGAAGCGCCGGTAAAGAAGCCGTCGCGCGCCAACTGTTCGACGCCCGGCAGCAGCGGGATGCTGGCCATGTCCAGCTGCGCTTCAAGCTTGGCCCCGCGCGCCAGTTCGAGCAGGTGGCCGAGCAGGCCGAAGCCGGTGATGTCGGTCATCGCGTGCACGCCGGCCATGTCGGCCAGCGCCTTGCCAGGCTTGTTCAGCTTCGTGGTGTTCTCGATCATCGCGGCGTAGCCCTCGGCGTCCAGCGCATCCTTTTTCAGTGCGGCCGACAGCACGCCCACGCCGAGCGGCTTGCCCAGGATGAGGACGTCGCCCGCCTTCGCGTCGGCGTTGCGCTTGACCTTCGACGGGTGCACCAGCCCGAGTACCACCAGGCCGTAGATCGGCTCGACCGAATCGATGGTGTGGCCGCCCGCGATCGGGATGCCGGCTTCGGCGCAAATCGTCTCGCCGCCCTTGATGATCTGCCCGATCGTCTCGATCGGCAGCTTATTGACCGGCATGCCGACCAGCGCGAGCGCCATGATCGGCGTTCCGCCCATCGCATACACGTCGGAAATGGCGTTGGTGGCGGCGATGCGGCCGAAATCGAACGGATCGTCGACGATCGGCATGAAGAAGTCGGTGGTGGCGATCAGCGCCTGTTCGTCATTGAGCTTGTAGACCGCGGCGTCGTCGGCGGTCTCGATGCCGACCATCAGTTCCTTCGGCACCGGGAAGCCGACCGAATTCTTCAGGATCTCGGACAGCACGCCGGGCGCGATCTTGCAGCCGCAGCCGCCGCCGTGGGAGAACGACGTGAGTTTGATTTTCTGTTCTGGTGCTGTGCTCATGGGGATTCCGTTTTAAATTGGTGCGATAGGAGATTATCCACCATGTCGAGCACGGCCGCTTGCTCGGCCTCCGGCGCGAACAGCGCCGCGCGCGCATCACATTGAAAGCGCAGGCGGTCGAGGAAGCCGGGGTCCGATATCGTTCGCTCCATCAGCGCGGCCAGCGCGGGCGCGTCGCCGACCGGGAAGTAGCCTTCGTAATCGTCGCCCAGCATGCCGCGGTTGCCGTCGATATCGCTGGCCAGCACCGGCACACCGCTGGTGACGGCTTCGATGATGACGTTGGCGCCGCCTTCCATCAGCGAGGCGATCACCATCACGCGGCTGCAGGAAAGCGCCATGCGGGCAGCGTCGTGGGCAAGGTTGCCCATCCACTGGTAGCGTGGGTCGGCGGCGGCCGTCGCTTCGGCGGAGGTGGCGAGGTGCGGGTCGAGCGCGCCGCCGATATGAATGAAGCGCGCACCCTGGTGCGTGACCAGCTGCGCCGCGCGCATGAAGGTCAGCGGATCTTTTTCAGGCCGCAGGTGGCCTACCATGCAGAAGCTGAACTCCTGCGATCCGGGCAGCGGCGGCACATGGGGCAGGGAGGGCGCCGACTGCCAGATCACGCGCGCTTTGGCGCGGTGCTCCGGCTTGAGCGCCGCCATGCCGGCTTCCTGCAGCAGCACCAGCACATGCGCGCGGTCGAGCGAAGCCTGGGCTGCCGGGTCGTGGTGGATGTCGCGGTAAAGGTCGGTGCCGGTCAGGACCAGTATGCGCGGGCTGTCCGGGTGGTCGGCGGCGAAGGCGGCCAGCGCGGCGGCGGAGCGGCGCGCGTGCAGTGCGATCATCAGGTCGGGCGTGGCGCCGGTGACCGGGCTCCAGGAAGCTGCGATGTTGACGTCGTAACGGGGCGTGAGGAAGCGCGCCCAGCGCATGGCGGTCTGCCAGTTGCCGTTATTTGCATCGGCAAGCGCCGGACTGACAATGGTTACGCGTTGCACCGATACCGCTCCCTGAAAAGTCGTTACAATCCTGCCATGAACCCAATCACTGCATCGTTCCGGCAGGCGAGGCCGCAGCAATTGTCTGAAGCGCTGCAGTCTGCCAGAAATTATACGCTGCGGCTGTTCGATTGCCTCGCCGAGGCCGGCTTCGACCTGCCGGCACGGGTGCCGTACATCGCCACCATCAATCCGCCGCTGTGGGAACTCGGCCATACGGCGTGGTTTGCCGAGTGGTACATCCTGCGCCAGGCCGGGTCCAGCCATCCGGCCGACGCCAACGGCCACTCGCTGCTCACCCGCGGCGACGACTGGTTCGATTCGAACACCGTCGCACACCGCGCGCGCTGGACGCTCGACCTGCCCAATCCGGGCGCGCTGAAAACCTATTGCCACGAGGTGCTCGACCGCGTGCTCGACAAGCTGTCGCGCGAAGCGAACGTGGACGAGGCGCTGTACCCGTACCGGCTGGTGCTGGGGCACGAGGACATGCACGGCGAGGCGCTGCTCAACACGATGCAGGTTCTGGGCGTTGAGGCGCCGGCGGACTTGCTGCGCGGCGGCGGGGGAGCGGCGCCGGCACGCGGGATCAGCTATCCGGGCGGGACGATCCAGCTGGGCGGGCCGCAGGAAGGCGGCTTCGTGTTCGATAACGAGCGCGATGCGCATCCGTGCTACGTGCCGCCGTTTTCAATCGATGCGGGCCTGGTGACGAACGACCAGTTCGCGGAATTCGTGGCCGATGGCGGCTACCAGCGGGCCGGCTTGTGGAGCGCCGCCGGGCGCGCCTGGCTGATGGGACAGGAGCGTTCGGCGCCGCGCTACTGGCTGCGCGACGGCGCGCGCTGGCTTACCAGCCGGTTCGGCCGGCTCGAGACGCTCGATCCGCGCGAGCCGGTGCGGCACGTTACCTTGTACGAGGCGCAGGCCTATTGCATGTGGGCCGAGCGGCGCCTGCCCACCGAAGCCGAATGGGAGTATGCCGCGGTGTCGGGCCAGCCGGGCTTCAGCTGGGGCCAGCTGTGGGAGTGGACCGGATCGCCTTTCGAGCCGTATCCGGGCTTTGCGCCAGGGCCGTACCGCGAGTACTCGGCGCCGTGGTTCATGACGCACCAGGTGCTGCGCGGGGCGTCGTTTGCGACGCCGTCGCGCTTCGGATCGGCGCGCTTCCGCAATTTCTACCTGCCGGAACGGGACGACATGTTCGCCGGGTTCCGCACCTGCGCGTATTAGGGCCATTTCAACAGAAGTCAGGCGTTCAAACGGAGGCAGCTGATGACACGAGTTCGCGTAGAGAGCTTTACCATCTCGCTGGATGGATACGGAGCAGGTCCGGACCAGGACATCAACAACCCGCTTGGCGTCGGCGGGACGGATTTGCACCAGTGGCTGTTCCCGACACGCACCTTGCAACAGGCCTTGTTCGGCAAGGACGGCGGCGCCACCGGGGTTGACGACGATTTCGCCGCCCGGGGTTTTCAGAATATCGGCGCCTGGATCCTGGGAAGGAACATGTTCGATCCGAACCGCGGGGCGTGGCCGGACCCGGACTGGAAGGGCTGGTGGGGGGACAATCCGCCGTATCACGTTCCCGTCTTCGTGCTGACTCACTATGCGCGTCCGCCCATCGAGATGGAGGGCGGCACCACCTTTTACTTCATCACCGGAGGCATCCGCGAGGCGCTCGACCTGGCACGCAAGGCCGCGGCCGGAAAGGACGTGCGGATCGGCGGAGGGGCGAACACGATCCGGCAGTATCTCCGTGAAGGCCTCATCGATGAACTGCACATTGCGATCGCGCCGGTCCTGCTCGGCCGGGGCGAGCCGCTGTTCGAAGGGCTTGACCTGAGGGCGGCAGGATACGAGTGCATGCAATTCGCCGGGACGGAGAAGGCGACGCATGTCGTCCTGCGGCGGCAAGGGAGCCGGGGCGCCTGACGAATCGGCTGAGCAAAAAAAAAACGGCTACCGAAGTAGCCGTCCTTGATTAACCGTATGAACGATTAACGGTCGCCGTACGTGCGGCGTGCGCCGTCGGCCGAACGTGGGTTCGAACCCTTGTAGCCGCCGCCGGCAGGTGCGCCTGGCTTGCTGAAGGTACGCTGGCCTGGCTTGGCCGCGGTGCGGTTGTCGCCCGGCTTCCAGCCGCCTGGACGTGCCGACGAACGCGGTGCCGAAGCGGTGCGCTTTGGCTCGAAGCCTTCGATGACATTCACCGGG
>DASWSX010000119.1:0-5995 GCA_036402435.1 Telluria sp. | reverse complement strand
GCGCAGCATGGCGAACAGGCTGGATTTGCCGGCGCCGTTGGCGCCGATCAGGCCGATCTTGTCGCCGGGGTTGAGCGTGAGGTCCACGCCTTCGAGCAGCGGTTTGGTGCCGCGCATGAGGCTTACGTTGATGAAGCGGATCATTGAAGTCTTTAGAAGTGTGCATGGCGGATGACGCTGCGCTCTTCCGCCCTACCGACCGTGGTCTGCGTAGGGCGGAAGAGCGAAGCGTCGTCCGCCGAATATATTAAGCGTGCTGCAGCTGTTCGGCCGTGAGCAGGAATACCATGTCGTCGCCGGCGCTGGTGGTCACCCAGGTCAGCCCCAGGTGTCCGAACGCGGCTTCGGCGTAATCGCGCTCGTTGCCGATTTCGACCATCAGGATGCCGTCCGGCGTCAGGCGTTCGGCGGCGCCGGCGACGATCTTGCGCACCAGGTCCATGCCGTCGGCGCCGCCGTCTAGCGCGATTTGCGGCTCGCGCAGGTATTCCTGCGGCAGCGACGCCATCGAATCGGAGTTCACGTAAGGCGGATTGGTGACGATCAGGTTGTACTTCTTGAACGGCACGTTCTCGTACAGGTCCGAGACGATCGGGTTGACCCGGCCTTCGAGCTTGTAGTCGCGGATGTTACGCTCGGCCACTTCGAGCGCGTCGGTCGAGATGTCGACCGCATCGACCACCGCGTTCGGGAAGGCGTCGGCCATCATGATCGCCAGGCAGCCGGAGCCGGTGCACAGTTCCAGGATATTCTCGACCGCGAACGGGTCTTCCACCCACGGGGCGAACGACTGCGGCACCAGTTCGGCGATGAAGGAGCGCGGCACGATCACGCGCTCGTCGACATAAAACGGATAGGTACCCAGCCACGCCTCGTTGGTGATGTAGGCCGCCGGCACGCGCTCGGTGGCGCGGCGTTCGATCACCGCCAGCACCTGCAGCACTTCGTCGGGCAGGAGGCGCGCGTCAAGGAAGGGCTCGAGCTTGTCGAGCGGGAGCTTGAGCGTGTGCAGGATCAGGTAAGCCGCTTCGTCGAGCGCCTCGGCGCTGCCGTGGCCGAAGAACAGCTTGGCCCCGTTGAAACGGGTGACGGCGTAGCGCAGCAGGTCGCGCGGGTTGGTAAAGAGCGTGGTGGTGGTCATGGCTGTTCTCTCGGTTTGGCGAGCTTACGCCAGCAGGTTTTCCAGCGTGCGGCGGTAGATATTCTTCAGCGGATCGATGAAACGCAGCTCGATGTGCTCGTCGATCTTGTGGATGCTGGCATTCGGAGGGCCGAATTCTATCACTTGCGGGCAGATCCGAGCGATGAAACGCCCATCCGAGGTCCCGCCGGTGGTCGACAATTCGGTGTGCACGCCGGTTTCAAGCGCGATCGCGGATGCCATCGCCTCCGACAGCGTGCCGCGCGGGGTCAGGAACGGCAGGCCGCTCAGGGTCCAATCCAGGTCGTATTCGAGGTTGTGCCGGTCGAGGATGGCGTGGACGCGCGCCTCCAGCCCGTCCGCGGTGCTGGCGGTCGAGAAACGGAAGTTGAACTCCAGCGTCATTTCGCCCGGAATCACGTTGTTGGCCCCGGTGCCGGCGTGGATGTTGGACACCTGCCACGAAGTGGGCAGGTAGTACTCGTTACCTTCGTCCCACTGCTCGGCAGCCAGTTCGGCCAGCGCCGGCGCGGCCTGGTGGATCGGGTTGCGCGCGTGCTGCGGGTAGGCGATGTGGCCCTGCACGCCCTTGATGACCAGTTTGCCCGACAGCGAGCCGCGGCGGCCGTTCTTGATCATGTCGCCAAGGATGTGGGCCGAGGTTGGCTCGCCGACGAGGCAGTAATCGATTTTCTCGCCGCGCTCTTCCAGCCGCTGGCAGACGATCACGGTGCCGTCGGTCGCCGGGCCTTCCTCGTCGCTGGTGATCAGGAATGCGATCGAGCCCTGGTGGCCCGGGTGGGCCGCGATGAATTCTTCGCAGGCGACGACCATCGCCGCGATCGAGGTCTTCATGTCGGCGGCGCCGCGGCCATACAGCTTGCCATCGCGCCGGGTCGGCGTGAAGGGCTGCGACTGCCACTGGTCGAGCGGCCCGGTCGGGACCACGTCGGTATGGCCGGCGAACACGAACACCGGCGACGCGGTGCCTTTTCGCGCCCACAGGTTGGTCACGCCGTTCGATTCGATGGTCTCGCAGCTGAAGCCAAGCGGGGAAAGCAGCTCGGCCAGGCGCTGCTGGCAGCCCTTGTCGTCAGGGGTGATCGAGGACAGCGCGATCAGCTCTTCGGTCAGCGCCAGGGTGCGCGAGGGCGTCATCGTGGTCATGCGAAGATCTGCTGGTACTGCGCGTCGGAGAACCCGACCGCCAGCTTGCCCGCGCCGGCCAATACCGGGCGCTTGACCAGCGATGGGAATTCAAGCATCAGCTCGAGCGCCTCGGCCTTGCCGGTGACGGCCTCGCGGCGCTCCTCGGGCAGGTTGCGCCAGGTCGTGCCCTTGCGGTTGACCAGGACCTCCCACTCGAGCTGCTCGAGCCAGCCGGAGGCGGTGGCGCGGTCCAGGCCCTGCTTTTTGAAGTCGTGGAAATCGACCTGCTGGCCATGGGCCGCGAGCCAGGTGCGGGCCTTCTTGACCGTGTCGCAGTTGGGGATGCCGTAAAGAGTCTTCTTCATCTTGTTCATGTATGCATGGATGGCGTACCGCCAGCGGCAGATGCCGGGCGGCGAGGGTCGCCTGGGGGATGGCGGGAGCATAACATATGCCCACGGAGCCAGTCGCCGGTTGCCAAATTTCTTGAACTGGCCAGCGCCGCGCCGGTCGAACGAGTATGGGCCGACGAGTGCCCGTTTCCTGACTCACGCAGGAGGAAATCATGCGAATCTTAACTTGCGCGGCAGTGGCAGGCCTGCTTGCGCTTGATCCCGGCGCCGCGCTGGCGCAGATGGGAATGCAGGCCGGCGGCGCCATCATGCAGCCGCTGCCAAGCCGCACGGGTCCGCCGCTTTGGCCCAGCAGCGATCCGCGTCGCGAGCGCGACAACTACTACCTGGCGCCGCATGAAATGCTGGAGGTGTACGGGGACTACCCGCTGTCCAACGGTGAGACGCTGAGGGTGACGCGCGAAGGGCGCCGCTATTTCGCCGCCATGCCCAGCATCGGGAAGGTCGAGATCGTGGCGGTCGGGTCGATTGCCTTCGTAACGCGCGACCGCGCGCTGCGGCTCGATTTCACGCCGGTGCCGTTTACCACCTATGTGTGGGTGTCGCGCCCCGGCGCGCCGCCCGCAACGGGGCAGGCGCGCGGCTAGCGTCCGGGCGGTCAGCTGTTGAGCGTGAACTCGGTGAATGACGGCGAGTCGTCGGCGCTGCTGGTTTCGGGCGCGGCCGCTGCGTTTTTGCTGTCAGGGCCGTTGTTGAGCAGCCAGAGCAGGTTGGTGGCCGAATCGGCGTTGGCCAGGGCCTCGTCCTGCGTCACCAGGCCGCGTTGCACCAGCTGGAGCAGGGCGGTTTCGAACGACTGCGAGCCGGGCGACAGGCTCTTGTCCATTGCCTCCTTGATCTGGCCGATGTCGCCTTTCTCGATCAGGTCGGACACGTAGCGCGTGTTGACCATGATCTCGACGGCGGCCTGGCGGGTGCCGCCGGCGGCTGAGCGTACCAGGCGCTGCGACACGATCGCCTTCACTGCCGACGACAGGTCCTGCAGCAGCGCCGCGCGGTTCTCGATCGGGTAGAAGCTGATGATGCGGTTCAGGGCGTTGTAGCTGTTATTCGCGTGCAGGGTCGCCAGCACCAGGTGGCCGGACTGCGCGTACGCCAGCGCGGCTGCCATGGTCTCCTTGTCGCGGATCTCGCCGATCAGGATGCAATCGGGCGCCTGGCGCATCGAATTGCGCAGCGCGACCTGGAAGCTGACCGCATCGCTGCCGATTTCGCGCTGGTTGACGATCGACTTCTTATTCTTGAACAGGTACTCGATCGGATCTTCGAGGGTCAGGATATGGCCCGCGCGCAGCTCGTTGCGATGGTCCAGCATTGAGGCGATCGTGGTCGACTTGCCGGAGCCGGTTGCGCCGACCAGCAGCAGCAGGCCGCGCTTTTCCATGATCAGGTCGGACAGCACGGGCGGCAGGCCAAGGTCGCCGAGGGCTGGGATATTCGCCGGCACGAAGCGGAACACGGCCGACACCGAGCCACGCTGGCGGAACGCCGACAAGCGGAAGCGGCCCAGGTTCGCGACCGAGATACCCATATTCAATTCGTTGTCGACCTCAAGCTCCTGCATCTGCTCGGGCGTTGCGATCTCGGCCAGCAGCGACAGGATATTCTCCGGCTCCAGCTTCTGCTGGTTAATCGGAATCAGGTTCCCGTTGATTTTGATATGGACCGGTGAATTCACCGCGAAGAACATATCCGAGGCGTTCTTCTCCTTCATCAGTTGAAACAAACGGTCCATCGCCATCATCGTCTCCAGAGTCGGGGTCAGACCCCAATTTTATTTGGCTTTTTAGCCAAAGGTATTTGAACATCGGGGTCAGACCCCATTTTCCAGAAACATTTCCGAAAAACGGGGTCTGACCCCGATTTTATTAGGCCGAAGCCGGTAAAACTACTTGAACATTGGGGTCTGACCCCATTTTTTGAGCAACGTTTCCAGAAATCGGGGTCAACATGACCCGGTCTGTCCCCGATTTTAGGACTAGATGCCGCGCAGCAGTTCGTTGATGCCGGTCTTGGCGCGGGTCTTGGCGTCGACGCGCTTGACGATCACGGCGCAGTACAGGCTGTACTTGCCATCTTCCGATGGCAGGTTGCCCGAGACGACCACCGAACCAGCCGGCACGCGGCCATACGTGACTTCGCCCGTGGCGCGGTCGTAGATCTTGGTCGACTGGCCGATGTACACGCCCATCGAAATCACCGAGTTCTCTTCGACGATCACGCCTTCGACGATCTCCGAGCGCGCGCCGATGAAGCAGTTGTCTTCGATGATGGTCGGGTTAGCCTGCATCGGCTCGAGCACGCCTCCGATACCTACGCCGCCTGACAGGTGCACGTTCTTGCCGATCTGCGCGCACGAACCGACCGTGGCCCAGGTGTCGACCATCGCGCCTTCATCGACGTAGGCGCCGATGTTGACGTAGGACGGCATCAGCACAACGTTCTTGGCGATAAAGCTGCCGCGGCGCGCAACGGCCGGCGGCACCACGCGGAAACCGCCGCGCGCAAAGTCGTCGGCGGTGTAGTTGGCGAACTTGGTCGGTACCTTGTCGTAGAACTGCATGGTGCCGTCGCCGGTCATCACGCTGTTGTTCTCGAGGCGGAACGACAGCAGCACGGCTTTCTTGATCCACTGGTTCACAACCCAGTCGGCGCCGCTCTTCTGCGCCACGCGCAGGCTGCCGTCGTCCAGGCCGGCGATGACGTGGGCGACCGCGTCGCGCAGTTCGGCAGTGCCGTTGGCTGGGGTGATCTCGGCGCGCTGTTCCCAGGCGGTGTCGATGATGTTCTGGAGTTGTTGGGTCATGATGTAATTTTTAGGTGAGTGCTTATAAGGCGTTACAGAACTGGACGATCCGCTGCGCCGCTTCGAGGCATTCGTCGACCTCGGCGACCAGCGCCATGCGCACGCGCCCTTGCCCAGGGTTGATGCCGTGCGCATCGCGCGCGAGGTAACTGCCCGGCAGGACCGTGACATTATATTCGGCATACAGGCGACGGGCGAATTCCGTGTCGGTCAGCCCGCTGCCGCCGACATTGGCCCACAGGTAGAAGCCGGCGTCGGGCAGCGCGACGTCGATTACTTCGTTCAGCATCGGGGTGACGAGGCTGAACTTCTCGCGGTACTTGGCGCGATTTTCGACGACGTGCGCTTCGTCGCCCCATGCGGCGATCGATGCCGCCTGCACTGGCGGCGCCATCGCGCCGCCGCAGTAGGTGCGGTACAGCAGGAACTTCTTGATGATGGCCGGGCTGCCGGCCACGAAACCGGAGCGCATGCCGGGCACGTTCG
>DASWSX010000118.1:0-7539 GCA_036402435.1 Telluria sp. | reverse complement strand
ATGCCTGCGAACAGCGGCCAGCGGGACGGGCCGGGCACGAAATAGTACGGCACGGCGCCTTTGGTTGAACTCATCTTCATCTCCTAAATCAAACTGTATTCGGTGAATGTCTTGCTGCTGTTATTTAAATCTTGCCGACCGTTTTATTTCGCCGCCGTCTTCATGCCGGCGATTTCAAAGAACGTGTACGACAAGGTAATCGTCTTCACTTCGCGCGGCAGTTTCGGGTCGATGAAGAACACGACCGGCATCTGCCTCGCTTCATTCGGCCCCATCGTCTGCTCCTTGAAGCAGAAGCACTCCACTTTCATGAAGTGCGGCGTGGCCGACTGCGGCGCGTAGCTCGGAATCGCCTGCGCCTTGATCGTCCGTGCCTGCGTGTTGACCACTTCGTACATCACGGTGGCCAGCTCGCCCGGGTGGACATCGATGCTGCGCGTGGTCGGGCGGAAGCGCCACGGACCCTGCGCGTTGCCATCGAGTTCGATGGTAATCGTGCGCGTCTTGTCGACCTGGGTGTTCTCAGGCCGCGCCACCATGCCGTCCGACTGCGTCAGCACATTGATGCCGAGTACTTCGCACAACTGCTTGTACATCGGCACCAGCGCGTAGCCGAAGCCAAACATCAATACTGCCAGCACCACCAGCTTGCCCAGCATCTTTTTATTGAGCTGGATCCTGCCTGACTGTTCTCGGCTCATATCACATCAACCACATGCGCTTGACGAACAGCGCGATGAAAAAGAACAGTGCGATCCCGCCGATGATCAGGCCGGTCTTCAGGTTATTCGGTTTCTTCGGGTCGGTCATGGTTACCACTTTTTGGTTCTCTGGCAGCGCCGGCGGTGAGGCCCGCGCTGCCGGTACTGCGATTTACTTCACCAGCGGCGGCGTTTCGAACGTGTGGAAAGGCGCCGGGCTAGGCACGGTCCACTCCAGGCCTTCCGCGCCATCCCATGGCTTGTCGGCAGCTTTTGCGCCGCCACGGATGGTCGGCAGGACCACGAAGAACAGGAAGTACGCTTGCGACAGGCCGAAACCGAACGCGCCGATGGTGGCGATCATGTTGAAGTCGGTGAACTGCGCCGAGTAATCCGCATAGCGGCGCGGCATACCGGCCAGGCCCAGGAAGTGCATCGGGAAGAACGTGATGTTGAACGTGATCAGCGATGCCCAGAAGTGGAACTTGCCGCGGAATTCGCTGTACATGTGGCCGGTCCATTTTGGCGCCCAGTAGTAGAAACCTGCGAACAGTGCGAACAGCGAACCTGCCACCAGTACGTAGTGGAAGTGGGCAACCACGTAGTAGGTGTCCTGCAGCTGGATGTCGATCGGGGTCACAGCCAGGATCAGGCCGGTGAAGCCGCCGATGGTGAACACGAAGATGAAGCCGACCGAGAACAGCATCGGGGTCTCGAAGGTCATTTCGCCCTTCCACATCGTGGCAACCCAGTTAAATACCTTCACGCCAGTCGGAACCGCGATCAGCATGGTTGCGTACATGAAGAACAGCTGGCTGGTCACCGGCATGCCGGTGGTGAACATGTGGTGCGCCCAGACGATGAACGACAGGATCGCGATCGATGCGGTTGCATACACCATCGACGCATAGCCGAACAGCGGCTTGCGTGCGAACGCCGGCAGGATCTGCGAGACGATACCGAACGCCGGCAGGATCATGATGTACACCTCCGGGTGTCCGAAGAACCAGAAGATGTGCTGGTACATGACCGGGTCGCCGCCGCCGGCAGCGTTAAAGAACGAGGTGCCGAAGTGACGGTCGGTCAGGGTCATGGTGATCGCGCCGGCCAGCACTGGCATCACGGCGATCAGCAGGTAGGCGGTGATCAGCCAGGTCCAGCAGAACATTGGCATCTTCATCAGGGTCATGCCAGGCGCGCGCATGTTCAGGATGGTGACGACGATGTTGATCGAACCCATGATCGACGACGCGCCCATCAGGTGCATCGCGAAAATACCCATGTCCATGCCGATACCCATCTGGGTCGACAGCGGTGCGTACAGCGTCCAGCCGGCAGCGGTGGCGCCGCCAGGCACGAAGAACGAGCCAGCCAGCAGCAGCGCCGCAGGCGGCAGCAGCCAGAACGAGAAGTTGTTCATGCGCGCGAACGCCATGTCGGACGCGCCGATCTGCAGCGGGATCATCCAGTTGGCGAAGCCGACGAAGGCCGGCATGATCGCGCCGAACACCATGATCAGGCCGTGCATCGTGGTCAGCTGGTTGAAGAACTCAGGCTGGAAGAACTGCAGGCCCGGCTGGAACAGCTCGGTACGGATGCCCAGCGCGAGGACGCCGCCCGACATCAGCATGACGAGGGAGAACCACAGGTACAGGGTACCGATGTCCTTGTGGTTGGTCGCGAACAACCAGCGGCTCAGACCATGTGGATGATCGTGCGCGTGATCGTGGCTGTCGTGGCCGTGTGCGTGATCGATTGTGCTTGTGCTCATCTGAAGCTCCTAATTACTTGCGTGCAGCCAGAACTTCGGCTGGTTGAACGATGTTTTCCGATGCCTTGTTCGACCAGTTATTGCGGGTGTACGTGATGACCGCAGCAATATCCGAATCCGACAGTTGTTTCCATGCTGGCATTTCCGAAGGGTACTTGCCGGTCTTCTGGCCGTTCAGCAGGACGTCGATCTGGGCCGCTTTCGGACCGAGTACGACAGCCGAGCCGTCCAGCGGCGCGAAGGCGTTAGGAACACCTTTGCCGTTGGCCTGGTGGCAAGCGATGCAGTTGGTGTTGTAGACGGTTTCGCCCTTGGTTTTCAGTTCGTCGATGGTCCAGACCTTGGTCGGATCGTCCGCCAGTGCCGCCATTTCCTTCTTCTTGCCTGCAACCCATGCGCTGTAATCCGCATCGGAAACGACGCGAACGACGATTGGCATGAACGCGTGTTCCTTGCCGCACAGTTCGACGCAGTTACCGCGGTAGGTACCGATTTTCTCAGCTTTGAACCAGGTATCGCGCACGAAACCAGGAATCGCATCCTGCTTGACGCCGAACGCAGGAATCGTCCATGCGTGGATCACATCGTTGGCGGTCAGGACCAGGCGGACCTTCTTGTTGACTGGAACGACGACTTCGTTGTCGACTTCCATCAGGTAGTTTTCGGTACGGGCTTCGGTAGCCGCAACGCCTGGCGCGCCAACTTGCGAGCGCGGGGTCGACAGGTTCGACAGGAACGAGATGCCTTCGCCTTCACCCTTCAGGTAGTCGTAGCCCCACTTCCACTGCATGCCGGTAACCTTGATGGTCAGGTCGGCGTTCGAGGTGTCCTTCATCGCCACCACGGTCTTGGTCGCTGGCAGCGCCATGCCGATAACGATCAGGAACGGCACGATGGTCCATGCGATTTCGACCGCGGTCGACTCGTGGAAGGTTGCCGCCTTGTGGCCCTGCGAACGGCGGTGCTTGAATACCGAATAGAACATCACGCCGAAGACGGCCACGAAGATCACCAGGCAGACGATCATCATCCAGGTGTGCAGCGTGTTGATTTCGTCAGCGATGCGCGTAACAGGCATCTGCAGGTTCAACTGATTCTCAATTGGACGCCCCTGCACCTGTGCCACGGCCAATGCCGGGAGTCCGGCTGCCGTAACAGCCAGGCCGAGCATCAAGGCTTGAAGTCGCTTTGCATATGTCATGTTTTCCCCAACCACCCAAAGATAATAATATTTTTAAACGTCCGGCAATCCTGGCCTGCTACCGCCGACGCTCCAAAACCATCGCACAAAAAGGCCCCATACCGGCCGCGCGCCACCTGCCGCGTCCCCGGTTGGAACCGTCGCAGCGAACCCGGTGGAGAAAACGCACTGGTGGACGCTGGCTTGCTATTGCGCTCGACTTTTATGCTGCTGTGTTCGCTTGTTTTTTAAGCATGCACAGCCACAGTCGACAAAATTAGTCGTTGATTATACTCAAGGAGTAGTGTCTTCATCAAGGAATAATCGCCGCCGTTGTCGCCTGAAGCCTTGTATTTCACTGGGGCGTACCCACGTTCCGGGACGCTAGCGTGGCCGAGGCGGCTCGAACCGGATGATCGCCTCGCCGGCGGCGGTCTTGCGCGGGGCCGGCCGGAAAGCATGTCCATAGATCACCTCGAAGGTCAGGCCAAGCTTGCCGTCGGGACGCCGTTGCCGCTCCAGCGCATCGCGCATTTTCTGCCACGCAGCACGGCCGGCCAGGCCGCGCTTGCGCGTTGCCAGCGGGTTGCCGCCCAGCGCGCGCACGTCGGCCAGCAGCGCCTCGGGCGTGTCGTAGGTGACGGTAATGACCTCCATGTCCATTACCGGCGTCGAAAAGCCCGCCTCCACCAACTGGTCGCCAAAATCGTGCATGTCGACGAAGGGCAAGGCGTGCGGCGACTCGTCGACGGCGGCAAATGCCGCGCGCAGCTCGCGGAACGTGTCGGGACCGAAATTCGAGAACATCAGCAAGCCTTCCACTCGCAACACCCTGCGCCACTCAGCAAAGACCCGGTCCGGCTGCGGATGCCAGTGCAGCGCCAGGTTCGACCACACCAGGTCGACGGAGTTCGGCCCGAGCGGCAAGGCGCCGAAGTCACCGCACACCAGGTCGATGCCCGTCTTGCCGGGCATCAGGCGGTTCAGCATCGATTTCAGGCCGGTTGCGGGGGCGGACGACCTGGCTGCGGCCGCCATCGCCGCGCTGGCGTCAATACCGATGACCTGGGCGGCCGGGTAATCCTTCTGCAGCACCGCGAGGTCCGCCCCGGTGCCGCATCCGGCATCGAGCACCTGGGCCGGGGTCAGCCTGACCAGCGCCAGCCGGTCATGCATGCGCGAGGCGATTTCGCGCCGCAGGAAGTCGGACGGCGCCACGCGGGCCGGGTCGGCGAACAAGTTGCGTACCCGCGCCAGGTCGATCGGCGCGCTCATTTTGGAGGGGGACTGGGGATTTGCCATGGCAGTGTTGCGAATACGTGACGCGGGAATGAGATAATGGCCGAAGTGTACATGTTTGTTGCGAGGCGAGCCCGTGGCCGACCGATTGCGCCTGAGTCTGCAACGCTGGCCATCGATGCTGGCGCGCGCCCTGCTGCCCTCGTCCTGCGCCCTGTGCGGCGGCGCCTGCGGCGGCGTGGTTTGCCCGCCCTGCCATGGCGAGCACGTCGCGCCGCGCACCACGCGCTGCCGGCGCTGCGCCAACCCGTTGGGTTTCGACGGGGACGGACGGTTCGAGTGCGCAGGCTGCCTGGTCGAACGGCCCGCCTTCGACGCGACATTGGCGGCGACCGATTACGCCGCGCCGGTGGACCAGCTGGTATTGCAGCTCAAGTTCAGCGGCCGGCTCGCGCTGGCGCCGTGGTTTGCAGAGATGATCGGGGACACCGTCCGCGCCGAGCGGCAGTTTCTGCTGCCCAATGTGCTGTGTCCGGTTCCACTGGGACGGCAACGGCTGGTCGAGCGCGGCTTTAACCAGGCGCTGGAGATAGCAAGGCCGCTGTCGGCACGGCTAGGGATTCCGCTGCGGCCCAGGTTGGCGATCCGGGCGCTCGAAACGCAGGCGCAGTCGGGCGTGGCGCCGGACCAGCGCCGCCGTAACATCCGCAACGCGTTCATCGTGTCGCCGGAAGCCCTGGCGATCGTGCGCGGACAGCACATCGGCATTGTCGACGACGTGATGACCAGCGGCCACACACTAAATGAACTCGCCGCGACGTTCAAGCGGTTCGGCGCGGCGCGCGTGAGCAACCTGGTGTTCGCGCGCACGCCGCCTCATTGATTTTAAGGAGAAGCACCTTGTTCCATGTCGTCCTCGTCGAACCCGAAATCCCGCCCAACACAGGCAACGTCATCCGCCTGTGCGCCAACACGGGCGCGCAGCTGCACCTGATCGAGCCGCTCGGCTTTCCGCTCGACGACACCAAAATGAAGCGCGCCGGGCTGGATTATCACGAGTACGCCAACATGAAGGTGCACAAGAGCTGGGACGACTATCTGGCCAGCGAGAAGCCAGACCGCGAGCGCATGTTCGCCATGACGACGCACGGCTCGTCGCCGTTCGCCAGCGCCAGCTTCAGGCCGGGGGATGTGTTCGTGTTCGGCAGCGAGACGCGCGGCCTCGCCACGGAACTGCGCGAATCGTTTCCGCCCGCGCAGCGCATCCGCCTGCCGATGATGCCGGACAACCGCAGCCTGAACCTGTCCAACACCGTGGCGGTGGTGGTGTTCGAAGCCTGGCGCCAGAACGGCTACGCTGGCGGCGCCTGACGCCTTCTAATGGATCGACGCCGGCGGAACGGCGTCGGTCACCGGTATGTTGCGAGCCGTACCAGTCTGTCCTGCCTGATAAGCTTCAACCACCCGGTGCGTGTCGGCCATCTCGCGAAAGTGCGTGATCTTGCCGTCGTGGACGGTGAAGATATGCACCCAGTCGCTGCCCCAGTCCGCGCCGGTCGCCCTGACCGTCCACTCGTAATGGCCGAGGGAAATCACGCGGTCTCCCTGCGCGATGAACTCGATGGGGCGGAAATCGCGAAGCTGCTGAAGCGCGGCCACCGTGCGGAAGAATTCAGCGACATGGTCGCGGCCCTGGCGCTTGCCGGCGAACGGCAGGTTAGGCACCTCCGGCTCTTCCCAGGCAATGTCCTGCGCGAGGCAAGACAACAGGCCTTGGCTGTCGCCATTCACGAAGGCGTGGTAGACCCGCCGGATAACGTCGATGTTTGCTTGTTCGTTCATGATCTTCTCCCGGGTGATCAGAATAGTATTGTCTCGGGACGAACGAACTTCAATGATGTGGGCGCAATTGATGGGGGCTGAACTGACGAAATCGGTGGATGCGTGCTTCGCACGTATCCCCCCTACGGTCCCAGCTGACACCACAACCCGTAGGGCGGATAAGCGCCTTGGCGCGCATCCGCCGAAGCGCTAGCCGGCTCGTACCTTCGTTAGCAGTTTGGTCGTCGAACGATCATGTTCAAAATCGATGGCAATGGCTTGACCGCCATACGCGAGCACAGCCTGCCCTTCAGGAATCGCGGTCATGTCGTAATCGCCGCCCTTGGCGTAAATTTCAGGCCGCGCTTCCTGCACCACTTCGAGCGCGGTGTCTTCATCAAAATCGACCACCAGCGCCACCGACTCCAGCGCCGCCAGCACAGCCATCCGGTCCGCGCAGGTATTCAACGGACGGTCGTCGCCCTTGCCCAGCCGCTTTACCGACGCGTCGGTATTCGCCGCCACCACCAGCGACGCCCCCAGCGCGCGTGCCTGCGCCAGGTAGGTCACATGTCCTCGGTGCAGGATGTCGAACACGCCGTTGGTTAGCACCACCGGTTTCGGCAGCGCAGCAACGCGCTGCTTCAGTTCACTGCGGGTGCAAATCTTTTTCTCAAAATCAGGCATGACATCGCTTCAAAGTTATAAGGGTCAGTGCGCCGGCTTGTCTTCTTCCGGCTCTTCCTCGATCGCCATCGACAGGTCGTCCGCCGTCGTCGCGCTGGCGTTGCCGGGCTCCTTGCGGTCGCCGCGCAGCTTGATCTGCA